>JANOBS010000562.1:0-3876 GCA_031411755.1 Luteolibacter sp. | reverse complement strand
GACGACGTTCGAGAACTCGGCTGCGAACACGGCGGCGGCTGCCGTCATTTTGAGAATTGTTTGAAATGGCTTCATAAACGGGTGGAGAAGGGATTGTGTGGATTCTGACTGGATCGTTACGATTCTAGCCAACGAATACCGCCGTGCCAGCGCTAAACATCATAACCATGAGAACAGCCCTTCAACTTGGATTTTCATTACTGACTGCCCTTTCGCCGATCATTTTGGAGGCTGGCGATCTTTCGGTCGATGCCCAGAAGAGCTGGGTGAAGGTCGACGCCAGTGCCACCGGCCACAGCTTCAGCGGCTCACTCTCGAAGTTCGAGGCCAAGGTCAGTGGCGATGCGGCCTCGCTTGTGCCTTCCTCCGCCACCTTGCAGTGGGACTTTTCGGATCTGAAAACCAACGATGCCAAGCGCGATGCCGAGATGCTGAAGTGGCTGGAATATGTCAAGAACCAGAAAGGCACGTTCGAGATGACCAAGACCTGGACCGATGCGGCCGGGAAGACCTGGGCCCAGGGAAACCTCAAGATCCACGGCATTTCGAAATCCCTCGCCTTTCCGCTCACCTCCTCGAAGTCCGGTGATCGCGTGAAGATCGATGGTTCCGTCTGGATCGACTATCAGGATTTCAGCCTGCCGATCATCCGCAACATGGCGGTGATGACCGTGGATCCGAAGCTGAAGATTTCCTTCCATCTCGAAGGCGACGTGAAGTGAGCCACTGACATTCCTCCCTTCATGACACCCGATCATTGGTGGCACCACCGTTTCGCCTGCGGGCTGGCGGTGATGAAAATGGCGTATCGAGGCGGCATGGGTCGTCTGGATCGAGTCGAACCCCGGCTCGCGGCGGCGCTGGGCGACGTTTTGGCGCGCCCTGGTTCGCTGGTTCGATCGACGATGGCCTATCACATTGGAAATGAAATGGGATTGCCGGAAGATCGTTCACGATCAATCGGCTGCGGCATCGAATACCTGCATTCGGCTTCATTGATCTTCGACGACATGCCGAGCATGGATGATGCGAGGACCCGTCGTGGAGGGCCATGCATCCACGTGGTCCACGGTGAGGGCGTCGCCACCCTGGCGGCACTGGCCTTAATCAATCGAGGCTATGCATTGCTATGGCAGGGGATCGGCAATGTCCGTCCCGCACGTCGCAAGCTCGCCGGGGACCTGGTGGAGTCCTGTCTCGGTCTTTCCGGTCTTGTCGGTGGCCAAGCGCAGGATCTTCGCGGCTGGCGTGAAGGCCAGGAGGTCAGCGAGGTGATCAATGTGGCGGCGATGAAGACCGCGACGCTGCTTCGGCTGCCAGTCGTGTTGCCAGCACTCGTGGGGTGCGGTTCGGATCGTGAGGTCTGCGCATTGGATCGACTCGCGCTGATACGCGGCCTCGCCTACCAGGCGGCGGATGACCTGAAGGACGTGCTTTGCCAGCAGAATGAAAGCGGCAAGACCAGTGGTCGCGACGATGCGATGGGGCGTCCGAACCTTGCGCTGGCCGAAGGCGTGACGGCCGCATCGCAGCGATTTCATCGGCTGCAAGGCATCGGTGATCGCATTCAGGAACGTCTGGTCGGCCCGCCCGAACGCTGGTGGATGCTGCCTTTCATGAGGGTTTCCTCGCCCTGGCCCGCCACCGAAGAGGAGTCCGTCGCCGCCATCTGATTCGGATCTTGTCTTGAATCTGGCTTCTTGAATCTTGAATCTTTTTGAATGTCCCTCTGGCGATTGATCTTCACCAACCTGCGGCGCCATCGTGTGCGCACGGCGATTGGGGCGACCGGGATCGCACTGGGGGTGGCGACGATGCTGAGCGTGGTCGGCGTTCTTTCCGGCGCGGTCAGGATGTTTGAACGCATCCTCCGCAGCGACTCGGAGCTGGTGGTGTTCGAGCGCAATGTTTCCGACCTCTTCTTCAGCAACGTGCCGGTTGCCTTGGCCGATGAACTCGAGAAGCAACCTGCGGTGAAGGACGCGCAGCCGGTGCTCTTCGCCATTGTGGCGGCTCCGGAACGACCGGTGATCACCTGCTTCGGCATCCGGGCCAGCGATGGGCGGTTAAAAAAGGCGACCTGGGTGAAGGGTTCGATCAACGACTTCCGCGACGATGGCGATGCGATCGTCCTCGGTGAACGTGCCGCAGAGTTCCTTAAGGCCGAGCCCGGACAGAAACTCGAACTCGGCCAACAATCGTATCCGGTGGCGGGAATCGTCCGCACCGAGAATGGCTTCGAGGATGGTGGGGTGTTCATGCCGTTGCTTTGTGCGCAGAAGGCCTTTCACAAGGAAGGTGTGGCCTCGATCGTCAGCGTGGCGATGAATGCCGGGCACGAAACCTCCGAGGTGAAGGAGTGGATGAAGGCGAACCATTCGTCGTTCAGCGCGCTGGAGAACGAGGAGTTCAGCAAGAGCTACTCGCAGTTCAAGATCCTGAAAACCACCGCCTGGGTGGTCGGTGGCTGTGCATTCCTGTTAGGCGGGCTGAGCGTGACCAATACGATGATCCTCTCGGTCTTTTCCCGCATCCGTGAACTGGCGATCGTGCGGGTCTCCGGCTTCTCGAAAGGCCAGGTGGCGCGGATGATCTTTGGTGAGTCGCTCGTGATTTCCTTCATCGGCATGATCGCCGGGCTGGTGCTGAGCGGTGCTGGCCTGCGATTGTTGAAGCTTGTGCCGCAGCTTCAAGGTTACATCGACCCGAGTCTCGGCCTCACCGAGATCCTCAGCGCGATGGGACTGGCGGTGGTGACGGCCTTGTTGGGTGCGCTTTATCCGGCGTGGTATGCCGTGCGACTGAAACCCGCTGACGCCCTTCGCTATGAGTGAGATGATTTCCGTGGAGGATGTGTGGAAGAGCTTCGACCGTGGCCGGATCGAGGTGCTGAAGGGCGTGAACCTGAGCATCGCCCGCGGCGAGGTGCTCGCGCTCTGCGGGACGTCCGGCTGTGGAAAATCGACGCTGCTACATGTCATCGGTGGGCTCGAACCGCCGGATCGTGGTATGGTGAAAATCGATGGCAAAGCGCCCTCGGGAGAAGCCGCTCGGCTTGAGCTGCTGCGGCGTGGAGTCGGCTTTGTATTTCAGCTTCACCATCTCGTGGCCGGACTGACGCTTGAGGAAAATTGTCTGGTGCCGGCCGTGGCCACGGGCATGTCGAGATCCGCCGCCCGGGCTCGTGTGCGCGAGCTTGCAGAAGCCACCGGCATCGCGGGTCGCCTGGATCGACGCGTCCGTGAACTCAGCGGTGGTGAACGCCAGCGCGGTTCGCTTGTTAGAGCCTTGTTGAATGATCCGCCGATCCTGCTGGCGGATGAACCGACGGGCGCGCTCGATGAAACGAATCGCGAGCGGGTCTTCGAGTTGCTGCTCGATCTGGCGAGGTCGCAGGGTAAGACCTTGGTCATCGCCACTCACGACCTGGACCTTGCGAGGCGTTGCGACCGGGTGGTGCGGATGCGCGACGGGAAGGTGGTGGAGGATGGCGTTTGAGGACGCCAGTGAAGGTCGGGTGACTGCCGCACAGCACGCGCTCGGCTGGTTGGTGGCGGCAAATGCGGTCGGAGTGTGGATGGCGGCCTTGTTGCTCTGGCCGACGCTCGGACTGCTGGCAGGTGAGGCCACTTATGGCCGATGGGTGCCGGTGCATTTGAACCTTCAACTTTACGGTTGGACCAGCCTGCCGCTTCTCGGTTGGCTGTTCGGGATCTATCAGGTTGGAAATTCGAAGTGGGCTGGCCCGGCGATCTGGGGCTGGTCGGTGGCCTTGTTGATGGGATCCACGTTCTGGCTTTCCGGGCATACGACCGGGAAAATTTTCCTCGATTGGTCGGGCGGATCCTTGCAGGCGCTGATGCTGGCTCAGACCAG
>JANOBS010000561.1:0-5197 GCA_031411755.1 Luteolibacter sp. | reverse complement strand
CCAAGGGCTTCCAAATTCTCGATGGCCAGATCCGATTCCTTTGCGATGTGCCGAAGGTCGGGCCGCGGGAAACGTTCAAGCTGCTGGACGCTTCGCGCCAGCTTTACGAATTCCGACTACGATCTGGCATCAGGCTCTACTGCGTCGTCGTTGGCACCGAATTGGTCCTGCTCACCAACGGAGGCAAGAAGAACACGAAGAAAGAGCAGAACACGGACATCCAGCGTGCGCGTGACGCATTTGATCGCTTCGCCCGCCTGATCAAGCAGGGAGCGGAGCTCACCATTATTGACCCATGAACATCACCATCAACCGTCGCAAGGGAGACAACCCTCTCGCGAAGCTGTTCGCCGAGACTCCGTCGGTGAAGTCGGAGGCAGAATACAAGAAGCTCATGATCATGGAGGAAATCCTCCGGCTCATGAAGGAGCAAGGCGTGAACCGCTCCGAACTCGCCAACCGGATGGGCGTCAATCCCTCACGCATCACCGCCATGATGACCGGTGCGAACAACTTCACCATCGAGACGCTCGTCCGCTCCGGCCGCGCCCTCGGGGCGGAACTGCATCTTCACTTCGCGCCGGTCGGCCATGCGGCCCACTTCGGCTCCTGCGATCGCGACGAGATCCACGACGCGTTCAAGGTCCGGGCCGTTCCGGTCGAAGTCAGTCGGGTGGGTTTCAATCTCGGTTCAACTGCTTCCGACGACAATGCCGACGCAGCTTAGTCCCTCGCCCCTGGCGATCCGCGCCCACGAGTTCCGGGAGATCCATCTCGACGTCGCGGACGAGGAGAATCCGCAGGCTCCCCTGAGCCTCGACTTCAACCGCACATGGGGAGCCTCCCAGACGGACCCGCTCGACTGGATGCTCGAACTCACCGTCGCCTTCGGTCCCGGGAAAAAGACGGACCAGGTGCCCTACACGGGCCGTATCCGCGCAGTCGGCTACTTCCGGATCCACGAGGCCTACCCGGAAAAGAATCGCGAAAGCCTGATCTGCATCACGGGAGCCTCGATCCTCTATGGTGCCTGCCGTGAGATGCTCGCCAACCTGACGGCCCGCTCCTCCCACGGCATGATCTCGCTGCCGTCCATTTCTTTCATCGAACGCCCGGCGAAGAAGCAGGCGGCTCCCACGGTCGCGAAAACCGCTGCTCGCAAAGCAACTGCGAAAAAGAAGGCGAAGAAGTCGCCCTGATGCCTCCCGCTCGATCCGCCTCCAACGCCCCGAAGGGGGACAAACAACTGGCCCGAGGCAGCGCCCCGGGTCCCGCATCCCCTACGGATTCGTCAGCCCCAAAGGTGCCAAACATACCAGCCCAGGGCAGCGCCCTGGGTTCCCGCCACCCAACGAATCCGAGCCCTGAAGGGGCGGACGATCTTCCGCCGAGTTGGACATGGCAAACCGTCGGAGAACTTGCGGCAAAGGAGCCACGTTCAATTGTCGACGGGCCGTTCGGATCAAAACTCAAAACGGCTCACTACACCGACAGCGGCCCACGTGTCATCCGCCTTCAAAACATTGGTGAGGGTGAGTTCTTTGACGCACGTGCCTACATCTCGGAAGAACATTTCAGGACTTTAAAGAGCCATCAGATTCAAGCGGGCGATATCGTGATTGCTGGGATGGGTGAAAACCCACCTCGTGCCTGCATCATCCCGGAATTCGTTGGACCGGCGATCGTGAAAGCCGACTGCATCCGCTTCAAGCCGGCTGCCGAACATTCGGTCAAATATCTAGTCTATGCCCTGAATTCTCCCGGCACCAGACGGCGCACCAAAGACATCGTCCATGGAGTGGGGCGCCCACGCTTAAATCAGAGCGAGATCAAAGCGATTCAACTGCCCATCGCGCCACCAGATCAACAACGCCGCATCGTCGCCCGGATCGAGGAACTCTTCTCCCGCATCGACGCCGGCGTCGCCGCCTTGCGCCACGCCAAAGCCCACCTCCAACGCTACCGCCAATCTGTCCTCACCGCCGCCGTCACCGGCCAATTCACCCAAGCCTGGCGCGAGAAGAATGACGTTACATCAGACGAATGGCAAAGCTTGTCGATAGGTGAAATTTCTGATGTAAAAACTGGAAAAACGCCAAACCGCAGTGAGTCGGAGTATTGGACAAACGGGACTATCCCATGGCTAACAAGCTCTGCTACGAGCAATGACTTTACCCATCAAGCGGATCAATTTGTAACTCAAGAGGCGTTAGGCACCGGGTTGAAAATGTTCGCTCCCGGCACATTGCTACTAGCGATGTATGGTGAGGGCAAAACCAGAGGCCAAGTCACAGAGATCACGTTTCAGGCAACGTGCAATCAAGCCTGTGCGGCAATTATTGTAGATGAAGCCAAAGCCTTGAGGGCATTTGTCCGGATGCGTCTTCAGGAGAATTACGAACAAACGCGTAAGGCTGCATCAGGAGGAAATCAGCCGAATCTCAACCTCACAAAAGTTCGCGAAATCCCTCTCCAACTGCCACCCCTCGCCGAACAACACCAAATCGTCTCCGAAGTCGAAGCTCGCACCACCCTCATCGACCACCTCGAAGCCGAACTCGACCGCCAAATCACCCGCTCCCACCGCCTCCGCCAATCGACACTTGCTGCTGCATTTTCTGGTCAATTCTAACCCACGCATCCTCCACCCACATGCCAACCACCAAGGAAATCTCGAATCCTTTTTCGACAGGAGGAGGCGGAGCATTTTTCGAAGTAAAGGTTCAAGCCGCGTTTGTGATCTTGATGCTTACCGGCGGGATTATTCCATGCATTCGCGCTTGGCCGATCTCAAAACTGAAACTACAGGGCAAGTATGCTGGGTTCGCCACCGACGACTTTATTGCTTTTACCACGGATCCAACGACGAACAGGTCCGCCAAACTCCTCGCTCAAATAAAGCACAGCATATCGTTCACCGACGGCAACGATGTCTTTGGCGAGGTGATCGCGTCGGCCTGGGCGGATTTTAATAACTCGAAGCTATTCGATCCGACTCTTGACGCAATCGCCCTGATTACCGGTCCAATGAGCGCAACTGACATCTCGAGCGTTCGATTTGTTTTAGAGTGGGCGCGGCATTGCGAGGATGCGAATGACTTTTTCGAGCAAGTGGCCACGGCGAAGTTTAGCAGCGATACGAAGAGAACTAAGCTTGCTGCATTCAGACATAAGCTGAACGCAGCTAACGATGGAACGGCGTTGACCGATGAACAGGTGTGGCGATTTCTGCGATCATTTCACGTTCTCGGGTATGATCTCGATGTAAAGACTGGCGTCACGCTCTCACTCGTAAAGTCGCACCTGAGACAAGCCTCGGGCAACAATGTAGACGGGTTGTGGGCGATGGTATTTGAAGCGGTTGCGTCCTACGACCAGAATGCTGGGACTGTAACCAAAGAGAATCTTTCACCAGAGATAATCGAAGCGTTCGAGCCACCGACCGCTGAAGTCCAACCCCAGCCAGAAGTGATCGCGCCACCCTCGCCTCCGCCCGAACCCGGAGCCGTTTCCCCATTCAACGGTCCTCACGCCCGTTCTCTTATGTATGCAACAATGATTGGCGCTTGGAATGGAAAAATGAGTGGCGACCAACAAGCTATCGACACCCTCTTAGGCGATGAGTGAAAAGACTGCCAAATGGCGGGAAGAGCTTCAGGAGCTTTCCCTGCAAGATAGCCCAGCGGTCAGGCAGGCCAACGGTGTGTGGCGAGTCGTTGACCGAGAGAGGGCCTGGAAAGAGGCAGGGCCGAGAATTTTTGACGAACACTTAGAACGTTTTCAAAAGGTGGCGATTGCAATCCTCGGAGAAAGGGATCCGAAGTTCGAGCTTCCCCACGAGGATCGTTCATTTGCGACGGTTCACGGGAAAAAGATGGAGCATTCTTCCATTATTCGGAAAGGAGTCGCTGAGACATTGGCATTGCTCGGAAGTAGGCCTGAGGCGCTTTCCTCCGCCTCCGAGGGAAAAGCACAGTTGGTCGCTTGCCTAGTGGTGAGGGAGTTGCTATCGCCCGCCGATCCGGTTCTATGGGCAACACTCAACGATGTTCTCCCTCTGCTTTCAGAAGCTGCTCCCGACGAGTTTCTATCAAACTGTGAATCTTCTCTGGCAAGCGACTCAAAACCATTCGAGTTTTTGTTCGGCGAGGAGGAGTCAGGTGTTTTTGGCGCGACCTACATGTCAGGCCTATTGTGGGCGCTGGAGAATCTGGCATGGGGTCCTGACTACCTAGCGCGAGTAGCCCTTGTGCTCTCCGCCCTTGCGGCGATCGATCCGGGTGGAAACTGGGGAAACAGGCCTTCCGCTTCATTGTTTACCATATTTTGTCCGTGGCTTCCTCAAACGTGTGCCTCGGTAGAGAAGCGAATAGCTGCAGTTACTGCAATTCAAACCGACTTTCCAGGCATCGGATGGGCACTCCTCTTGGAGTTGCTCCCTTCGTCCCATCAATCATCAAGCGGTTCTCACAAACCAAAGTGGAGAAAACTAATCCCTGACGATTGGCCCGAGAACCCAACAAACGAGGAATACTGGAAGCAAGTCACCGCGTATGCGGCGCTATCCGTCAAATTGGCAAAGGAAGACTTTGTTCGACTCGCTGATCTAATTCCACGCATTCCGAAGCTTCCCGGTGAAGCACGCACGTCTCTACTGGATCACTTAACTTCTGATGCTGTTACAAATCTTCCAGAGGATGAGCGAACGCGGATATGGAACGTCCTTCAAGAATTGATCACCCAGCACCAAAAATACTCTGAAGCTGACTGGGCAATGCCTCCATCGGCTGTCAAGGAGCTCGAAAACAGAGCGGATGCCCTAAAACCCAAAGCGCCAGTCAATGAGCACAAGCGTCTATTTACGGACAACGACTTCGAATTAATGTCCGACGAGGGCGACTACGAATCTCAGCGTCAAGAGCTTGAGAATCGTCGGCAAATAGCCCTGAAAGAGATCCACGATTTCGGCGGATTCAATGAAATCTTTGGAATGGTTGGCGCAGTCGAATCCCCTTGGCGACTTGGTTACACGCTCGGCAGGCTCCCAGAGCTAGATGAGGATTCGCGCATTCTCCCCGAGACACTTATCAGCTCAGACAAAGATCAGATTTCCTTCGCAGGAGGCTACGTCTGGGGAAGGTATCAAACTAAAGGGTGGCCGTGGGTCGATTCACTGCCTCTGGCGAGCTGGCCAAAC
>JANOBS010000560.1:0-1730 GCA_031411755.1 Luteolibacter sp. | reverse complement strand
GCTCCGACGAAGGCCGAGGCCCTGGACAAACTCAGCGGCCTCCAGAACAAGGCCTCATTCACCGGTGATGGCCATTACGTGAAAACCGCCGGTTGGCTCACCGGCACCACGATCACCAAGACCACCGGCTCCGACATCAATGCCAACGGCGTGTCGATGGACCAGATCGCCGCCGCTCAGATCGGGAACAGCACCAAGCTGCCCTCTCTGGAACTCGGCACCGAGCCGATCACCTCCGGCATCGACACCAACGTCAACTACACCCGCCTCTACGGCTCCCACATTTCCTGGAAAACTTCCACCGTCCCGCTGCCCTGCGAGATCAACCCGCGTGTGGCCTTTGACCGCCTGTTCCGCGCGCCTTCCGGAAACGGCTCCAAGCAGGCATCGGCTGACAAGTCGGTCCTCGATCTCGTCCAGTCCGATGCCAAGCGCCTCCAAGGAAAACTCGGCACGGCAGATCAACAGAAGCTCGAGCAGTATCTCGAATCCATCCGCGAAGTGGAGCGTCGCATCGAGCAGGAAGCCGCCACCCTCGGAGCGGGGGAGAACCTGCCCGCCGAGCTGCTCAAGCAGATGGATGCCCTCGACAAGCGCATCTCGAAAGGTATGGGCAAGGCCTCGCGCGAGGAGGAACTGAACTCACGCGCGCGCTTCGATCATACCGAGCACTGCCGCATCATGACCGAGCTCATGGTGCTCGCCTTCTGGTCGGACTCCACCCGCGTCGCCTCCTTCATGTTCGGAAACGACGTCACCGGCCGGAACTTTTCCTTCCTCGATGGCGTCAACGGCGGCCACCACGAAATCTCCCATCACAGCAACGACGCCACCAAGCTCGACCAATACGAGAAGATCAACCGCTGGCACGTCGAGCAATACGCCGGCATGCTCGACCGCATGGCCGAGATCAAGGAAGGCGATGGAAGTTTGCTCGATCATTCCATGATCGTCTTCGGCTCGCCGATCCGCGATGGCAACTCCCACAACCCGAGGAACGTCCCGGTCGTCGTGGCCGGAAAAGCCAACGGCGGACTCCGCCCCGGCCGCCACATCGTCAATGACGAAGGCACGCCGCTCTGCTCGCTCTGGCTCGGCCTCCTGGACAAGGCCGGCGTGAAAACCAGTAAGCTCGGCGACGCGTCATCGGCACTGAAGAATCTGGGTTGAGCCTTTGAACCACGCTGTTTAGAAACAGGCAGATGACGGATGCGCCGGAGAACCATCCACTTTACGAGGCGATCCTGAAGATGGTGCTTTGGGGCGAGGACCGTGCGGACATTTTCGACCGTCTCCGCGTCAACGGTGTTGAGGGTGCGGAAGCGGAGGTGCTCTACTTGACGGCGCACCGCGAGAGGGTGGCGACGTTCCGTCGTGAGTATCACAAGCGCATCGGCCTTGGGTTGCTTTTGATCGCGGTCGGCATCGGGGTTTTAGCCGGCTCTTGGTTTGGCCTCGATTTCATTCAAGGGCGGCTTCTTTGGATTTGCGCAGCCTTGATTGGCTTCGGTCTTTGGAAGCTCATGAATGGAGTCATCGGAAGTCTGATGGCAGGAACCCGCCCAGGCTCGGTTGCGGATGATTTTTGATCTAATACCAAAGATTTCTAGCTTTTTGACTTTAATATCAGGGTGGATTACTGGAGTCTTCGTGCATGGCCCGCACACTGCCCAAACTGGGAGACGACCTTGTTCTGCAAATCGAGCACGCCTGGATCCAGACTCATCCCG
>JANOBS010000559.1:0-1318 GCA_031411755.1 Luteolibacter sp. | reverse complement strand
CTCCAGCCGCGCCATCAGGTCGTTGAGCCGCCGACCGATCGGCAGCAGTTCGTCCGGCAGCGACGATTCATCGAAGCGCGAGGCCAGCGACTCGGCGTGAATCGTGGCGGCCTTTTCCCCGAGAATGGAAAGCGGCGCGAGCCCGAGACGGAGGCCCCGACTGATCATCAGCCAGCCACCGATCGCGACGAAGACCCCGCAGGCGGCAATGCCTCCGAGCAGCAGCGAGAGCGTGCGATCGACGTCCTCCAGATCCCGCGCCACCACGACCGAGCGCGGTTTTTCCGCCCGCTCCAACTCGGTGGCCGGACGCTTCAACTGCGGATTGATGGCGAAGAGCACCGCGCGGAGTTGTCGGCCGTCCGGGAGATCGAGCGTGAAAAAGCGGTCGGTCTTCTCGGCCTTTCCGGGGTTCGGCAGCACGCTTTCGCCCAGGCTTTCCGAGCGCGCCGCCAGCTCGCCCTGCACGTCCCAGGCTTGGAAATACAAGCCGCTACCTTCATGTTCGAACTCGGACCAGCGTCGACCAAGCTTCTCCGGTTTCGCCGGACGCTGGGCCTTGCGGTCCGGCGCGAGAAATTCCCGCGCGCCGATTGAGGCCAGCCGCAACTGGTCGTCGACGTTGCTGATCATTCCGGCGCGGACGATCGAGTAAATCGCGGCCCCGCTGGCGATGAAGAGGATGCCCATCACCAGCGAAAGGCGGATCAGCAGGCTGGAGCGGATCGATTTCATGGTGCTCCGAGCAGATAGCCCTGGCCGCGACGGGTGTGGATGAGCGGAGCGGAATCGGGGGCGACGGCGAGCTTTCCGCGCAGCGTGCAGATCGCGGAATCGACCACGTTGCTGAGCGGGGAAACGAGTTCGTCGTAAATGTGTGCCTCGATTTCCGTGCGTGTGACCACCTCGCCGGCCCGCAGAGCCAGATACTCCAGCAGCGCGTATTCGCGGGCGGTCAGTTCGAGGGAAACATCGCCGCGCCTTGCGGTGCGGGCGTTGGTGTCGAGCACGAGGTCGCCGGTCACGAGCGTGCTACTGCGCTTTCCGTAGTTGCGGCGGCACAGGGCCTGGACGCGGGCGAGCAGCTCCTCGAGCGCAAAAGGTTTCGGCAGGTAATCGTCGGCTCCGGTTTGCAGGCCGAGCACGCGATCCGGGACACTGTCACGCGCGGTCAGCAGCAGCACCGGTGTGGCGATCTCGTTTTTCCGCAAGTCATCCAGAACCGTCAGTCCATCCATGCCGGGCAGCATGATGTCGAGGATGATGGCGTCGTAGGTGCCTTCCTTCGCCATCCACAGCGCGTCCGTGCCGTTTCCCG
>JANOBS010000558.1:0-6076 GCA_031411755.1 Luteolibacter sp. | reverse complement strand
CCGGATTTCCTGGCAGCGCGAAGACCAGCGGCGGCCCGCTCCAGAAGGCGAGGGGCTTGCCGGGGCGTTGGCGGACGCCGTGGAAGGCGGGTGGGCCGAGTCGGGCTTCGAGCACGCTGCGGACGTGGTCGCGCTTTCCCTTCGAGATGCCGCCGCAGAGGAGGATGAGGTCGCTTTTGGAAAGGGCGGTGTCGACCGCATTGCCCAACAGGATTTCTTCATCGGGGACATGATGGCTCGCGATGTCGGTCATTCCCAGGCCGCGCAGCATCGCTTCGAGCATCGGCCCGTTCGAGCGGCGGATCTGCCAGGGCCGGGGGATCGCGCGGACCGGCACCGCTTCGTCACCCGTGGTGAGAAGGGTGATCGTGGGGCGCTTGGAAACGACCAGTTCGCCGAAACCGACTGAGGCGGCGATGGCGATTTCCACCGGACCGAGGATGGTGCCGGACTTCACCAGAATCTGTCCTTCCTGTGCATCCGTCCCGACCTCATGGATGAAACGGCCAGGCACCTGCTCGCCTGAAATCGTCGCGAGACCATCTTCGATCAAGACCTCCTCATAAGGCACCAGCATATCGCAATCCTCCGGCACCAGCGCGCCTGTCATGATCTCCCAGGCCTCGCCTTCATTCAATCGACCCGGCGGTGGATCGCCCGCCGCATGCAGTCCGGCGATTCTAACAGTTTCCGTGGAGGCGGATCGAAACGCGATGCCGTCCATCGTCGCGCGGCGATACGGTGGCAGCGGTCGATCCGCTATCAACGGCCCACGCAGAACTCGACCGATCGCCTCTGCCAGCGGCACTGCTTCCTCCGGCAAGGCCGAAAGGGCCGCGACGATGCGGGCGGAGGCTTCCGTGGAGGTGATCAGCTCGTTCATGCTTGTCAGACCTTGGCAGGCAGCAGGGCCAGTGCAAGAAAGGCCAGCACCGCCAGCGAGACGCCGACATACACGGGCAGGCTCAGCGTCTCCTTGAGCAGCAGGAAGCCGAGGACGTTCGATAGCACGATCGAGGCCGCGCCGAAGAGTGCCATGCTGCGGCCGAGCTGGAAGGTTGAGAACACATAAAGCTGCCCGAACATCGCGCACTGCCGCAGCAGCCAGTAGGCGAGAAACCAGAACGAGAAAAACGACGCGGCCTTGAAGCCATGGGTCTTCATCGCCGAGCGCCCGATCAGGTCGGACGTGGTGAACAGGATCTGGGTCACCAAGACCCAGAACACCGGCGAGCGGAAAAGCATGTGCATCCGATGCCGCGCCGGGCCTTGTCCGTCAAGCCCCCGGCGGATGAGTCGTTGTCATTGGGAGTGGAAACTTCATCCATGCCACCGCGAGAGAATTTCGTTGGGTTGGCGCGTGCCCTGCGGAACGATGCGGCATGCCGATGCTCACCGACCGCCTGAACCGACCGCTCCGCGACCTGCGGATCTCGGTGACGGACCGGTGCAATTTCCGCTGCGGCTACTGCATGCCGTCCGACCAGTTCGGCCCGGATCATGTTTTCCTGCCGAAGGACCAGCTGCTCAGCTTCGAGGAAATCCATCGTCTGGCCGCGCTGACTTCTCAGGTCGGCGTGACGAAGATCCGCCTCACCGGTGGAGAACCCCTGCTGCGTCGCGGCATCGAGGACTTGGTCGGCTTGCTCGCCAGCATCCCGGGAAATCTCGATCTCGCGATGACGACCAACGGCGTCCTGCTGCCGCATCATGCCGAGAGACTCGCGCTCGCCGGGTTGAAGCGCGTGACGGTCAGCCTGGATGCCTTCGATCCGGAAATCTTCGGCCGCATCAATGGCACCGGGGCCGATGTCTCCCGCGTGCTCGCCGGAATTTCCGCCGCGCAGGTCTTCGGGCTGCCGGTGAAGGTCAATGCCGTGGTCCGCCGTGGCTGGAATGATGGCGAGATCCTGCCCTTGGTCCGCTGGGCGCGTGAGGCTGGCGTGACGCTGCGTTTCATCGAATACATGGACGTCGGCGAGACGAACCGCTGGCAGCTTTCCGAGGTCGTTTCCGCCAGTGAAATCCTCGACCGCGTGAACGCCGAGTTTCCGCTCACGACCCTGCCGCCGACCTCGTCCGGAGAAACCGCCCTGCGTTTCCAGCATGCCGATGGTCAGGGGGAAATCGGCATGATCGCCTCGGTCACCAAGCCATTCTGCGGCGATTGCAGCCGCTTGCGCCTATCTGCCGAGGGGAAACTCTTCACCTGCCTCTTCGCAGCCACCGGCCACGACCTGCGGGCCCTTCTGCGTGGCGGCGCGGACGATGCCACCCTCGCCGCCGCGTTCGGCGCGATCTGGTCGGATCGAGGCGACCGTTACTCCGAACTCCGAGGTAGCCTCCAGACACCCGGTCAGAAGGCAGAAATGAGCTACCTGGGTGGCTGATCCCCTAATTTTTTGCAAAAAGCCCGTTTCATGGCCGAAAAAGCGACCACTTGGCCGAATTTGCGGCCCTAGAATGCTTCCAAAGGCTGAAATTTTGGGTCAGCTTATCACTAAAGAAAGACGACAGCCCACCTCGGTGAACTGAAAATCTTTCCGACATATCCAGCCTACGACGCTGGCATTCGTTTTGGCCGATCCGGGGGGAGCAAGTCAGACGAAAGGCCGCCAAGGAAGCTGGAACATGCGCATAAAAGGGCGCAGACCCAATCGCTATCCCGGGTCTGCGCCCTTTGTCGTATCAGGGAATCGCTTCAAATGCGATCTCGCCGCGAGTCAGCGTGCCGCTTTCGAGAATCCGGCAGCGCAAGCCGCCCTGGCCCTTCATGAGAGATTCGGTGCCCGGTGTTCCACAGGCTTCGTCCATCCAGTGGCAAGGGCTGCATTCCTGTGTGCCTTCAAACAGCAGGTTGCCGAGGCGGAACTGTCTCCCGACCAATGCGTTCAGATCCAAGCCCTCGATCACGACATTGCGGCGGAACGAGGAGGCGGGCAGATCGGGATTCATCGCATGAAACCGAACGGCGGCGACCACCGCCTGATCGATGAAGGTGATCTGGCCCTTGTAGCTGTCCTTGAAGTCGAGAAACCGATCGCCGTCGATCCCACGATCCTCCAGCAGCTTGATCTCGTCATGCTCCACGATCGGGTGCTCGCCCGGCGGCAATCCATGATGACCGAAGTAATTGTGCCCCGGCGAGGTGTAGAGGTGATGGATCGTGGGCACGTTGAGAAGATGTGAATGGTAAGTAGTGAATGGTGAATCGTGGAAGACTCTTCCTCTGCTTGTTGGAACTTGGACCTTGGCGCTTGGAACTTATTTCCCAAACAGCGCTTCTTTCAGCAGCGGCTTGTTCGTTTGTGGGTCCCAGTAGCCGAAGCCGGCTTTCCACTCCCAGAGCGTCCACGGGATGCGGCGGGCTTCGGCGACGGTCCGCACGTCTCGGGCGTAACGGTTGCGGCTGGCTTGATCGGCGAGGCGGTTGGAGCCGAATTCACCGAGATGGATTGGGCGACCAAAGAAGCCCGACCAATAAACAGCTTCATCGAGGGCACGTTCGATCGACCTCTTCGAGCAGGGATTCTCCGCCGCAGGCAAACGGTTGTAGTCCTTGATCCAGGCCGCGCGATCTGGGGCATCTTGCAGGGAGGCAGGGAGGGTCAGCGGGCTTGATGGGGGACCGGGATAGGTGATGCCCTTGAGGTCCGTCAGGCCTACCCAAGTCGCGCCCTGGTGGGTGAACTCGAAGGGATCATAGCAATGGACGCTGACAATGAGGTTGTCGTCCTTTTCCGGAAGCACCAGTCGATCGAGCGTCGACCACGAGGCCCACTGCGGGGGATCCACCAGGATCGTGCGACCCGGATTGGTGCGGCGGATGGTGGTGATCGCTTCCGCATAAATGGAGGTCATCACCGCTCCGTCCATCTTCGTATTCGGCTCGTTGATCAGTTCGAACATCAGCTCCGACGGCCAGTCCTTGAAATGAGTCGCGATGAGGTTCCAGACCCGCATGAACTCCGCACGCTTGCCCTCGGGATCACGGCTTAGCTCGTCGAAATGCTGCCAGTTCAGGATAATCCTCAGCCGCTTCGAAAGGGCATGGCGGAGCATGGGTTCAATTTCCGCGAGGAAGGCTGGATCGATGGCGCCGTCCTTCAGCCGATGCTGCCAGCCCACTGGCACGCGAATGTGGTCGAATCCCTCGGCGGCGATCTGATCGAGATCGGCCTTGTCAAACTTGATGCCCCATTCGCCGGGCGGGGATTCCCAGTTGTTGCCAAGGTTTACGCCGCGCTTGAGCTTTGCCGCTGCTTGATGCGCGGGTCCACTGCCTGTCAGTCGTTTCATGCCGACAAAGCCCGGTGGCTGGGCACCCAGCGCTTCGAGCTTCAGGGTAATCGACACGCCCTTTTTCACCGGGATCGACTGGGTCAGCGGCCGACCATGCCACGACGCTCCGAAGGTGGTTCCCTTGGCGGGTTCGGTGGCTCTAAATGGCCAGCCGTTGGGCTCTGGATAAGCCTTCCAGGGAGATTTCCACCCTTCCGGAGCGCCCTCGCCTCTGACCTTGAACCCAGGGTTTTCAATAGTCGATCCGGTGACGGAAAGATTCTGCCACAGCACTTCCATCTGCTGGAGCACGCCGGGTCGCGCCTCGCCCCACGGGCCGTTCAGATCGAGCTCGATCGTGCCGTCGTAAGTTGGCGTGAAGCTCACTTCGACCTTCGTCCATCTCCACCAATGGATCGGCACATTGATGTCGGTCAGCCGCTCGCGCTTTTCCGGGGTCGGCTCATAGTTTCCCGGGCTGGCCACTCCGGGAGAAACACGGACTTCTCCGATCGGTGGCGAGCCGTCCGGCACCCGCAGGAAAAGCCGCGCCGACGAGGCGAGGTGCGGGACCGGTTCCTGGGCCAACAGTGCCGAGGTCAGGGTGAGGAGGCAGAGAAGCAGTCTCATGGCGCTCAGTCCTAAGGCATCGTCAGCCGCGTTTCAATGCCACAGCCGAGGCCTTGTAGGAGGGCTGGCGCGAATGCGGATCGAAGCTGCCGTGTGTCAGGCGGTTCACCTCCGGCTCATGCATCGGCAGAAACACCTGACCGCGCTGGACGGTGCCGGTGATGAAGGCCTTCGCCGTGATCGAGGCGCGACGGCTGGAAATTTCCACCTTGTCATGGTCGGCGATCCCATAGGCCGTCGCGTCGTCCGGGTGGATCTCCAGGAGGAGCTCCTGCGGTGAAAGCTTCCGCAGGATCGCCGACTTCGACGTGCGGGTCTGGGTGTGCCACTGGCTGGAACTGCCGCGACCTGTTAGAAGCAGGAAAGGATAAGCCGATGAGGTCGGTTCCGGCAGCGATTCTGCGGGCGGATCGAAAAGGAACCTCGCGCGTTCATCCGGTGTGAAGAAGCGTCCATCGGCGAAGAGGCGACGCTCCGTTGCCGCGTTTTCGGTGCCAGCAGGGTAGGGCCACTGG
Source organism: Luteolibacter sp. (assembly GCA_031411755.1). Taxonomy (GTDB): domain Bacteria; phylum Verrucomicrobiota; class Verrucomicrobiia; order Verrucomicrobiales; family Akkermansiaceae; genus Luteolibacter. The sequence goes on along the minus strand of JANOBS010000558.1, from coordinate 650 downwards.
ATGCCACCCTCGCGGTCGATCTGTTCGTAGCCCTTGATCCCGGAAATATCGCAGGGTCGCCCCGCGGTCAGTCTCCCTAACAGCTTGAAAACGGCTTCGGGTGATTGCCAGGCCTTTAACATCCCGCCACAGCCCCAGGCCTCGGCGATCAGTCGGAAGATCCGGAAATCCGAAAGCGCCTGGCCCGGCGGCTTGCGCACCGGACGGATCACACCGATGCGACGCTCGGAATTGATGAACGTGCCCTCCTTTTCCCCCCAACCGGCGGCCGGCAGCAGCAGGTCTGCGATCCGTGCGGTGTCCGTCGTCGAATACATGTCCTGGACCACGAGGAAATCGAGCTTCTCCCGCAACCGTGTGAAACGCTCGCGGTCGATCCATGAGTGGTTCGGATTCGTGGCGATGATCCACAGTCCCTTGATCGCGCCGCTCTCGATGCCGTCGATGATCTGGTCGTAGGCCCAGTTCTGCTCCTGCTGGATCCGCTCGATCCCGATCTCTAACAGATCCGCCACTTTTGCGCGATGGTCCGCATCGGCGAACTCATGGCCGGCGATCAGGCTGGTGGTGTTCGAGAACAGGCGGGAACCCATCGCATTGCACTGGCCGGTGATCGAGTTCGCGCCGGTGCCGGGCTTGCCGATGTTTCC
>JANOBS010000557.1:0-5794 GCA_031411755.1 Luteolibacter sp. | reverse complement strand
GAGAGTGGAACTCGTTCGCGCAGTGGGATCGTCCGGTGACGATGGTCCGTGCAAATCGCGGGGCCAACGGCATCGACGGCCAGGCCAGCACCTGGCTCGGTTGGACGGCGGATCAATCCGGGGCCTGGGCAATGATTGGCGATCTCACGGCGCTCTACGATCTGGCCGCGCCCTTCGTGCTCGATCAGGTGGAGACCTCGGGTCGCGTTCTGGCGGTGATCAACAACCACGGTGGCCGCATCTTCGAACGCCTGCCGCGACTTTCTGCGATGAGTCCACGGGCGGTGGAATGCTTCACCAATCCTCAAATGGCGGACCTTTCCGGCTGGGCGAAACTCTGGGGCATGAAGCACATCCGCATCACTAATGCCGATGACTTCGATCTGATCGAACAGTCGGATGAAACGGTGCTGCTGGAGGTTCTGCCGGACGCGAAGCAGACCGAGAGTTTCTGGAAGGCCTGGGATCGGATGTAGGACCTTGGACTGCGGCGGGAAGTGAAACGCCACGCCGCCTTCAGTTGCGGAACAGATGAACGGACTCCGGGAAAGCTTCAGATCTTCTCAGGCTTCCGACCTCGATGAAGATCGGTCGTGGGTGACGATTGGCGACCGCAAAGAAGGATGATCATTCTCACCGCATGCCAAGGCGGTGTGGCACTGCGTTTCCCACCGCAGTCCAAGGTGACAAGTCACAAAGATCGGCCTTGGAGTTTTGGGGTGAATTTTCTAGATGAGGGACCGTCAAACGGGCCTCGTTGTTTCCTGCGAGATCTCAAAACCAAGTCATTTATGAAAACCTTGCTCCTCGCCGTTCTCAGCCTTGTCCTCTTGCAGCCTGTCCGAGCGATGGAGCCGGGGCGGTATCTGGTCTCAACCCTGGAGAAGACCGACAAGCATCAGAGCCTTCATCGGAGCTTCATTCTTACGATTGGGAAGGATGGGAAAGCTGCCGTCGAGTTTGCGAATCCTAGTAGGACTACGACGAAGATCGAATCGATCAATGTAACTGAAGACGAATCAAAGGGAGCTTTCATCCTGCAGGTGAAATTTATCGAGACTGAGGTCCAGAATAGTAATCTTGACCCGAAGACTTGGAAAAGGAGTCGTCTTCTCGCGCTTGTATTGGATTACAGCCAAGGAAGCGGTTCTGAATTGGAAACGAATGGAGGTTCGTTCAATCTTGAAGCCAAAATGGACAAGTTGCCTGATCCGGAACCTGTCAAGTAGTTCAGCAGTTTCAGAGCATCAGGGCCTGTGGCGGCAGGAATGCCGCCACTCCTTGTTTTTTCTGCATCCGGATGCAGCGCCGTTCTGGCTGTCACTTCACCTGAACGTCCCTGTCCGTCCAGGTGAGTGGCTTTCCGTTTTTGATGACGGTGTTTCCTTCCTGCGTGAAATTCTGACAGCGGCGGAGGATGAACGGCGGTTTGTTCCAGCCGGGAAAGTTTTGATTGTAGATGACCTTGTTGCGTCGGAAGGCCAGGCCATCGGTGGAGATGGCGAAGACAAGCGGGACATCGAAGGTTTGGAAGGTGTTGTCCTCGATGCGGACGTTGCGGTGGTAGTAATCCGTTTGTCCGGCCAGATCCGGAACCGTGGGGTAGATGGAAATGAGCGCTTCGGTGAACTGGAAACGCGAGGTGAGATTGTCGATGAAGGTGTTGTTGCGGATCATTACGTCCTGGCAGCCACCGCTTTCATACCAGCCGTTGGCATCGCCCGCGAGGAGGATGGCGGAACCGGCGATGGACTCGAAGCGGTTGTTCTCGACGAGCACCTTCTTCGGCGTGGTGAACAGCGAGCCACGCGCACGGTTGTGTCGGACCGTGTTGCCACGAAAGATGACCTCGGGAAACCAGTCCACATTCTCCACGGCGTCGCCTGGCCCAAGGTCGTCCGGGACAGGCTGATCGAGTCCTAGGATCAGCTCGGTGGTGCTGGTCTTGCGGACCGATATCACCTTGCAGGGGCTTCGCGGCGTGAGCCATTTCGCCTGGATGAAGCGCAGGGTTTCTCCGGGAAGAAAGGTCTCGAATCCGACCGCCTGCGGATGCACGTAGCGGCAGCGGATGGTCTTCGCGTCGAGCTTCTCCTCAATGCGCAGGCAGGTGGCATGGACGTTGATCGCATCGTCCATCATGCCTTCGTAGAGTCCGTTTTCGGCGAGGATGAGTCCCTTGCAGTTGGAGAAATGCGTGGCATCGGCCGAGGTGCTGAAGACGCGCCCGGAGTCCTTTTGCGGAAACACACCGCCGCCGGAAAGATGAATGTTTTCCGAGCGCTGGGCTAGGATGCCCATGCCGTGGGAGGAGTGGATGATGCAGTCGGTGAGGGTGGTGTCCTTCGACCGATAGATCGTGACTGCCGGATGAGGACGCTGTGCGCCTTGGCGAAAGACGATGAAGTCGCCCGGCTTCACTCCGGCTGAGGCGAGGTCCTTCTCCACCCGATAACGGCCATTTCCAAGTTCGGTGAGCTTGCCCTTGTAGTTGAAGTCCGACGTGTCGGCCAGGATGGCTCCCGTCTTGCCGCTGAAGACAATGCCGATGCCGCTGTCGGGGTCCCCCCCTTCAAGGCCGAAATCCCTATCGCCTTTGAACACGAACCAGCCGTCGCGGATGAAATGTGGATACTTCTGAGAATCCAACTCCACCTCATAGGCTTTCGGGGTGACGGACAGAATCTTGCCCTGTGAATGATGGGGGATTGCGTAATCCACCCCGATGCCTTTCAAGGTGATGTTCTCCGAATCCATGATCAGAATCGGCTGGACCTCGTCATGAAAGATGAAGGTGGAGCCTTGGCCATCGATGGTGATGCCCCGAAGATCCACCAATGGAATGACGACCCTTTGCCAGACCGGCTGGTCGTGATTGGAGATGTGGAAGTGCCGGAGCATCCGGCCATCCGAACTGAAGTGATAAATGCCTTTTTCGAGCTTCAGCGTGGAACCAGGATGCTCGCGAAGTACCTGGATGGCCCTCATGATGGCCCGGCTCTGGTCTGCGGTCGCATCAGAAACGAGCCCCAGATCGCGGCCACTGAAGATCTGCGGCGGTGGCGGGGTGATCTGTTCTCCTTTTGTCCACTGGAGATCCACCCAGTTGGCGTGATCGTAGTCATTGTTGCCGTGGTCGTCCGCTTGAAGGTAGAGCTTCCGATGGCGGGAAAAAGGAACGTAAACATCAAAGCGGGTCGGGCGATCCCCGCTTCTCTTTGCAGGAGAGCACCAGAGCTGGGCGTTTCCAGAGAAGATGCGGAAGATGACGTCCCCCTTGTCCGGTCCCTGGGCGTCGTCGAGTCCGACTGCACCGGAAAAACGAACGGTTCCTTCCGGCACGCTGATCGGTATTTCCGAAACCGCATGAGTCCCGAGTCCGGTCGCATGGACTTTGCCGGCGATCTGGAGGGGAGTGCCGTTGACCGAAAGGTTCTCCCGCAGTTCGCCATAGGTCTGGCTGGCAAGCGGGAGGTCATCCGCCATGAGAATGGAAGCCAGACCGAGAATGAGAGCGACGGTGCGGGAAATCATGGGCGTCGAACGGAACGCGGGAATCATCGCGTTTCGAGGCCCATAGGGAAGGAGATTGAATCCTGGCTTTCAGGGAGCCTGGATCATTCTGGGAAAGACCCGGAACTGGAAGCTACATTACGGGTCATTGCTCAGGCATGCCAGGTTTCGACCTTTAGTTGCTTCACTCGGCGGAATTCTGCGATGTTTCCGGTGACGAGGGTCCAATGGTTCGAACGCGCGGTGGCCGCGATAAGGTAGTCGATGGAACCGATTGGAGTGCCGACTTTCTCAAGTTCGGCCCGGATCTTGGCCGCTTCAACAGCTTGTAAAAGTTCGAAGGGAGCGACGGCGAAGAGCTCCAGCAGATCGTCGAGTGCCTTGCGCTTTTTCTGCTTCTGGAGAGTCGCTTTCTGAAGCCCCAGCTCCAGCTCATAGACGGACAGGATCGAAATCCAGATGTCGCTTCGACGATGGCTCCGCAGGGTTTTGAGCAATGTGGGATTTCCGCGCGAAAGCTGGATGCAGGTGTCGGTATCGAGCAAATACACGGCTCAGAACTGGATGGGTTTGGCGTCCCTGGGGCGGGCAGGGGCTTCCAAATCGGCGAGTGCGGCGAAGCGCGTCTCAAGATCGCTGGGCCAGCCCTTGTCATCGATGGGCAGCAGCACGAGCATTCCATCGCGCTGATCGATCATGACGTCTCCTACGGGAAGTGCATAATCCTTGGGCAGTCGCACCGCGAGGCTACCGCCGTTTTTGAAAACCTTTGTGCGGACCATGACGGGAGGTTAACCGTCTTTCGGGAGATTGCGAGGAAATACACTTTAATGGTGTATTTCTTGGGGATCTGCGGGAGACACCATTCACGAATCACCATTTACCACTCACTTCTCCATCACTCCGCGATGATCGAAAGCGGCAGGTCGATGAAGAAGCGGGTGTCCTGGCCGGGAACGGAGGTGACCCCGATGGTTCCGCCGTGGGCCTCGATGGCGCGCTTGACGATGGAGAGGCCGAGGCCGGTGCCCTTGATTTCCTGCTGCGAGTGGTGTTTTTCCACACGATAGAAGCGGCGGAAAATGTGGGGAAGATCGGCGCTGGGGATGCCGACGCCATTATCCGCGACCCAGATGCGGATGCCGTGGGGCTGGCGGATGCAGCCGATCTCGATCCGCAGGCCCTTGTGCGGGTTTTGCTTGAGGGCGTTTTCGACGAGGTTGAAGAGGACCTGTGTCCAGTAGAAGCGATCGGCATTCAGGCGCAGCGTCTCGTCCGGCATGGTGACGTGGACGTCGGCGTTTTGCTGGCTGATGACGGATTCCAGCCGTTCCACAATGTCATGGATGCACGAGCGGAACTTAAAGGGCTCCAGCTTCAGCGCGGCGGCTTCTCCGGATTCCAGTCGGGAAATGACGAGCATGTCCTCGACAATGCGCGAGATGCGGTCGGAGTGCTTCCGCATGACCGTGAGGAAACGCCGAGTCATGTCTCGGTCATCGAGCATGCCCTCATCGAGGAGGTTCTCGAGGTAGCCGTTGATGATGGCGAGCGGCGTGCGGAGCTCGTGCGAGGCATTCGCGACGAAGTCCTTTCGGACCTGTTCGAGCTGGTGCTCGGATGTGACGTCACGGATCACCACACGCGTGAGGGGGTTGGAGTCCGGTGAGTCGGGCAGGCGGGCGGCATCGATGATCCAGGCGTTGACGCCGCGGTTTTCGAGGTCGCCGCGTGGGGAGGTTTGCTGCGGAAGGACGACGCGGGATTGAACCGGCTCGCCGGTATCGAGGCAATGCAGCAGGGCCTCGGCGAGTCGACCATCGAGAAAGGCCTCACGGACCTGGCGGTCGACAATTTCACGGCCCTCGAAAAGCGCGCGTGCAGCCTTGTTGGCGAAGCGGATGGTTTCAGCGGAATCGACCAGCAGGAAGGCATCGCCGAGCGCATCGAGGAGTCGGTCCCTCTCATTTCGCGACTGCAGGGTATCGCTCTGCAGTCGTGATTTCCACGCGGCGAGTTCGGCGCGATAGCGACGTTTTTCACGCAACGAGATGAAAAGCAGGAAGCCAAGAGCGGCATACGCGAAGACGGCGGCGGTGATGGCAAGGGTGTGGCTCATCAGGTGGGCAGGGCCACGAGATAGCCGACACCGCGGATGGTTTCAACCAATGCTCCGTGCCGGCCGAGCTTTTGTCGGAGGCGTTTCATGTGGGTGTCCAGCGTGCGGCTGTGGACTTCATCACTGTATCCCCAGACGGTGCGCAGCAGTTCGTTGCGGTCC
>JANOBS010000556.1:0-12619 GCA_031411755.1 Luteolibacter sp. | reverse complement strand
GCGGCACGGGCCGATGATCGACAACCTGATGATCGCGAACGCCTGCATGCACTGCGTGGATCCGGTCTGCATGATCGGTTGCCCGACCGGTGCCATCCATCGGACCAGCTTCGGCGGGGAAGTCGTGATCAACCCGGCCACCTGCATCGGCTGCGGAACCTGTGCCGCGAACTGCCCTTATGATTCGATCCGCATGGTCGAACTCCGGTCCAGCAAGGGCGAGTTCCTGGTCGATGAGGAATTCCAGCCGATCCTGAAAGCGACCAAGTGCGACCTCTGCGTCGAACAAACCAGCGGCCCCGCCTGCCAGAACGCCTGTCCGCACGATGCCCTCAGCCGCACGGACCTCACCCACGTAACCTCCCTCACGAAGTGGCTGAAAAGAAAGTAGAGCTCCGCCGCAGGAGGATCGGCAGCGCCCTGGTGACCACGCTGGCGGTCATCGGCTTGTTGGCGGCCTACATCAAGTTGGCTCCGCTTTATCCGCGCCACGCCTACCTGAGTGGCTGGGTGCTGTTCGCGGCGATGCTGTTTCTAACATTTTTCAATCTCCGCAAGAAGGTTCCCTTCCTGCGTCTCGGCAGCACCAGCTTCTGGCTGCAACTGCATCTTTACGTGGGAATCTTTTCGGGCGCGTTGTTCGCGGTGCACATCGGCTGGTCCTGGCCTGCGGGGGTTTTTCATCAAGTGCTCGCGTGGTGCTACGTCGTGGTGTTCGTGACGGGAGTGCTCGGACTCTGGATCAGCCGCGCGTTTCCAAGGATGCTCACGGTCGCTGGATACGAAACGCCGTACGAGCGCATCCCTTTCGTCCGGACCAACCTGCGTGAGCAGGCCGAAGCGCTGGTGCTGGCTGGCGTGGATGGCCAGACCTCGCCGGTGATCGCGGAGTTCTATTTGAAAAGGCTCGGGATGTTTTTCACGCGCCCGTGCAATCGCTGGTCACACCTGCGGCAGTCACGGGCTCCGCAGGCGGCGCATGTCTCACAGTTCGACGAGGTGCAGCGCTATGCAAGGTCCGGGGAACGTGAGATGCTGGACAAGCTGAGGGAACTCGTCGCGCAGAAGCACATGCTCGATTACCAGCATTCGTTGCAGTCGGCCCTGCGGCTGTGGTTGTTCGCGCACATTCCTCTCAGCTACTCGCTGCTGATCTTCAGCGTGCTCCATCTCATCCTCGTCCACGCGTTTTCCGGATCCGTCTCATGAAGGCCAGCCAACAGTCACCGGTCTTTCCCTCGAAGGAGTACGTCCGCCCCAATCTGGATTGGGAATGCGGGCATCTCTGCGAGGGCTGCCCGTGCCGGATCGGGCCATCTCCGAAGGGGAAATGTCGCGCGACCTTCGAGTGCTCGCCACGGCTGGAGGTGAAACCCGGTGAGGCCAAAGGACACTGGACCTGCACGCGGCCCCGATCCGGTGGAGGCAAGTGCGAGAACGGACCTTTCCCGGATGGGACCTGCTGCCAGTCGATCCCGAAGTGCCAGCCGCGCAGGACCCTGCGATCCATCCGCAAGCGGGTGGTCGCGATCACCATCATCGCCACCCTGCTGGTCGTGTTCATCGGCATCAGCCGAAACATGCGGGATGAGTTCATCAATCCAGGGCCGATCTCCAGCGTTCACGCGAGTGCGGCCTTCGCGGATCTGCACTCGAAGATTTCCGGCAGCGATGCCAGCAGTTGCGCCGCCTGTCACGAGGGCGCGAAGCTCGGTGTGGATTCGTGGAACACCAAGAGCCTCGAGGCCATCAAGCACAAGCTGGCTCCTCACGAACTGATCAAGCGGGGACCGCTCGAAAGTTCCGCGATGGATGCGAACTGCCTGTCCTGCCACGAAGGAAAGAAGTTCCACCAGCCGAACCTGGCCGCCGAGTTCGCCTGCCAGGAATGCCACAAGGAACATCAGGGAAGTGGCTTCATGCCGCAGGTCGACAGCGGCACCTGCACCTCCTGCCACGGCTCTTCGGAACTGATGGCTTCCTCACGGGAACTGGGCCTGAAGACCGATCCGCATGCCTTTTCCTCCTTTGCCTCGATTGCCGAACTGAAGATCCAGTCGCGCGAACGTCCGGCAAAGGGGCATACCGATGTCATCACTGCGTTTCATCTCGATCACCCGGAATTCCGACAGATCCGGGATGGCGTGCGCGATCAAAATTCCCTTAAGTTCAACCACGCGGTCCATCTAAAGACCGGGAAGATCCCGCGCGTCCTCAACTGCAGCGACTGCCATGAGCGCGATGCGAGGGGCGAGTATCAGCGACCGATCACCTACGAGAAGAACTGCGTCGAATGCCACACCCTCCAGTTCGATCCAGACACGCCCGCCGACAAGGACAAGCCCGGGATCTATCTGCCACACGGCGATCCTTACTACGTCCGCGCCTTTCTTCGGAGCCTCAACATCCAGTATGAGGAATACGCCCGCAGCCACGAGGGCATCACGAGCCGGAATGAACTCGCGGACTACGTGAGGCAGAAAAAGGTCAGCATTGAGAAGCTTTACGAAAGCGGCGAAAACCTAGAGCGCGCGGTCTTTTTCGCGGACATGAAAGGGGAGATCCCCGGCGGTCTCAAGGCCCCCTTTGCGGGTTGCGCCACCTGCCATGACGTTTCAGAACCGAAGGAGGACAACGCGACTCCTGTCATCAAGAAGGTCTCGATTCCCGATCGCTGGATGGTGCTCGGAAAGTTCAATCACGACCTCCATCAGAAAGGCCTTTCGTGTCTCGATTGCCACAACGTGATGACGAGTGAGCTCACCAGTGATCTCAACCTGCCATCGATCAAGTCCTGCGTGGAATGCCACAGTCCCAAGGGTGGAATCGACAGCCGCTGCACGGAATGCCACAGCTATCACAACAAGCAGCCTGCTTTGCTTTCCCCGAAAGCACCGGGAGCATCAGTTGCTCCTGTTAAAGTGAAGCCCGGCGATTGATTCCCTTGGCAGCCAGTTCAGAAACGATTCAACCGCGAATGGACGCCAATGAACGCGAATGTTTATCACTGCATTCTCTGGTCTTGGAATCTCATCCCCCAAGCCCTCTTTCCTTCGTGTCCATTCGTGTTCATTCGTGGTTGAATGAATTGCGTCACAGATCCGGATTGCGCGGGAACTTGGCGTAGGGAAGTCGCGCTCCCTGATACTGCTGCTGGTCGGCGCGGATGGCCATTGGAGCCACAAACCCGACCGTGCCTGCTGCGGCGATGAGGTCATCTTGATCAATGCCATCGCCACTGACGCCGATCGCGCCGATGAGAACACCATTTCGATAGAGGGGAAAGCCTCCGGGGAAGATCGTGATGCCATTGGGCACATTGGGATTCGGCACCGACAGCGCGGTCGTCAGCGTCACGTTGTTCAGAGGATTCCTCACTCCCGTCGGCAGCAGTGAATACTGTTCCTGCAGGCGGTAGAACGGACCCGGTGCGGTGCCGATGATGCCCGGCGGGAAAAATTGCTGAGCGAGGTATCCGACCGCGCGCGACGAGAGGGCCAGCGTGTCATCGGAAAAGAAGACCGCCGTGCGGGCCTTTTGAACCGCCACGTCCCAACTGAAAATCGTCGCGCCCGGCGTGCAGATGGTGCCGAGGATGGCGGGCGCGGTGTTCGGTAACGCGGGATTGTTTACCACCGCGATGAAGGTCTGCGCCGCCTGGCCCCGTGGCAGACGAATGCCGGCGCGGGTGAACTTCGCCCGGGCGGAGGCTCGGGAGAGGATCGTGATCACTTCGGCTGAGGTCAACCGGGCCTGGCCACTGATGAGTCCGCCGACGGGATCGGCGATGATCGGCGCACGAACCTCGCAAACCTGGCCGCCGAAGACGGCCGTCGGATAGGCGACGACGGGTGAGCTTACAACCGGGTAAGGCGAAACGCTGCTGCCCACGGAACCGAGCGGCTGCACATTCCCCGGCCGTGTTCCGCCCACGACATATGGGACGCGGATGCCGTCAATCAGCACATTCGAGCCCTTGAATTTCGCCGCAGGTTGAAAGCCGGTCTGACCCGCCAGAGCCACATCCTCATCCGGATCGTAGCGTTGCTGGGTCTGGATGTCGGCCAGGGCGGAGAAAGGACTCACCGCAGGCGCACGGGTCTGGCCCGCCACGCCGACGCCGCCGATCAATTTCCCGGCGCTGAAAAGCGGCACGCCACCGGGAGAACCGGCTAGTCCGCTCAGTGGCGCAGGACCGGCAATGGGAGCGCCGTTGGTGCCGCTGGTGAAATCGGCGACGTAGCCGACGTTTGGATTCTTGAAGCGGTTGACGTCGCTGAACGACAGGTTCGAGAAATTCACCCCGACGAGCGGGCCGTTCGGGCGATTGAGAATCCCCGGCGGGAAATGCTGCTGCACGATGAAGCCAGCCGTGCGCGAGGTGAAGGCATTCTGGTCGCTGCTCAGAAACGCCGCCGTGCCGGCCTTGGTGATCGCGTCCTGAATTGCGTTGGCCGTGGGCGCACCGTCCACACTCCAGACCCCGAGCACGAAGCCCTCGCGATCGACCACCGCGATGACCGCCTGCGGCTCGATTTGCTGGGCGCGGGAAATGGCCTGGGAAAGCACGGTGGCCACCTCGGTCGAGGTCATTCCGGACGCGGAAACCGCCAGACTCAGCAGGGCGAGCAACCGTTGGGTGAAGTTGCGGATCACCTCCCAGTAGTGGAGTACCGGTGCCCGGCGGCAAGATTATTTGGCTCCCCCAAGATTTTCTGGAGACTGCGGAGGAGGTGGATTCTCCTCATTTCTCAAAGGCGTATTGAGCAAATTGCCGCTGGAAGTAGCAACCAATCTTCACTGGGGAAATCCATAACAGAACCCCATGAATTCACAGAGGCGAAAAAGCCTAAGGAACTGATCTTCCTTCTAAATAAGTGTCAGCATATCAACACCACGATTAGTCATCCTCGGCAAAGTCGTGATTAGAATGCCTTGGATTGGATCTTAAACTCTTGGAAATTTCATGAAATCAAATTCACTCAAGATTGTAGCAGTTCTAATATGCATTTTTGTCATTGCATGGATTATCGGTACGCGTGATCAGAGGTTAAATCCTTCAACCACAACGGTTGCATCGCCATCTGGTGTCGAATCTTCACAGTCTACGTCTGGGGATGAGATGCCGTCTTCGATACGCGAGAGGGGCACGAATCGCCCGCCGGATGCATCCCGCACAGGCAAGCTCGACGACGACTTCAATCCCGGCAGCTACCAGCGCCGCGCCATGGGTGACGGAACCAGCGCTCCCACCGGTGCTGCCATTGCTTACGTGCAGATTCCTTCCAGTAACCGCCGCACAGCCCTAATACCAAATTCCGTTGGAGAATATGAGGCTCAGCCAACCCTAACGGAAGAAACGGTTGGCGTTCGCCTTCGCATCGAAGACGTAGCTCCCGGCACTCCGGTTTCCGTCGTGATTCTCGATGGCGGCTCATTTCCAGACGGCTCTGGCCCCTCAAAAATCATCAAACTGAGCAGTGACTCCCTGATTTCCTTCCGCTTCACCACCTCCGCCAACTCCGGTTACCACCGCGTGCGCGTCCTTCCGTCCGGCGGGACTGCCAGGCTGCTTGATTTTACCGCATCTGAATCCTGAGGTCACCCACCACGCAATATTTCAGCAATCACTTTCCATCTCTTCTTCCTTATGAAACTTCTTTCACTTCGTCTGCTACCTGTCTTGTTGCTGCCAATGGCAGTCTTTTCACAGACTTACCCGAATCAGGTGCCGCCGCCTACCTCCGGGAATTCAGGAGCTTCTGGATGTGGCAATGATGTTCCACCAGGAGATCCTCCAGCCTGCGGACCATGCCAGGAATCCGGGAGCGGAAACAGTTCCTCCGAGCCGTGTCCCGCCACGCCCAACCCAATCAATTCCTATAACGGAAATGCCCAGCACATCATTCCAGATCTCAAGGTTGCTGGATCGGTTGGTCGTCTTCCGCTTGAGTTCACACGCTACTCAGCGACCCGTTTATCCAACCGCAATCTTGTGACTGGTTCCTTCGGGAAGGAATCAAGTTGGTCCCATAGCTTTGATTGGCTCATGCGCGATGCGGGTGGCACTGTCGCCCAGCCCAGAATTGCCGTCAGCTTTCCAAACGGACGGGAACTGACCTTCCTTAAACCCGCAGATGGCAGCTCGGTTTGGTACTGTACGCTGCCTTCCCGCATTGAGAGGCTCAAGGTCACGGCCACCGACTACACCCTGATCACCGGGGAACTGTCCCAATACCGATTCGTCAAGCGTCTCAACTCCTCCGGAGCCTCCTTTTACCGCTTCGAGTCCTATAGCGATGCAGAGGCCAATACCTACACCGTCGGCTACGCCAGCATCACCGACACGCTTATGCGCCAGGTCACCGACCCGTCCGGACGCTGGATCAAGTTGTTTTACAATGACATGGGGACTTCGACGAATGCCGTTACTCCCATCACCACCACCGCACTCAGCAGTGCTAATATCAACAACTGGCTAGACATTCCCATTACCCCCGGAACCGCCTACCGCTACCTCGCGCTCAATCAGGGAAACACCTGGCAGCAGCAGAACACACTCCCGGTCGGTGAACTCGAGTTCTATGACGAAAACAACGTCAAGATCACTGGCGGCACACCCTTCGGCTCCACTCCGCTCTTCAGTCCCACCACCATTCCTGCGAATGCCTTCGATGGGAATCTCAGCTCCGTCTACCGCTATGCCTACGTCAAGGCCGGTTTCGTCGGCATCGATCTCGGCCCCGGAATCGCGAAGAAAGTTTCAAAAATCCGCCTCTACATCACGGGCCTTGGTAGCACCAGCAGCGTCAGCTTTGCAGGATTCAATGCAGACCCGGTTCCGAACAACGTCATCTCCCACATTGAGGGCAGTGACGGACGAACGGTCAGCTACAATTACTCCACCTTCTCCGATACCTCAGGCTGGTTCCAATGGGCCCAGCTCACCGGCGCAAACTACCCGGACGGCACCGCCTCTTCCTACACGTACAGTCAGCTCCACGACTACACCGCACCCATCATCCAGAGCCTCAACGATCCTCGATTTGAAGGCACGGCCAAAAGCGTCAATTACGAACTCGCCATCACCACAACCCTCGGCTTCGTCCTCCGTGAGTTCGATACCGCCACAGGTCAGGAGATCGGTAAAATTGGTTGGAATTCAGGCCACGACCCCAAAATTGTTTTCCCCAACGGCAGGATCAACCTCTTCCATTACTCAACTGGACGGATCACCGAGAAAGTGGACTCCTTCGGTTTCAAATCCACCTACACCTACACGGGTGGCAATACCGGCTTCCTCTCCTCCGCCACTGACCCCCTCGGACGCACCACTTCCTACACCCTGTCGGGTGGTCGCCTCGCCAGCACGACCTATCCCGATGGTCTTGTCGTCAGCATCACCCGCTCCTCAACTGGCCACGTCATGTCCACGAACCGAGGAGGAGAAGTCACATCCCACCTTCGCGACACGGCCAATCGCATTACCCGCACCAACCATCCGGACGGTTCCTATGAGACCTGGACCTACAACACCTTTGGCCAGAAACTCACGCACCGCCTCCGGAACGGAGCCACAGAGTCCTGGGCTTACACAAATGGCCTGAAAACCTCCCACACCAATTCCCTGGGCAAGGTGACCACCTACACGTATGACGCCCTCGGTCGCCTCGCCTCTTTCACGGATCCACTTGGTAACACCACCGCCTATCAATACAATGATCGTGGCGACATCACCCAAACCACCTACCCGGACGGCGGTGTTGAAATCAATTCATACGACCTTGTTGGCAACCTCATCGCCCGACAGGACACCGCAGGTGAACTCTGGCTCTATGAATACGATTCCCACTCCCGGAGGACGAAGCAAACCGATCCCCTCAACCGTGTAACCATCTGGAACTTCGGGGCCAGCGGCAGCGGCTGTGGTTCCTGCAATACCAGCTCCAGCCCCTATTCCATCACCCATCCGGACGGCAGCGTCACGGCCTACACCTATGACAAGGAATGGCGCTTGCTCACCGAGACCCGGGCTTCCGGCACGGCCCTCGCTGCCACCACCACCCACACTTACGACGGGGCTGGTCAACGCCTCACCACTACCGATCCCCTCGGTCGAGTCACTTCCTACACCTACGATGCCTTGGGTCGCGTGGCCACCATGACCGATCCCCTCGGCGGTGTCACCAGCCGCACTTATGATGTGAAAGGCAATCTCCTCACCGAGACCGCTCCGGACGGCGTTGTGACCAGCCGCACCTACGGCGTCATGGGTCGACTCCTCACCGAGACCCGCGCTTCAGGCACCTCCATCGCCCAGACCACCACCTTGGCCTATGGCAGCTCCGGGCGCAGTTCGTCCATGACCGACCCGCTCAACCGGGTTACCACTTTCACTTACGATGCGCTTGACCGTAATACCAAGGTCACCTTGCCAGATGGAAACTTCACCCAGCAGGCCTACGACGACGCAGGACGCATGACCTCATCGCGTGATCTTGGCGGCCACGTGACCACCTACACCCATGATGTCATGGGCCGCGTGCTGACTTCTACGGACGCCACCGGTGTCACGATAAGCCGAACCTACGACTTCCTCGGTCGGGTCCTCACTGTCACCACCCCCACCGGAAAATACGCCACCACGACCTACGACGCGGTTGGAAACGTGCTCGCCACCACTATCGCCCCCGGCACCTCTTTGGCAGCGGTCACCTCCACCACCTTTGATGCCATGAACCGGCCGCTCACAAGGACGGATGGTGAGGGCTCCGTCACCACCATGACCCACGATGTGCTTGGTCGCATGATCAGCGTTCGTGACCAGCTCAATCACGTCACCACCCACACCTATGACGTCGTCGGCAACCTCCTCTCCATCCGCGCCTCGGATGGCATCTTTACCAGCACCCGCACCTATGATGCCCTGAACCGCCCCCTTACCGACAAGGACGGGGCCAACCGCACCATCACCAGCGCCTACGACGCCGTCGGTCGGAAAACCTCTTACACCGACGCTAAGGGGGCCACCTTCAGCTTCCAGTTCGACGCCCTCGGCCGCCTCACCCGCCGCACCGAGCCGGACACCACCTACCAGACCTACACCTATGATGCGGCCAACCGTCTCCTGGTCCACCGCAAGGCTGACAATGCGACCAAGACCCACGCCTATGGCAATCCCAACCGCGACTTCCTGACTCAGATCACATACAGCAACGGTGAAACCCCGCGCACCTTCACCTACAATGCCGACGGCCAGATGCTCACCGCCTCCAACGCCCACGCCGCTCTTACCTGGACCTACGATGCGGCCCATCGTCAGCTCAGTGAAACCCAGACCCTCAGCGGCCTCAGTGGTAGCCACGTCTTCAGCTATCTCTACGACGTCGATGGAAATCTCAGCCGCCACACGCGCCCGGACGGAAGTTACGTTGACTACGCCTGGAATGCCCGTAATCTGCTGGCCAGCGTGACTTCAGACGCGCCACCGCCCTTGGCCACCTACACCTACAACGGTAGAAACCAGATTGCCTCGCATGTCGTGGAAAGCGGTCTCTTCACTGCTACCCGAAGTTACGACACGGCAGGCCGCCTCACTGGCGTGAGCAATGGGGCTCTCGACAGCACCTCCTACACCCTCAGCCCCGACGGACGGAGAACCGGCATCGACCGCAATGGCAGCGCCGAAACCTACGGCTACGACAACGCCCGCCAGGTCACCAGTGCCGCCCTCCCGCTCACTGGCGGCACCACCAACCAAAGCTGGAACTACGACGCCGCAGGAAATCGCAGCACCGCCACCACCAACGGAGCCACCACCAGCTACACCGCCAGCAGCGTCAACGCCTACACCGCCATCAGTGGCGGCGGCTTCTCACCGCCCAATCCCACCTATGACGCCAACGGCAATCTCCTCACCGGCACTGTCCTCCCTCTTGGATCTTCCAGTCTGACGTCTTGCGTCTTCACCTGGGACATCAACAACCAGCTCATCTCCGCAACGGCAGGGACCGGATCTCCGAGCGGTCCGTCTTCCGCCACCTACCAATACGACGCCCTCGGCCGTCGTACCCAGCGCACCGAAACCCTAGGCTCCGTGACCACCACCACCTGGTTCCTCACCAACGGCTGGAACGTCGAGCTGGAATACCAGGGGGGCATGGGCGGCTCGCCAGTGTTATCGACTCGTATCACCTGGGGCTTGGACCTCTCCGGCAGACTCCAAGGCGCAGGCGGAGTCGGTGGCCTCGTCATGGTGGAAACCCTCCCCAGCGGCGGCGGCTCCCCGGTCCCAAGCTTCCCCACCTACGATGGCAACGGCAACATCACCGCCTGGGTCAACGCCAGCGGCAGTGTCATCGCCCGCCAGCGCTACGACGCCTACGGCAACCTCATCGAACAGACCGGTACTCCGCCAAGCAACTACGGCTTCAGCACCAAGTCCCGAGAGAAAGTCACGGGCTTCCACTACTACGGCTATCGGTTTTACGACGCGCTGACAGGAAGATGGCCATCCAGAGATCCGATTGAGGAAGAGGGCGGAATCAACATGTATGGGCTTGTAGGAAATGATGGTTTGAATCAGGTGGACTTTTTGGGACTCTCTGATGCAAATGAGTACCCATGTTTCTGTGATTCGGATCTTGGACGGTTCAAGAACCTGTCATTCACACTCACAAATGAGACTATGGTCCAAAGATATGAAATCAAGGATCCAAACGACACAATCAAGTCATTTATTAAAGGTAAAATGATTGATTTGGCTCAGAAAAAAATAGATGCCCTCGCCGGGGACTCAATATGGGTAGACATCAAGAGTAAAATGGGGACCGTTACATCATCAATCGATAAGTATTCAAAGATTTTATCTATAGCGCATGAAGTGGGTACCGGAATGACAGTTACATCAATAATAATGGATGTGAGTTTTGATCTGTGCACTAAAGACAAAGAAGGTAAATTTAATTACGTTGCTGAAACTGCTTACGGTCAATGGACTGACACGACCGGACTAAGTATAGCTGATGAATCGCAAAGAAAGCAACTGCCAGGTGCGTATAAAGACGCGATGTTAATGGCTGCTGAAGATATGGTAAACAAAATTAATAAGGCCGGAAAATGAAAAAATCATTCTTTATTCCTATTGTTGTATTTTGGTGCGGATTTCTCAGTTTGCATGCTGAAGAAAAAAATAACTTAGCCAAGCAATATGAATTTCAGAGGTTGACCCTACAAAGATCATGGCATTATGCCTCATTGCTTGTAGATGTGGGAAGTCCCGAGGTTCAGCGAGAGCACGCAAGAACTATGGCGACTGCCGTATTTCATTATTGGGTGATGAGAAAAAGCAATTTAATTGAAGAAATGCCAATATATGAAGCGCAGGTCCGAAAGACCTTCAAAGATAAAAAATTAGCTCCAGAGCTATTGAATGATCCGCTTTGCAGATTTTCTGCTAACACACCACGTTACTCATTACCCAATTTCAACATGTCTGATGAAGATTACAAAAAATTAGCCGGTGAATTTAAAGAATTTTTCTTGGAAGGAATCTCCAAATGATTGGGGTCGGAGTGCCCGTGGCCGGGGTCAGTCCTGGCAGGGCTCATCTGGCCGGGGTCAGTCGTCGCGTCTTCACATTGACTGGAATTTTCACTTATCTTGCCCACCCCTGAAACCCTCTCTCTAACCCCATGCCTGTCGTCGCTCCTCATCCTCGTCCGCCGAGTGTGCCGGCACCGTGGACGGGGTCAGTCCTCGCGCCTTCACATTTGCCGGAATTCTAGCCAATTCCGCCCGCCCCGGGAAAACCCATTCTGACCGCATGCCCGTCGCGCCCCATCCTAATCCGCCGAGTGTGCCAGCGCCTTTTCCAGACACGATTGCCGCTCGGGCTCGGGGGTTGGCGGCTCGGATCTGGTTTGTGAATGGGTTCTGGTGGTTCAGGTCAGGCTATGATGGGGCGATCCGGGAAATTTCCTCGGTGATGCGTCGGGAGGGATACCGGGCGACTAACTTGGCGCAGGCGCTGGGCGTGGGAGAGAGAACGTTCCATCGGCTGGTTTGTGACGAGGTCGGGATGTCCGTAGGACTTTGGTTACGCATGCAGCGTGCCGTGGATTTTCGACACCGGATCAAATGCGGAGACTCAATCAAGAGCCTGTCCTACGACTACGGCTTCAGCCACCAGGGTGAGTTCTGCGTGGAGTTCAAACGCTGGTATGGCCTTAGCCCGAAGGCTTTTCTGGAGAGCCGTTCAGTTGTCTCAATGCCGGGAAGGTGAAGAGATGGAACCACGAATGGGCACTAGTGGTGACGAATGGGAGGGGCTGATGGGTTTGTGGATTTGGGTTGGGTCAGAGGGTGGACTCGCGATGGCCCATGGCATTAAGTTATCTTGATGATACCGATGGCAATCTCAGCCGTCACACCCGTCCGGACGGAAGTTACGTTGACTACGCCTGGAATGCCCGTAATCTGTAAGCGGTCAATGGATGGGCGTCTCGGGCTGCTGGCTCCCGTAGCATAGGTAGCATACACACATGTGTATGTTCCCTTTGATGGCTTCCGGTTCAGACGGCGCAGGCGGTTTCGGTGTGCTGAGGCGTGGCCGCAGGCT
>JANOBS010000555.1:0-1125 GCA_031411755.1 Luteolibacter sp. | reverse complement strand
CGTCGAGGAAAAGTCCTTCAACCCCTGCTTCGTTACCCGCGTCTCCAGCGCCCTCGTCCCGCTCGCCAAGCTCACGCCTGGCGGCAAGACCGTTGAGGTCTACGAACTCATCATCAACGGCCAGGAAATCTCCCCCGGCTACTCCGAGCTCAACGACCCCGATGTGCAGCGTGATCGCCTCGAGCACCAGTCGGGCGACGAAACCCAGAAGGTCGACTACGACTTCATTGAGACCCTCGAACACGGCATGCCACCCGCCGGCGGCATCGGCATCGGCATCGATCGCCTCATCATGATGCTCACCGGTGCCCCCACCATCCGCGACGTCGTCCTCTTCCCGCTGCTGAAGCGGAAGGATTAAAAGGGAACCCATGTTTCCAACTCGGGGATTTCCCCCATTGCCGTTTCCCCATCCGTTCGCTAGCTTCCACCCATGTCAGTTTCCCCAAGCGAAAGCCGAAGACTGGCCCGTCAGATGACGTGGAAGCTCGAAACGACCGCAACCTTCGAGGAGGCCGAAGCCCAAACCCGGGCCTATTGGCGCAAGGCCACTCCAGCCGAGCGTTTGAACGCACTCGAAGCCCTTCGCCAACCGCTCTATGGCCCGGATCAATCTAGCCGCCGACTTCAAAGACTTCTTGAGCTTGTGCCTTTTCCTTGGGCTCATCACGGCTGATCTTGAGGCTGCGGTGAAACAGTTTGCCGCGATTGAGAGGAATTTGAAGTTGAGCTAAGGTAACTGTCCCAGTTTCGCACCACGCCGCTCCACTTATTGGAGCTATTTGGCCCGAATAGGCATCATGTGGACTCTCTATTTCGGGTTTCCGTCAGCTTGCTCGCCTTTGGATGTATGCAGGACGGCCTTGGGCTCTGCGCGAAGGCGGCTGAATGGATTGCAGCCATGGCAAAGGCTAATGAATTCCTGTTGATGACCCGCGATCGCCTGATCACCGCATCCGGCGTGGTGAAAATCCTGTAGTACTATGCCTTATACCAAAATCTTCTAGCAATTAGACTTTATCTCGGAACGCCAGCGTTTGCTTGATCCCGCATCCAGCCGTGGATGAGCGAATGGATTTTCTCAGGCGTGGTCCACTCCCTCGCGATGGCGATGAGGTGGTTTTC
>JANOBS010000554.1:0-14664 GCA_031411755.1 Luteolibacter sp. | reverse complement strand
CGAAGGTGTTGGTGTCTGGCAGAAGCGGACCGATCCGCTGCCAGACCTTGTCGGTCATGAACTCGTAGATCACGCTCACTGTTCATAGGCACGTATCCGCAGAGTACCAGTCCTTTTTCAGACTTTTGAAACCACTTCTAATGACTAATTGGAGACTCGCACTCCGCGTTCTCCGCGCCTCCGCGTGAGTCATTCTTCGGTTTAGGAGCTAGGTTTTCAGCCTCGCCGTTTCCTCACGGCCTCCGCGAAGCCTTCGAGCACTGCCTCCGTATCGTCCCAGCCGATGCACGCATCCGTGACCGACTGGCCACGCGTCATGTCCGGGCTGATCTTCTGTGCGCCTTCGATGAGGTTCGACTCGATCATCACCGAGCTGATCGCACGCGATCCGGCGGCGATTTGTTCGCAGAGCGCCTTCGCCACCAACGGCTGGTTGCGGAAGTCCTTCAGGGAATTTCCGTGCGAGCAGTCGATCATTACATGCGGCGGCATGCCTTGTTCGATCAGACCGGCCACCACCTCCGCGATCGAAGCGGCATCGTAGTTTGTGCCGCACTTTCCACCGCGCAGGATGATGTGGCAGTCATTGTTGCCGGTGGTCGCGACGATGGCGGAAACACCCTGTTTCGTGACCCCGAGAAAATGGTGCGGACAGCTGGCCGAACGGATCGCATCGAGCGCGATCTGGATCGAACCCCCGGTGCCGTTCTTGAACCCGACCGGCATCGAAAGCCCCGAGGCGAGTTCCCGATGGACCTGCGATTCCGTGGTGCGTGCGCCAATCGCTCCCCACGCGATCAGGTCCGCCACGTACTGCGGGGAAATCGTGTCGAGAAACTCCGTGCCGGCCGGAATACCGAGGTTCGCCAGCTCCAGCAACAATCCTCGCGCTGCACGCAGGCCGTGGTTGATGTCGTAGGAATCATCGAGGTGCGGATCGTTGATCAATCCCTTCCAACCCACTGTCGTGCGCGGCTTCTCGAAGTAAACGCGCATGATGATCTGAAGGTCCGCCTTCAGCCGGTCGGCATGCTCCTTGAGCTTCTTTCCATACTCGATCGCCGCTTCCGGATCGTGGATCGAACAGGGACCCACCACCACGAGCAAGCGATCGTCATCGCCCTTGAGAATCGCCGAAGCCTCGTTTCGCGCCGTGCCCACCACGTCCATCGCCTGCTCGGTCATCGGCAGGAAATAGCCCAAGACCGCAGGGGAGATCAGCGGTTTGGTGGCGGAAATGCGGAGGTCGTCGGTGCGGGCCATGCCGCGAAGAGAAAGTTCCAAGTTCCAAGTGGCAAGTGCCAAGGGAAGAAAGTTCGAAACTCGAAATTCGAAGGCAGGGACTCGACCTCCGGGCGGTCCGGTGGATGGCGGCGCGATTCCCTTTCGAATCGGAAGAATGAACCAGGCGCTTGGTGGGTTCTGGATAGGCTGTTGGGAGAAGTGATCTCTCCACCGCCGGACCGTCCGGAGGCCGAGTCCCTGCCTACGAGAGACTCTTGAACCGTTTCTCCTCCAGCTTGTCCCCGCGGCGGATCCAGAGCGGCCAGAGGATGGCCCAGATCAGGGGGAGTGGCCAGAATGGGATGCCGAGATGAGCTGGGGTGAGGTAACCCTGTTGCTTGTGCGAAGGAGAAGAGGGAACCTCGAATGAGGATTCGCTGAAATCCACTCCCGTGTGATGGAATCCATGCCACTCGTCAGACGCCCATCGGCCACTTCCGACTTTGGGTGTATTCCAGATGAACCAGAGCGTGCCCTTGTGCAGGACCAATTCCTTGTAGTGGTCCGTGTCAAACGAGACACCAATGGGAATATCAGGAGGGTAAAAGATGATCGTGCCGCAGCGATCCGTGATGCTTGGACGTCGGTAGGAAAGCCCCACAGCGGAATACGGGAAACTCAGACACGAGGAAACAAGCAGCATTAGCACCACCAATCCACCCCAGAACCGTCGCGAGCGGTACAGATAGAATTTCGGGCGCTGGGGAAGGGCGTTCATTTCGTTCGAAACCGTTTATCCTCCAGCTTGTCCCCGCGTCGGATCCAGAGGGGCCAGAGGATGGCCCATAGAAAAAGGAGGATCCAGATGGGTAGAGAGAATTCCAATTCGAACTCGGCTGCCTGACTCACGATTCTTCCTGAAGGCCATCTGTTGGTGTCGTAGCCGGTTCCCGACTGGTCCATTTCTAAATCCCAGTAGGAGTGGCTTTTCACACCAAGGTTTCCGAGTTCGTCGTGACGGTATTCAAACTTCAGTGACCCGCTCGTTTGGGAAAGGTTGAAGCGGTCCGAGGTATCGTCATACCCGGGTGCGATTGTTTCCCACCGACTCAGCTCAATCTCTAGATCTTTCCTTTGAGCCAAGTACCACCATCCAAAGAGAAGAATCAGCACCACCAACCCACCCCAAAACCTCCGCAAACGATGCAGGTAGAACTTCGGGCGCTGGGGAAGTTCATTCATACGTGTGACTTCTTCCACCGATCACCGATCACGGCTCACCCGGCACAAACTCTTCTCTCCCTCACCGACTCCGCGAACCGATCGAGCACTCCAACCGTATCATCCCACCCGATGCACGCGTCCGTGACCGATTGTCCTCGCGTCATGTTCGCGCTAATCTTTTGCGCGCCTTCGACGAGATTTGATTCGATCATCACCGAGGTGATGGCCTTCGAGCCTTCGGCGATCTGCTTGCAGAGGGCGTTGGCGACGAGTGGCTGGTTGCGGTAGTCCTTCATCGAGTTGCCGTGCGAGCAATCGACCATGACATGCGGTGGCAGGCCTTGTTCGCTAAGCATTTTCACGACCTCGGCGATCGGCCCGGCTTCGTAGTTCGGCCCGCTTTTCCCGCCGCGCAGGATGATGTGGCAGGACTGGTTTCCGGTGGTGGAAATGATGGCGGAGACGCCTTGCTTCGTGACCGAAAGAAAATGGTGGGGACGTGACGACGACTGGATGGCATCGAGCGCGATCTGGATTGAACCACCAGTGCCGTTCTTGAAGCCGACCGGCATCGAAAGCCCGGACGCGAGTTCGCGATGGACCTGTGATTCCGTCGTCCGTGCGCCGATGGCACCCCAGGCGATCAGGTCGGCGATGTACTGCGGCGAAATGGTGTCGAGAAACTCAGTGCCAGCGGGAATGCCGAGGTTGGCGAGATCGAGCAGCAACCCACGCGCGACTCGGAGGCCGTGGTTGATGTCGAACGAATCATCGAGGTGCGGATCGTTGATCAAACCCTTCCAGCCGACAGTCGTGCGCGGCTTTTCAAAATACACGCGCATCACGATCAGCAGGTCGTCCTTCAGGCGGTCGGCATGCTCCTTGAGTTTCTTTCCATACTCGATCGCCGCTTCCGGATCGTGGATCGAGCAGGGGCCGATCACGACGAGGAGACGGTCGTCCGCGCCCTTGAGGATCGCATCCGACTGTTCTCGGGCGCTGGACACGAGTTCGGAGGCCTCCTCGCTGAGCGGCAGGTAGTAATTGAGCACAGCGGGGGAAATCAGCGGATTGGTCCCGGAAATGCGGAGGTCGTCGGTGCGGTGGCGCGTCACGGGGAGGATCGTTGTAACGAGGCGGGAAGTTTCAAGTTCCAAGTGCCAAACCCGGCCATTACGGTTAGGAATCCCCGCATGAGCACTCCTAAAGAACGCGCCGATGTCCTGCTGGTCAGCCGTGGGCTGGTCGATACCCGCGAGCAGGCACAGCGGCTGATTCTGGCCGGCGAGGTGAAATCCGGCGACCGACCGGTCGACAAATCGAGCATGAAGCTGCCGATTGACGCTCCGTTGGAGGTCAAGGAGCGCCAGAAATACGTCGGTCGCGGCGGCCTGAAAATGGAGGGCGCGCTGGAGGCCTTCGGGATCGATCCCACCGGCTGGACCTGTCTCGACGTCGGGGCCTCGACCGGCGGCTTCACCGACTGTCTTCTGCAAAAAGGCGCGCTGAAGGTCCACGCCATCGATGTCGGCACCAACCAGCTCGCCTGGAAACTCCGCAGCGATCCGCGTGTGATCGTGAAGGAGCAGTTCAACGCCCGCTACATGACCGAGGAGGATCTCGGCGAGAAGGTAAAGCTGGTGGTGATGGACCTCTCGTTCATTTCTCTAACAAAAGTCCTGCCCGCCGTGTTTTCCGTCCTGGAGGAAGGAGGCATGGTCGTCCCACTGATCAAGCCGCAGTTCGAACTGCGCCGCGAAGACATCGGCAAAGGCGGCATCGTCCGCGACCCGGCCTTGCACGAGCGGGCGGTGGAGAAAATCCGGAAATTCGTCGAGGACTCCGGAAAGAAATGGAAAGGCCTGATCACCTCACCGATCACCGGGACGGATGGCAATGTGGAATTCCTCGTGTGGATCGGGTGACCAAACAGGCCGACGGCCCGGTTCGGTGCGATCATTCGATGTGCCTTTTTACCTGAGGCAGAAAGTCAAAATGCGAATCAGCCGTCACCACAGAGGCCAGCGATTCAACTGCGAGCGCGGCTATCCAAACATCGTTCTCCGGAATGGGAGTTCCAGCGGAGCGTAGGAAGTGCTTCAGATGCGCGTAAACCTTGCTGGTGGCTTCTCCAACTTCGAGAACGGTTACAGCTGGAGACTTGAGGAAACGGACGAGGGTCTTCTCGTTCTTGTCGTGGAGCTTCGATCCTCGAAATCCGTAGCGAAGTTCGCCAAGTACGATGGAGGGAATCATCACCTCGCTCACAGTGGTGATGACCTCATGCCACCGGCCGCTCCGCACCCAATCCGAATAGGCGTTGGTATCCAGAACAATCTTCATTTCCAGTCGGCGGGATCGATGGTTCGGAGCTCTTCGAGATGAGCGTCCCAATCAGGGCCTAAATCCGATTTGCCGGAAAATATTTCCAATCCATTAGTGGTCTTCTCCGGCTCAACTCCGAGGCCTTTCGCCAAGGCTTCCTGAAACACCGTATTCATCGAAACGCCGCGCTTCTTCGCCCGCTTTTTGGCTTCCGCCACGCAGCGCTCACCCACTTGGCGGATGGTAATCTGTTTCATGCAGGCACTTTACTCGGAAAGTGCATGCACTCAAGCAGAAAGCCAGCTCGGAAATGTCAGTGCTCCATCTGCTTCAAGATCGCCTCGATCTGTTTCCGGTGCAGGCGAAGATGGAAGGCGCTCATGAAATACCAGCCACCGGCATCAAGCGGGCCGAACCAGGGGTGGGCATAACGGATCTTTGTGTGCAGGTTGGAAATGGATCGCGCTGCCTGCTCAATCGTCTCACAGGAATTTGCAAACTCTTCCACCACGGACTCATCCACCTCCGTCACAGGTTTCACCGTGGCCGTGCTGGCCTCGCGTTGCGGAGCTTTTCCCTGCCCTAGCAGCTTGATGGCCTCTGCGATGCCGTTGTTCACGATGCGAAGATGGTCCAGCGTCATGAAGACGGACCAGTAGCGGCTGCTGTCTTCCAGTCCTCGAAGTCGCTTGATCAGAACGCGACGCGAGGCGGTCTCGGTGCAAAGGGGAGTCACCAGGTCGAGAATCAATTGGCGTTCGGCTGCGAGAAGAGCGGAGACTTCCTGTCGCGAGGTGTGGCGGATGCCGCGCTTCACCATGATGCCGGCGATCAGGCGTTCGGGCCAGGGCAGCCCAGCTCCAGGGGCGGCGAGCTGCGGTTCGGTTGAGTTGGTCATGCTTGCAAAATGAAAGTGAAACACTTGTTGAATGCAAGTGAAAATCCAAGCATGTTCACGCATGGCTTCAAAGCGTCGCTCTCCCTGTCCGCTCGCCTGCTCGCTGGATCTTTTCGGCGATCGCTGGACGTTGCTGGTGGTGCGCGACCTGATGCTGGGCCGGACCCGCTTCAAGGACTTCACCGCTTCTCCCGAGGGAATTCCGACCAACATCCTGAGCGATCGGCTGGAGCGTCTGGTCAGTCAAGGAATCGCCACGCGAGTGACGCCGCCTGAGGGAGGAAAGCACCTTGCTTACCAGCTCACGTCGAAAGGAGAGGCGCTGCGACCCGTGCTTCTGGCGATGAAGGACTGGGGCCTGAAATGGGAGAAGGGGACGAAGGCGGCGATGAGCTGAGGATTTCCCCGGCTTGCAGGGCGGGGCGTTTCCGTGTCCGCTCGCGGCATGCGGTTTCTGAAAGTTCTGTTGCCCCTCCTGGGCGTCCTCTTGTCCGGAGTGCTGGCGGCGATGGTGTTCGAGCCGTTCCGGATGACGGGTTTGAGTTTCATCGCCCTGATTCCGCTGCTGTTCGTATTGTGGAGAACGAAGGGAAAGCGGTTATGCTGGAAAGGCTTTGGACTCGGTTGGCTCGCAGGCTTTGCGTTTTTCGCGATCAATCTGAAATGGCTGAACACCGTGACCTGGCAGGGGGCCTTGATTCTGCCCGTGTATCTCGCGCTCTATTGGGCGGCCTTTGGAGCGTTCGCCGCGACCTGGGGAAATCCATTTCGCTCAGGTGAAACGCTGACAGTGAGACGCGTGACCGCCATTGCGTTGTCGAATGCCTTCGTCTGGGCTGGCTTGGAATGGCTCCGTGGCTGGCTGTTGACCGGGTTCGGATGGAATGGGCTCGGCGTCGGATTGCATGACAAACTCATCTTCGCCCAAGCAGCGGATCTTTTCGGTGTGTACGGGCTGTCCGCTGCTTTGGTTTTCATTCAAGCAACCATTGCCCCGATGCTTCTGGTTCAGACTCGAATTCAAGTCAGGATCCGCCTCTGGTCGGTGGCGGCCTTGTTTCTGCTATCGCTCGCCGGCTATGGCACCGCGCGGATTGCGATCATGAGAAACTCTGACTCGGCCGAGCTTTCCGCCCTCCTCGTTCAGATCAATGCACCGCAGGAAGCGGGTCGCTGGATCTGGGATCCGGCGAAGGTTCACATGGCCTATGAGGATGAGACGCTGAAAGGCCTCAAAGAAAAAGGCGCTGCGGATCTGGTCATCTGGCCGGAGTCGGCCTTGTCCGGTCGCTTGCTGCGGATGGACGATGGCTCGTGGATGATGTGGCAGGAGAATCTCGACACGATCGGTCGCGTGCGTGAGGGCGGAAAGTTCACCCTGATCCAGGGCATGACCGAACTCGAGGGTGAAACTCTCGCCGGGCAGCCGGTGGAAAAGAAGAACAGCCGAATTTGGAACTCGCTCGTCGTGATGTCGCCGGACGACCAGCTCCAGTCGTTCCAGAAGCACCATCTGGTGATCTTCGGTGAGACGATCCCTTTCGTGAATGAAATCCCGTTCCTCAAAAGGATCTACGAGGAGCAATCCGGCAGCACTTACACCGGCTCTTTCACCGAGGGCCAGAATCTCAACCCGCTGACTCTCGACGTGAACGGCACCAAGATCGGACTGATCCCGTCGGTCTGTTTCGAGGACACCGTGCCACGACTTGAACGTAAGTTCGTGCGCCCCGGTCCGCAGGTCATCATTAACGTCACCAACGACGGCTGGTTCAAGGAAAGCGAGACCGCGAAGCAGCATTTCAACAACGCCCTCTTCCGCGCCATCGAGCTGCGTCGCCCGATGCTGCGCTGCGCCAACACTGGCGTCAGTGGTGCGGTGTCGGTGACCGGTGAGGTCGTCTCGACGCTGGTGGATGAAAAAGGCAGCCATTTCACCAACGGCAGCGTGCTCGCGAAGATCAAGGTGCCGCTCGACCCTCCGTTCTCGCTCTACGCGCTGTTAGGCGACTGGCCGATCATCGGATTCGGCGTGATCGGACTCCTCATGGGCTGGCGAAACCGCAAGCGGCTCATCTCCGATCTTTCCGAGCCCGCTGTCGCCTGATAGATCTCTGCCCGTGGCCCAGCTCGGTGACATTCGCGAAGTCCTTCAATACATCCCGCAGTTCCGCGGTCGGACGTTTCTGGTTTTGATCGAAGCCGGACTTCTGCCGGAGCCGGCGGTGGCCGAAACCCTGCTCGATCTCGCCGCGCTGGAGGACCTCGGCGTGAAGCTCGTGCTCGGCGTGCTCGGTGGCGACTTGAAGGATCTCTACGACTGGACCCTCGAGTGCGAAATCATGGCCGCGCGGGTGAAGTCGCCCATTTCCGATCCGGCCTCGATCGCCGAGACGCGGGAAATTCTCGCCCGCGGTCAGTCAGCGGTCGTCGATGCGTCCGCCACGGGCCCGCTCGATCCGGCGGTGGTGGACTACGCGCTCGGGCTCGGCGTTTCGAAGGTCATCGCCCTGCTTGAAGAAGCGATCCTGATCGAAGGCCAGCCGGTCCACGCGATCCGCGCGACCGAGGCCGATGCGCTCGCCGCCAACGGAGCCGACATCGAAGGTCGCTCGCTCCTGGAAGCCGCTTCCCAAGCCTGCGCCCGTGGCGTGCCGCGTGTGCATGTCCTGAACGGTCGCCGTCAGGGTGTGCTGGTCGATGAGCTTTTCTCCAACGAAGGCGTCGGCACCATGATTCACGCCGACAGCTATCGCGAGATTCGTCCCCTGCGTGAGGAGGACATTCCCGAGCTGTTGGGAATGATCGGTCGCTCCGTACGCCGCACACGCCTGGTCGCGCGGACTTACGAAGACATCCTCGCGAAGATCGGCGACTACTCGGTCATCTCCATCGACGACAACGTCGTCGGCTGCGTGGCGTTGCATGAGCATCCCGACGAGCAATGCGCGGAGATCGCCTGCCTTTATGTCAAACAGGCGCACGAGGGCAGGGGCTACGGCGTGGACCTGGTTCATCACGCGGAGAAGCTGGCGGAGTCACGCCACATTCCGAAGGTCTTCGCCCTGACCAATCGCGCGGCGGATTTTTTCCGTGATCGTCTTGGCTACACGCTGGGCACTCCGGAGGATCTGCCGTTGGTGCGGCGGAATCAGTACATTGTCAGCGGTCGGGATTCCCTGGTTTTCTTCAAGGCGATGATAGCCTGAAAAGCTCAGAATGAAATCCACGCACCGGCGTGCCAGATCCAGGCCTTGGTGTTGAAATCGGCACCCTGTTCGTCCATGAGCTGGCCGTATTCCAGGCCGCCAAGCAGGACGACCTGGTCACGATAAAGGTGGACGTTCGCGCCGAGGTAGAAGGAGGTGTATTCGTCACCGATGAAGAAGGGAGAGTTGTCGAAGGCTGGATCCGACGATGTCCCCATCGTGCTGATCAAGCCGCCAGCGTCGTCAGCGACCGCGTAGTGGTAACGGCCGACGATGTTGAGACGTCCGGGGATGGCCCAGTAGCTAGGAGCGAGTGTCACGCCATAGGCGGCACCCTCTCCCTTCGCGATCATGAAGTCCCCCATGAACGAAAATCTGCCCTGATCCAGCACGATGCCGGTCGAGACGAGATCATGGAAGAGAGGGTTCTTTACGACGAGCTGGTTGCCGTTCGCTGACCTTCTTCCGGCCACATTAAAGCGCGGCACCGTGCCCGAGCGGGAGCCGTCGAAGTTGTGGAGATAGTCGAAATGCCAGACCGCGCGGCTGAGGGATGATCCGGATTTTTCGACAACCGTCCGCTTCAGGCTGAGCAGCATGGAGCCCTCGCCATCGATGCCCGGGAGGTAGGGATCCGAGTCGCCTGAGAACCAGCCGAGGCCAAACTCCCAGTCCTTGTGATTGTAGCCGAGCTGGACTCCGAGTGTGGTGTCCGGCGCAATCATATTCGTCAGCATCGCGCGGTCCGGGTAGAGGGAATCCTCCGGCTCAATGCTGTTTTCCGTTCCGAAATCCGGTCGAAATTTTCCGAAGGTCACCGTGGCATCCGGCATGAACTCGGTGCGGGCCTTGATGCGCTCGATCCGCTGGTCGTCGCTGCTTCCGGAGAATTCGTAGTTCGCCTCAATGTCCGTGTTGCGGAATGCCCGGATGCGCGCACCAAGCCGGGCGCGGCGGGTGCGGGTCCCATCCAGATCCACGTTCTTGTCCGGCGCGATTCCGACACCCTCGACCTCAGCTCTTCCGAAGGAAGCCTGTTGGTCGAGATAGGCGGTGATGGCCATCCTTTGAACCCAGGGATTCGCCTCGTTTTCATAAACCACGGACCTCGCCCAGAGAGCGTCGAGCCGGCTCGGCGGATAGGTGGCTTCCAAGTAGGTCAGCGCTCCATTCTCGTCGCGATCAGGTGAACCTGGCGCGGAAGGAACCTCGATCTCACTGGACTTCTTCTTTCCTTCGAGGGCGTCCAGAACGTCGTTGGCGTGGACCACTCCACACATGGCGAGGGCGGGGTAAAGCAGTCGTTTCATGGAAAGGATCATGGCTTGGTGACTTCCTTGGATTCGTCCTTCTGACGCTGGCGGTCGGCAGCGCGGCGGACGCGGCTGGTGTATTGATCCAGGCTCTCGCTCTTTTTCAGGTTGAGGGCGGTTTCGAGAAGCGGCATGGCTTCGACGTAGCGCTTCTCACGGACATACATTTGCCCCAGTCCGAGATTCGCCTGGTAAGCGACGATGGGGGTGCGGACGGCGAGTTGGTAATTTGTCCGGGCATTCTGGATCAGGACACCGCGCTTCGTTTCGTCGCTCTCGTCTTTGGCGAGCTGATCGAAATGCTTGCCGAGTTCCAGCAGGACCTCGCCATTGGTCGGATCGATCTGGGTCAGTTCGTTGAGCAGCTTCTCCACGGTCTCCGGTTTCTTTTCCGCTTGGGCGATCCGCACCTCGGTGAGGAGCAGCACGGTCTTCTGTCCGATCGGGACATTGGCGCCGAGCTTGCTCCGGATTTTCTGGACGAAGGTCGAGGCCTTGTCCGGGAAACCATAGTCGGTGAGGATCTTCGCGGACTTCAGAGCACGTGCGACGTCGAGCGCAGTCGCCTTGTCGATGGCGGCCATGTAGGCGAAAAGCGCCAGTTGGGGCTCGCTTCGGTCCATGTAAAGATTGCCTAACAGATTGAGGTTCGCCTCGTCCGCGAGACCCTTGAAACGCAGGATCTCCAGGTTGATCGCGGCGTCCTCCTTGCGTTCCATCCCGAGGAAGGCGTTGGTTTGCTGGAGCCAGAGTTGCTTGTCGTTCGGATTCTCTTCGATGATCGAGCCGAGCAGGCTGGCAGCTTCCGCGAACTTGTCCTGGGCGAGGAGAGATTGGGAAAGGCCGAGCTTCCAATCGCGTGAATTCGCATCGAGCAGGTAGGCCTGGCGATAAGCATTTTCTGCAGCGACCGCGTTCTTTTTCACGAGGTGGCAGTATCCGAGCATGCCATAGACGCGGGCGGTGGTTTCGCCGAGTTCAATGGATTTCTGAAGCATGGGAAGTGCCTCGTCGGTCTGGTTCTTCGAGATGTAGAGGAAGGCGAGGTTCGTGTGTGCGCGCCGGAAGCGTGGAAAGCGCTTGATGGCTTCCAGGAATGCGCGGCGCGCCTCGTCAGTTCGGTCTGCCTGGAAGTAGAGGTTGCCGAGCACGAAGATCATCGCCGGGCTGATTTCGGCGGGTTGCTTCTTGGGGTCGGTGGGGTTCTCGGTTTCCTTGATGAAGCGGATGATCTCCTGTTCGGCCTGGGTGAACTGGCTCTTCTCGAACAGATCGCGGATGGTGGTCAGGGCGGCCTGTTCGTCGGTGGAAACCTTCGGCTCCACATCGGAAAGGAAGCCGTAGCTGCCGACGAACTCCTTGATGAACGAAGGGTCCTGAAAGAGATTGGCCGGCGGGATGATGCGGTCTGCCAGGGCGATCGTCGGAAGGACGAGCAGGGCCGGAAGTAGGAATTTGGAGAACATGGCGGAAATCGGTTTGAAGAAGTTGGGAGGTGGGTGGCTGGATCAGCTCTTTTTGACCTCAAAGTTGAAAGGGACGGAGCAGGTCGACTTGATGGATCGGCCTTCCTTGACGGCGGGTTTGAATTTCCATCTCGCCACGGCAGCCAGCGCGGCCTTGTCGAGTTCCGAGTGGCCGGAAGACTGCTTGATCGTGCTGCTGACGACCTGGCCGCTGGCATCGACGACGCAACTGATCATGACGCGTCCACCCACACCCTTGCTAAGCAGCGCGGTGGGATAGGTCGGCGGGAGCTTGCTGATCGGGGTGGGGGGGGAGTCGGCCTCATCGCTGCCCATCCCGTCGCCGCCGCCGCCCCGGCCTCCGCGGGTGGCGAAGCGAGGGACGTTGACCACAAAATTTCCACCAGTGCCCTCGGCGAGGTCTCCGGGGTCAAGTCCGAGATCGAGATCGGAGGAATCTGAGGCCATCTCCGTGGTTGGCGCGATCTCAGGTTCGCTGGATTCCTCCTTGATGTCTGTCTCCTCTGGCTCTGTTAGATCAGGATCCGTCTCCGGCGGTGGCGGAGGAGGCGTTGGAAGGGTGATGTCCACGATCGACTCGGTGATCTTCTTCTTCGCTTCCTCTTCTTTGGAATTACGAAACAGGAAAGAGACGGCTCCGCCGAAGAGCACCACACCCAGCATCAGCGTGATGAGGAGGTGCTTGTTCTCTTTCTTGGTTTCCGCGGAAAATCGGGACATGCAGGCAATACTGGGTGGCCTGGAATTACTTGGTCTGGGTCGCGAGTCCGATCTTGTCGATGCCAACGCGTCCGACGACTTCCAGCACCTGCATGACGCCCTGATACTGGGAAGCCTTGTCGCCACGCACCACGACGGGAAGATCGGGGCTGGCAGCCTTCAGGGCGGTCAGTTCATCCTCAAGCTGGTCAAGCGTGACGGCTGTGGTGTTGAGGAAGATTCCGCCTTCCGGGCTCACGGTGATAGCCTGGAGCTTGGAAGCTGTGATCGGCGCGGAGGCCTTTCCTCCGGCCCGTGGTAATTCGACCTTCACACCCTGAACACCGGCGGTGGTCATGATGATGAAGATCAGGAGGAGGACGAGGTAAAGGTCCACCATTGGGGTGACGTTGATGTCATCGAAGCTTTTTTCGTCTGCGGAAGCCATGGTTCAGGGAATGTGTGAGAAGTGAGATTGGAATGGGCTTCAGGGGTTAGCCCTTGATGCTGGCATTGGTGGAGGCGCTATCCGAATCCGGGTAGAACTCGGCGACCTTGGCGACGAACTCGTCGATGAAGACCTGCATCTCGGCGACGATGTTCTTGATGCGACCGTTCAGGTAGCTGTAGATGAACAAGGCGGGAATCGCGACCACCAGACCTGCCACCGTGGCGAGCAGGGCGGAGGCGATGCCGGGAGCGATGGAGTTAACGTCCACCTGGCCCTGTTTCGAAATGATGGCGAAGGTGATCATGACGCCGACCACCGTTCCGAGTAGTCCAACGTAGGGTCCACCGGCGATGCTGATGGTCAGATAGACTAGGCCGTCGGTGAGCTTGTGGTTTTCCCGGACAAGACCCGCATCGAGGGAGGCGCGGATGGCCTGCACGGAGCGGCTTGAAAGGGTGGTCGTCTGGACGCCCTTGTCATCTGCCGTGAGCCGGTGACGGATCTCCTCGGAGCCGATGTGGTAGATATTGTAGAGGGGCGAGCGCTGGACCAGTTTCTGAACCTTGGGATCGGTGTTTCCTCCAAGACTTTTAACACTCTCGCCATCGGCATGGTCGATGGAGGTGAGATCGGATGAGAGTTTGTCCCACTGGGCAAGGAAGAGGTCTGTGCCCTTCTTGATGGAGTTCAGGTAGAACATTTTCCGAGCCGCCACGGACCAGCCGAGGGCGACCATGACGAAGCAGACGCCGATCGCGATCCAGCCGTCGAACATCATGTTCTTGGCAATGTCACCGAAGAGCGAAAGGTGCTCCATCGCCTTGCTGTGGCCGCTTTCGACCTGGTCGTTCTTCTCCTCGAGGGCCTTACCCATGGTCGAGTCCATCGGGAGGCTGCCGGAGGATTCCGCAAGGGTCTTGCTGATGGTGCCGTTGGTGTCCTTCAGCGCGAGCACGGAAGGATACGGCGTGCCGGTGGAGGCGTAGGTGGCCACGCCTTCGAAGGTGTTGTCGGTGGAGGCAAAGAACACGGATGGACCTGCCAGCAGCAGGGTTCCATCGGTGGTTTGGCTGCCGTTCTTTAGGGCCTTTCCACTGAACCGATGTCCACCGATGATGGAGCCCAGACGATCAAGACCGATCTTCAGCACCTGGCAACGCTCGATGAGTTCAGCCTTTGGATCATCCACGAGGGTGAGCGCCTTCTGGTCGACTTTCTGTATGGTGTCGTTGTAGAGCTGGCCTTCCGCAGGGTGGAGGCGCGTGATGAGGGCTTTTGAATACTGGTTGAGAAGGTCGATGGCGTATTTGACGTCGGTCTTACTCTTGTCGAGCTCGCGATCGAGGATCTTGAGGTTGGTGGCGCGCTGGGATTCCTCCTTTTCAAGGGCACGGAGCTCCTTGGTGAGGGTCAGGGCCTCGTCGTCCAGACGGTTGATGTCCTTGTAAAGGCTGCGGCGTAGATCCGCGTATTCCCTCTGGGTGCTGTCGAGTTCGGTGACAGCTTTCTTCAGGTCATTCCTCGCGGCATCCACCGTGCCTTCGGCCAGGGCGGAGGTGAGACAAAGGGAGCCGATCACAACGGCTTTCAGGGAAAAGGGGATCATGGTTTGATGAGCGGAAGTTTGACGAAGGCCGGATCCTGTTTGCCGGCTGAGGTTTCGATGAGTTTCTTGATATCCGGTCCTATGTCCTTCTGTTCGGTGAACACCCAGCCTTTCTCAGTGGGGCGTCCGGTGAGGGCGAAGCTACCCTGCTCGTTGACCGAGTAGGCGAAGGCGAGGCCGAAGTAGATCGTCTGCACCTTGAATTCCCCGCCACTTGTATCGGCGCGA
>JANOBS010000553.1:0-3058 GCA_031411755.1 Luteolibacter sp. | reverse complement strand
GGCTCGATCTGCACCACCCGCGTCATCGCCGGGGTCGGCATGCCGCAGTTCACCGCCATCCGCAACGTGGCCGACTACTGTCGCGAGCACGGCGTGAAGGTCATCGCCGACGGCGGCATCCGCTACTCGGGTGACGTGGTGAAGGCCCTCGCCGCCGGAGCCGATCTGGTGATGCTCGGTTCGATCCTCGCCGGCACGCGCGAAAGCCCCGGCCAGAGCGTCTATTACCAGGGTCGCCGTTTCAAAACCTACCGTGGGATGGGCTCGCTCGGGGCGATGAAAAAAGGCGCGGGCGACCGCTATGCGCAGAACAGTTCCGGCAAGCTCGTGGCGGAAGGCGTCGAAGGTCGGGTGCCCTACAAGGGTCCGCTCAGCGACGTGATTTTCCAGCTCATGGGCGGCGTCCGTTCGGGCATTGGTTACCTCGGCGCGACGTCCTTGGAGGAACTCCGCGAGCGCGCCCAGTTCGTCCAGATCACCAGCGGCGGCCTCCGTGAAAGCCACGTCCATGACATCGTCATGACCGAGGAGCCGACCAACTATCAACCGCTTGGTTGAAGCACTAAATCCGAAGCACTAAATTCTAAACGAAGAGTTGGAGTTTACGATGCTGCGGATCTCATCGATCTTCTCATCTTCGTTTAGAATTTAGAATTTAAGATTTAGAATTTTCTCTTCCATGCACGACTCCCAACACGTCGCCGTTCTCGATTTCGGTTCCCAATATACCCAGCTTATCGTCCGCCGCGTGCGGGAGCTCGGCTACTTCGCCAAGCTTTACGCCATCGAGGATTTTCCGGACATCGGCAAGCCAGGTGCCATCATCCTCTCCGGAGGACCGCGCAGCACGAGTGAGGCGGATGCTCCGGATCTTGACTTCGCGGCGCTCGATGCCTTTGGCGTGCCGGTCCTCGGCGTGTGCTACGGAATGCAGCTCCTGAACATCAAGTTCGGCGGCACGGTGGAGGCCAGCAACCGCCGTGAGTATGGCCCGGCCGCGCTTTACCCGGTCGAGTGCACCGGGCTCTACGAAGGCATCTCCAGCGACTCCCAGGTCTGGATGAGCCACTCCGACACCGTGAAAGTGATCCCAGCCTGCGGCAAGGTGATCGCGAAGAACCAGCATGGCACACCGGTTTCCCTCAAGTGGGGCGAGCGTTTCTACGGCATCCAGTTCCATCCGGAAGTGACGCACAGCCACGAAGGCCTGCGCATCCTCCACAATTTCCTCCTTTCCTGCGGCGAGCTTGCTCCGTTCCGGATCGAGGACTTCAAGCGCGAGATGATAGAAGGGATCCGCCAGACAGTCGGAAACAAGCAGGTCGTCTGCGGTGTCTCCGGTGGCGTTGATAGTACGGTGCTCGCCGTACTTCTGCGTGAAGCCGGCGTGAACGTCCGCGCGATCTTCGTCGATCATGGACTGATGCGGAAGCATGAGGGCGAGGAGGTCCGCGCCAATTTCCACCGCATGGGTGTGCCGATCGAAACGGTCGACGCTTCGGAGCTGTTCCTCGGAGCGCTCGACGGCGTGGATGATCCGGAAGCGAAGCGCAAGATCATCGGCGAGCACTTCATCGACGTGTTCTGGGGCGCTGTTGGAAATGCCGAGATGCTCGCACAGGGGACGCTTTATCCGGACGTGATTGAGAGCGCTTCGAACGCCAAGTCGAAGGCCTCGAAAATCAAGACCCACCACAACCGCGTCGACCGCATTCTGGAACTCCAAGCCGAGGGCAAGGTGCTCGAGCCGTTGGCTGAACTCTTCAAGGACGAGGTCCGCGAACTCGGGGCCTCGCTCGGCATCCCGCACGACATCCTCTGGCGTCATCCATTTCCTGGTCCCGGCCTTGCCGTGCGCTGCCCCGGCGTGATCACCGAAGAGCGTCTGGAAATCATTCGCGAGTGTGATGCCATCTTCATTGGCTGCCTGAAGGATCACGGCTGGTATGAAAAGGTCTGGCAGGCCTATGCCGGACTCGTGCCGGTGAAGACGGTGGGCGTGAAGGGCGATGAGCGCTCCTATGAGTGGGCGATTTCCCTGCGTGCCGTCATTTCCGAGGATGCCATGACCGCCGATTGGGTGGAGCTTCCGTATTCGCTTCTTCGCGAAACCAGCCACCGCATTCTCAACGAGGTCAAGGGCATCAACCGCGTCCTCTACGACATCTCGACCAAGCCACCGGCGAGCATTGAGTGGGAGTGAGACCCCGGTTCTGACAACAAACCCGGGTTGTCAGCTAAGTGGCAGGATGGCCCTGGTCGCCTTGGGTAAAAGAAAAAGGCCTCACGGATTTCCGTAAGGCCTTGATCGTTTGAAAGGGATGGTACCCCGGCTTGGACTCGAACCAAGGACCAATTGATTAAGAGTCAACTGCTCTACCAACTGAGCTACCGAGGCGTTAAACACCCCGCTTGCGGCGGGGCCGGAAGAATGGCGAAAATCCGGCGTTGGGCAAGGGATTTTTTGCGAATCAATCGCCCTTTTTGGAGAAGAGCACGCAGATGGGATTCGGGCAGGCGATCGGGTTGCCGGCGGGTCCGAGTTTCCCAGTCTCAGGATCGAGAGGAAGGACCGCGAGAGTGCTGCTGTTCTGGTGGGCACAGATGAGCCACTTTCCTCCCGGAGCGATGGCGAAATGGCGCGGGGTCTTTCCGCCGCAAGGAACCTGACCGAGGCTGGTGAGGGTGCCGGATTTCACATCGCGGGAGAAGATGGCGATGGAGTCATGGCCGCGGTTGGAGGCGTAGACGAAGCGTCCGTTCGGATGGACCTCGATCTCGGCGGTGGTGGTTTGGCCTGTCCAACCTTCAGGCAGGGTGCTGATGCGTTGGAGGGATTTCAGGGTGCCTTCCTTCGCGTCGTAAGCACAAGCTGTGACGGTGTTGTCGAGTTCGTTGACGATGTAGGCGTGCTGGTGGTCCGGGGAGAATGTGACGTGGCGTGGGCCGCTGCCGGGTTCTGCGGTGAAGGGCGTGCCCTTTTCTGAATCGAACTTCGAGGTCTTGGCGTCGAAGCTGTAGGACCAGACCTTGTCGAGACCGAGATCCGGGATGAGGA
>JANOBS010000552.1:0-27619 GCA_031411755.1 Luteolibacter sp. | reverse complement strand
CGCGATCCGCATTTTCCGTGCCGCCAACGAACTCGGTCTGCGGACCGTTTCGATCTACGCCGAGGAAGACCGCTTTTCCATCCACCGCTTCAAGGCCGACGAGGCCTACGGACTGAACCGCGACAAGGGTCCGGTCGGAGCCTACCTGGATGTCGAGGGCATCGTGGCGATGGCGAAGTCGAAGGGAGTCACGCTGATCCACCCGGGCGACGGCTTCCTTTCTGAAAACGCCGCGTTTGCCCGTGCCTGTGCGCGCGAGGGCATCACCTTCCTCGGACCGTCGCCGGAGCTGTTGGAAAACATGGGCGACAAGACCGCCGCCCGCACGCTGGCTCACAAGTTCAACGTCCCCACCCTTCCCGGAACCGAGGAACCGATCACCGACACCGATGAAGCCCTGAAGGTCGCCCACGAAATCGGCTTCCCGCTCATCATCAAGGCCGCCTTCGGTGGCGGCGGCCGCGGCATGCGTGTCGTGGAAAAACCGAGCCTGCTTCAAGGCCTGCTCGCGGAAGCCCAGAACGAGGCACTGAATGCCTTCGGAAACTCCGCCGTTTTCCTGGAGCGCTACATTTCCCGCGCCAAGCACATCGAGGTGCAGATCCTCGGCGACAAGCACGGCAACGTCGTCCACCTCCACGAGCGCGATTGCTCGGTGCAGCGGCGATACCAGAAGGTCGTGGAAATCGCGCCCTCGATCGATCTTGAACCCGGCCTGCGCAAGGCGCTGTGCGACGCCGCCGTCGCGCTCGCCAAGGGCATCGGCTACGACAACGCGGGAACCGTGGAGTTCCTCTACGACATGGATACGAAGGACTGGTTCTTCATCGAGATGAACCCGCGCATCCAGGTGGAACACACCGTGACCGAGTGCGTCACCGGCATCGACCTGGTCCGTTCGCAAATTTTGATCGCCCAAGGAGCCTCCATTTTCGGACCCGAGGTGGCCATTCCTCAGCAGGACGAGATCCCTTGCAACGGCTACGCCATCCAGTGTCGCGTCACCACCGAGGACCCAGAGAAAAATTTCGCGCCGGACTACGGTCGCATCCTCAACTACCGCTCCGCCGCCGGTTTCGGCATCCGGCTCGATGCCGCTTCGGGCGACGCCGGTTCGGTGGTCACGCCGTTTTATGACTCGATGCTGGTGAAGGTCACCGCCATGGGCCGCAGCTTCGAGGTCGCCTGCCAGCGCATGGACCGCGCGCTGCGTGAGTTCCGGATCCGTGGGGTGAAGACCAACATTCCCTTCCTGGAAAACGTCATCCGCGACGACACGTTCCGAAGTGGCCAGGCGCACACGAAGCTCATCGACACCAAGACCGAGCTGTTCCGCTTCAAGCACAAGCGCGACCGGGCCACCAAGACGCTTTCCTATCTTTCCGACATCACCCTCAACGGCAACCCGGTTGCGAAAGGCTGGAGACCACCGACGATCCTACCGCCCGCGCGCCTGCCTGACTCGATGGTGGTCGAGCATCACGCCGAAGTGCCGAAGGGCTCGCGCGATCTTCTGCTCGAACTCGGTCCGGAAAAGTTCTCCCAGTGGATCCTCGATCAGAAGCGCCTGCTCATCACCGACACCACGCTGCGGGATGCCCACCAGTCGCTCATCGCCACTCGCATGCGCTCCTTCGACATGCTTCGGGTCGCCGAGGCCATCGCCCACCGCACCCCGCAGCTTTTCTCCCTGGAAAACTGGGGCGGCGCAACCTTCGACACCGCGATGCGTTTCCTCAAGGAATGCCCGTGGGAAAGACTCCGCCGCCTGCGCGAAAAGGCCCCGAACCTCTGCTTCCAGATGCTGTTCCGCGGCTCGAACGCCGTCGGCTACTCGAATTACCCGGACAACGTCGTCGCAGGTTTCGTGAAACACGCGGCCGACAGCGGAATGGACATCTTCCGGATCTTCGACTCGCTCAATTACCTGCCGAACATGGAAGTCGCCATGCAGGCGGCCCGCGAGCACGGCAAGGTCCTCTGTGAGGCCGCCATTTGCTACACCGGCGACATTCTCGACGAGAAGCGCGACAAGTTCTCGCTGAAATACTACATCGCCAAGGCCAAGGAGCTCGAAAAGATGGGCGCCCACATCCTAGCGATCAAAGACATGGCCGGCCTCTGCAAGCCTCAGGCCGCCTACAATCTGGTTCACGCCCTGAAACAGGAAATCGGCATCCCGATCCATTTCCACACGCACGACACCTCCGGCCTCAATGCCGCCTCGGTCATCGCCGCCTCGAAGGCGGGAGTGGACATCGTCGACCTCGCCGTGGCCTCAATGTCAGGCTCCACCTCGCAGCCGAACCTCAATTCGGTCTGCGCCGCGCTTTCCGGCAGCGATCGCGATCCTGGGCTCGACCTTGAGGCGCTTAACGAGTTCTCCGACTACTGGGAAGAAGTCCTCGGCTACTACAAGCCCTTCGACTCCGCTCCGCGCGCCGGAACGGCCGAGGTTTACGAGCACGAAATGCCCGGCGGCCAGTACACCAACCTCCGCGAACAGGCGGTCGGCATGGGACTCGGCCACCGCTGGCGCGAAATCGCCCGCACCTACGCCGACGTCAACCTGCTCTTCGGCGACATCGTCAAGGTCACGCCATCTTCAAAAGTGGTTGGCGACATGTGCATGTTCCTCGTCACCCGCGGCATCAAGGCGGCCGACGTGCCGAAGCTGAAGCCCGGCTCGATCGACTGGCCTGAAAGCGTGATCGACATGCTCTCCGGCGGTCTCGGTCAACCCGACGGCGGCTGGCCCGTGGAGGTCCAGAAAGTCATCCTCGGCAACAAGAAGGCCACCACCAAGCGCCCGGGAGAGCTGGCGGAGCCGATCGACCTCGAAGCCACCCGTGCGGAAGTAGCGAAACGCCTCGGTCGCCCAGCGACTGACGACGATCTCTATTCCCACCTCATGTATCCGCAGGTCTTCGCGGACTTCATGGCTTTCCGGGCGAAGTACGACGACCTCACTGGACTCCCGACCACGGCATTCTTTTACGGCCTGCACATCGGCGAGGAGATCGAGATCGAGATCGATCCGGGTAAAACCCTGATCATCAAGCTGATTTCCATCGGGGAAGCCGACGATGAGGGCCGTCGCGCCTTGTTCTTCGAACTCAACGGCATGCCACGCGAAAGCGTCGTAGCCGACAAGTCCTTGCAGTCGGTCTCGAAGGCCAGCCGCGAGAAAGGCGATCCTTCCGATCCGCTCCAGGCCTGCGCGCCGATGCCAGGCATGGTCACCGAGGTGGCCGTTTCTGTGGGTCAGGAAGTGAAAGCTGGCGACAAGATGGTGGTCCTCGAAGCGATGAAAATGCTGACCATTGTCAGCGCCGGAGCCGATGGAACGGTGAAAAAGGTCCTCGCCCAGAAGGGGGACCCGGTCAGCAGTGATGATTTGTTGGTCATCCTGACTGAATAACGGCAAGGATCACGGCCCTTGGTAATGCAACATCCTCACCAAGGGCAGACATTCCCGGGTCATTGGAATCCACCGGGACAACAAACCCGCTCACTTTCCTGGGCGGGCTTTCTTTGTTGGATCCATGCTCTTGAGGAGTGCTTCGGTCGGTCCACCGCCAAATTGCTTCCAGTAGAGTTCCTTCATCGGATTGATCTTGGGGCCCACGGCGTCTTCATTGACCAGAAGGGGCTGCACTTCGTCCCACCATTTGTCGTAGGCGGCGCGTAGACCTGCGACTACCTCGGGATGCTCCGCAATGACGTTCCTGGACTCGCCGGGATCGTTCTTCAGATCGTAGAGTTGCTCGTTTCCGACCAACGTGAAGCGTGAATTCTGGATCGAGCATTTGTCGTATTTCGCTTCCGCAGCCTTGCCATTTCCCCAGCGTCCGACGTGGTGCACAAGTGTACGGTCCGGCCACTCTGCCTTGGGATTCTTCAACAGCGGAAGCAGGCTCCGTCCCTCGACCTGCTTCTTCACTTCATCGGAAAGATTTGCGCCGGTGATCTCTGCCAGCGTCGGGAAAAGATCGAGGTGGGCACTGAGCGCATCGCATTCCGCACCCGCTGGGATGTTTCCCGCAGGCCAGCGGAAGAAGCAGGGAGCCCGCGTGCCACCTTGAAAGGCCGTGCCCTTGGAGCCCCTCATTCCGGCGTTGAAAAGGTCCACCCCGTTCGTCCCGCCGTTGTCGGAGCCGATATAGATGACCAGGGTGTTTTCCTCGATGCCCCAGTCCTTGAGCTTGGCCAGCAGCTTGCCGAAGTTCGTGTCGACGTTCTCGATCATGCCGAAGAACTTCGCGGCTTCCTGATCGACACCCGGTTTACCGAGATAGTGCTCGTAGTAATCCTTGGGCAGCACATGCGGTCCGTGTGCGGCGTTGAGCGGGATGTAGGCGAAGAAGGGCTGCTTCGCCGCGCGCTTCGCATCCATCCAGGTGATGGCCTGGGAAAAGAACAGGTCGGTGCAGTAACCGGTGGTCTTCTCGAACTTGCCGTTATGCCAGAGCGCGGGATCGATGTTGGTGTTGCCCGGAGCATCGCCACAAGAACCGGGATAGGTCTGGCCAATGCCGCCACCACCGTGGATGTAAACCTCATCGAAGCCGCGGCTTTCAGGTCGATAGGCCTCCTCGTCGCCGAGGTGCCATTTACCGAAGATTCCAGTAGTGTAGCCGACGGACTTGAGCATCTGCGGAAGTGTGTAGGTCTTCAGACTCATCCGTTCGCGTTCCAGGATCGTATGGGTGACACCGTTCTTGAACTCATGTCGGCCACTCATCATGGCCGATCGACACGGTGCGCAAGTCGGACTGACGTGGAACTGGGTGAACAGAAGGCTCTGCTTCTTGAAAGCATCCACGGCAGGCGTGCGCGTGACGGGATTTCCAAGACTGGCGTAGTCGCCATATCCGACGTCATCCGGCATGACGATGATGACGTTGGGCTTCATCGGTCCTGCAAGGGCTGCGCCTGAGGCAGCACAGGCAAACACGCAGGCAATGGGCAAAAGGATTCGGTTCATGACAGTCTCTGGAAAGGATCGGTGAAGGTGGTATGAAACTCTTGATCGGTGACTAATCCAGCCGCGGGGCGGAATGGCCCTGCTCACGGAGCCTGGTCAACAACGCCTTCATTTGGACGACCTTTTCAGGATTCTTCCCTGCGAGGTTGTTCCGCTGGCCGATGTCATCCTTCAGGTTGTAAAGCTCAACCGGTTGGGCGTCGTCGGGAAGCTGCTGGTGTTTCTTGTTCCATGCCGACGTTGCCGGACGGGCAGCACCTGATTTGGCGTCCACCAGAAGCCAATCCCCGTCACGAATGGCGTAGTCCTTCGGGTTGGTGTTGTGAACGATCGCGGAACGTGGCGGAACCTTGGCCTCACCCTTGAGCCAGGGCAGGAAGTTGAAGGAGTCCTCGGCTGAATCACGAGGAAGATCGAAACCAACTTCGGCGGCAAGCGTGGCCATCAGATCCACCTGGGAAATGAGCGATTCCGTGACCGCTCCGGCTTTCGTGACGCCCGGCCATCGGATGATGAATGGCACATGATGACCACCCTCATAGATATCGCGCTTCAGACCACGAAATGGAGCGGCGGACCAATGATCAAACTTCTCGTCGCGGGCGTAGGCGTAGATCTCCGGGCCATTGTCCGAGGAGAAGATCACCAGGGTGTTCGACTCCATCCCGCAATCCCGTAGCGCGTTCAGCAACTGGCCACAAGTGTCATCGGTTTGCACCACGTAGTCGCCATATGGCCCGGCCTTCGACTTGCCGTCGAAGGCGTCCGTGGGAACGATGGGAGCATGGGGTGACGGCATCGGAAAATAGAGCAGGAAAGGCTGATCCTTGCCCTTCCGGGAGCGGATGTAGTCCACCCCTTTACTCGTCAAGGTCGGTAAATCCTGATAGAAATCCCAGTCAGAACGACCTGGGCCCGGACGGCATTCCCATTCACCTTCCTTGGCACTTCCAGGGGTCTTTTTGAACGTGGTGTCCGGAGGAACAACCAACCGGTCATTCTCGATCCACGCGTAGGGAGGAAAGTTGATGACGTTGTCGCCGAAGTAATACTCGAACCCGTGATCGAGCGGGCCACCAGGAAACGGTTTGGTCCAGTCGAAGTCGGTGTGCTCGATGGACTTCTTCGGTGTGCCCGGCTTACGGATGGCATCCCAGTCCATGCCGAGGTGCCACTTCCCGATGCAGGCAGTTGCATAGCCCTTTTGTTTCAGCATCGCAGGCATCGTGAGCTGCCCGGGCTTGAACACGGTATTATCGAAAGCCTGTGCGATGTCATGAAAATCCCGCCAATGATGACGCCCGGTCAACATCGCATAACGGGAAGGCGTGCAGATGCCGGATGAACTATGTCCGTCGGTGAAACGCATGCCCTCTGCCGCCAACCGATCAAGATTCGGCGTGGGAATTTTCGATGCGGGATTGTTCGCACCGAGATCTCCGTAGCCCATGTCATCGGCGTAAAGAATCAGCACATTGGGTTTCGACGCTGTCGGAGCAGCGTGCAGCCCCGTCATGGGGTGCAACATGAAAGCGGCGAACAGTGCGATTTTCTTCATGGGTCTTGAAGTGGGCGGGAGCGGTTGCGCTTTCGGAACTACTCTGGCTTGCCAGCCTTGGAGCGTCCACCTTCCACTGGCGCAGGGTGCACGATTTTGAGAAGCGACTTCATCTCCACGACGGTCGCGGAATACTTCGGGTCAGGTGCGAGGTTGTGCTGCTCCTGCGGATCGGCGTTGTGATCATAAAGCTCGCTACCTTTGGCTCCGAAATCCCATTCGGTGTAGCGCCAGCGTGCGGTGCGCACGCTGTGGCCCGGGAAGCCACCACGTTGGACCTGCGTGAAGGCAGGACGCGAGGATTCCGCTGAGGGATCTTCCAGCAAAGGGCGCAGGCTCACCCCTTCCAGGCCTTTCGGTGGCGTGAGCCCAGCGAAATCGGCAAGCGTGGGATAAAGGTCAATCAATTCCACGGTGCGTGAACAGGCCTTGCCGGCGTTCCTGGTTCCTGGCGGCACGATGATCATCGGCACGCGCGCGCTTTCCTCAAAGCAGCTCTGCTTGAACCACAGCCCGTGTTCCCCGAGGTGA
The DNA here is from genome assembly GCA_031411755.1 of Luteolibacter sp. Taxonomy (GTDB): domain Bacteria; phylum Verrucomicrobiota; class Verrucomicrobiia; order Verrucomicrobiales; family Akkermansiaceae; genus Luteolibacter. The sequence goes on along the minus strand of JANOBS010000552.1, from coordinate 20,543 downwards.
TAGCCGTGGTCACTCCAGAACACGATGATCGTGTTATCCCGCAATCCAAGCCGGTCAAGCGAGTCGAGCACCCGACCAATCTGCGCATCGACGAAGGATATCGCCGCATAGTAGGCCAGCTTGCACTCGCGTGCCTGATCGGGCGTCACGCCCAGATTGGGCCACGGTTTCGTCGAGGCGAGAGCACCCTCTGGAACAGTGGTTGGAAAGCCCGGCGCGACTTCCGGCAGCTTCATGGTATCGAGGGAATACTTCTCGAAGTAGCCGCCCGGTGTGATCCACGGGCAATGCGGTCGATAGAATCCAACTGCGAGGAAGAACGGCTCGTTCTTGTGCGTTTCCAGCAACTCGATGGCCTTCGTGGCGACCTTGCCGTCGGTGTGCTCCTCGTCCTTGCCAGGCTTGTCGTTGAGGAAAGCCATCTCCGCACCGAGCGGGCCACCCTTCTTTCCGGTGTAGCGGATCACATCCAATTCCAGCGCGGTCTTGTCGCGGCCTGCAGGATTGTAAAACTCCTGCCACGACGCAGGGTCATCCAGCCCGCTGGTGCCGATCTGCCCGGGATTCCCGTAGTGGTAGATCTTCCCGACACGCGCGGTGTGGTAGCCATTATTCCCGAAAAGCTGCGGCAGCGTGACCACATCAGGCAGCCCTTTGCGGAAGTGGTATTGCAGATCGAAAACCCGAGTCGTGTCGGGCCTCAAACCCGTCATCACCGACGAGCGGCTCGGCGAGCACAGAGGAAACTGGCAATAGGCACGGTCGAAGCGCACGCCCATTTTGGCAAGACCATCAATGTTGGGCGACTTCACCAAAGGATCACCATAGCAACCGAGGTCGTTGTTCATATCGTCCACCGCGATGAACAAGACGTTGGGCTTTTTCCCTTCGGCATGGAGCCGGGAGGCGGATGCCAGCAAAGCGATGGCAAGCGAGAGGAAAACAGAGAAGGACTTTTTCATGATGGTCGAGAGTGTCTTTGGGTTGCGCCGCGCCCTTTATTCTTGGTCGGACGGAGTCTTCTTCATTTTTCCGCCTCCCTTGGGCGATGCCTTCGGGTCATAGCTCGGGTTGGGCTGGCCGGGCAGCGGGGCGCTGACGGATTTCTGCCAGGCAAGGAGTTCATCGAGCAATTCATCCCGCATCGCGGTGTTCTTGTTTGCGAGGTCGTTCCGCTCGCCGATGTCGTCCTTCAGGTTGTAGAGCTCGACTGCATGGCTCTCCGCCAGTTTTTCGCGTCCTCCATCGAGCTGCCATTCCTCAAGAAAGAGGTGCAGTTTCCAGTCGCCCTTGTGGATCACACTGACCGGCCGGGTGCGGAATCCGGTGCGGACGTCCAACTCGCGACCACGAATGACCGGATTGTCCAGATAACCGGGAAAGTGCCAGAAGATGGACTTGCGCTTGAGGGAGCCTTCACCTTTGAGCAAGGGCACCAGACTTTCGCCGTCCAACGTTTTTCCCACGGGCACGTCCGCCCCCGCGGCTGATAGAAACGTCGGAAACAAATCCACGTTGATCACCGGCACTTCGCATCGGCTGCCGGGTTTCACCACGCCGGGCCAACGGACGATGAACGGCTCGCGGATGCCGCCTTCGTAGTAGCCGCCCTTGTTTCCGCGCAGGGGCTCCTGTGAGGACTGCTGGGTGCCGCCGTTGTCACTGGTAAAGACCACCAGCGTGTTCTCCTCAAGCCCCAGATCGGCGAGCTTTTTCATGAGCAGGCCGATGCCGTCGTCCAGATCGTAGGTGCAGGCCGCATACAAGGCGTTGTCATGCTGCGCACCCGGCTTCTTCGCCTTGAACTTTTCCAGAGTGGACGCCCGCGCCTGCAAGCCGGTGTGGATGGCATAATGCGGAAGGTAGAGGAAGAAGGGCCGGTCCTTGTTCTTTTCCATGAACTCGCCGGCGGCCTGGGTGAGCGAATAGATGCCTTTGGGATTGTCCTGCTTGTTCATGTTCCAACCGCCATTGGATTGGAAAGCCACATCGAAACCCTGCTCGACTGGCTCCGCGCCATCCTTTCCGGATAGATGCCATTTGCCGAAAATGCCCGTCGCGTAACCAGCCGATTTCAACGCGTCGGCAAGGGTGATGTTCTTCTTCGCCAGACCGCTTTTGTTGGGAATTGGAATCAAACGCTGCGATTGCTTCGGCCCCCGATCCGTATCGCCCACGGCGTAAACACCATGCCTTGGCGTGTAGGTGCCGGACAGGAGGCAGGCACGGCTGGGAGCGCAATTCCCCGCACCGGCATAGCCTGCGGAAAATACCATTCCCTGCCCCGCCAAGCGGTCGATATTGGGCGTCTCCATGAAGTCGCTGCCCTGATAGCCGACGTCCTTCCAACCAAGGTCATCGGCAAAGATGAGGATGATGTTGGGCTTCTTCGGCTTCACCGTGTCTGCGGCGCGCAGCACTGACAATGGCGTGAATAACAGGAGGATCAGGCTGAGAGATTTCATGGTTTTCCGTTCTTTCCGGGCTTCTTGTTTCGTCCGCCACCGGCTGCTGGCGGCGACCACTCGGCAGATTCGGGATTGGCGACCGTGAGCGGAAAGGTATCCGCGTGCTCCGACATTTCCCTTTGAAGCAGCGCCGTCATCTCCGCGATCCTTGCCTTGTATTCAGGCTGGTCCCCCAGGTTGTTCAACTCATGTGGATCGGCAGTGAGATCGAAGAGCTGCGTCCGGTCCACCAGCGGGTATCGGATCAGCTTCCAGCGATCATCACGGATGGAACGCTGGCACCCACGGTAGGCGGTGTAGAGCATGTCGCGGACCTTCGTTTCCTTTCCGGAAAGGATCGGCACGAGGCTCTTGCCCTCGACACCCTCGGGGACTTTCGCGCCGGCGAATTCAACCAAGGTCGGAAACAGATCCATCAGATAGACAAACGCCTCGGTCCTGCCCTTTGGAATGCCTGGACCTGCGATCACGAGCGGCACGTGCATGCCGCCGAACTCGTAAAGGTTCTGTTTTCCGAACAGGCCGTGCTCGCCGAGCGAAAGTCCGTTGTCCCCGCTAAAGATGATGATCGTGTTGTCCCACTGTCCACTGGCCTTCAGCTCGGCGAAAATGCGGCCGATGTGATGATCCAGACCGGTGACGCAAGAGTAGTAGTCGGCTGTTTGCTGTTTGGTGTCCTCCGGAGTGCGCGGCCAAGGCGCAAGCTGTTCATCGCGCACGGTCATCTCGCCATTGTCGAAGGGATGCAACGGCAGGAAGGCAGGTGAGAGAGGAATTTTCGCAGGATCGTAAAGCTTGTGAAACTGAGGCTCGGCGGAGCGAGGGTCGTGCGGGACCGGCGGTGCGAGGTAGATGTAAAATGGCCGGGTTTCCTTGCTCTCCGTTCGGGACTTGAGAAACCCGATCGTGCGGTCCGCCAGACGTTGACTGGAATGCGCGCGATCGGTTTCCGGAGTGTTGCCCTTGGCATCATCGACAATGCTGGTCTGGAACTCCTTCAACCCGGCAGGAAAGCCATTGCCAGCCTTGCCCATGTGCCAGGTCTGATAGCCACCAGCTGCCATCACACGAGGAAGGAACGTCGAGGGATCGCCGGCGTTCGGTGCCGCGCCGGGGGCTCCGGGAATACGCTGCCATGAGCGCCCTGTCAGCATCATCGTGCGACTTGGCGTACAGACGGCTCCTATCATGGAGCCCATCGTATAACAATGCGTGAAGGTCGTTCCACGCTCAACGAGTGAATCAAGATTGGGGGTCTGGAGCAATGGGGTGCCGAGCGCATGCAGTCCATCGGCTCGATGGTCGTCCGCATGAATATGGAGGATGTTGAACTTCTGCTTCGGGGCATCGGCAGCGTTGAGCGCGGCGAGCGGAAAAAGCAGAAAGGCAGCGAAGAGGGTCTTGGTGGTTCCGTTCACGGTTGCGGTTTGGACTGGTTCTTTAACGGATCGACGCCGTCTGTCGGTTTTTCGGACTTCTTCTCCAGCCAGCCGAGACCGGTTAGAAATTTGTCCGTCTCGGCGAGGGTCAGATCATAGTACTTGCCCTTGTTGAAGAAGCTGTGGCCCTCGCCCTCGTAGCCCACAAGCTCGCAACGATTCCCAGCCTTCTTCATGACGGCGGTGAACGCTTCAACCGTCGCGAAGGGCACGGTTGTATCGGCCTTACCGTGGAAGATGATGGTGGGCGGGGCACCTGGTTTGACGTAGTTCAATAGATTTCCCTTTCCATCTGGGTCACGGGGATCAACACCGTCCTGCCCGCGATTTCCGAATCCAGGATTGAACAGCACCATCGCGTTGGGTTTCGCGCTCACGCCTTCCGCGTCGGTCTTGGCATTGATATGGTCAACCAGCAAGGTGGCGGCCGATAGGTAGCCGCCCGCCGAACCACCGCTGGCAGCGATGCGATCGGGATCCACGCCGAGTTTCCCGGCGTTCGACCGGACCCAGCGCATCGCCGAGATCGCGTCTTCGACGCAGTCCGTGACCTCCACGCCCGGGTCTTTCGTCAAGCGGTAGCGGACGCGGATGGCGACCATGCCGCGGTCGGCCAGGTGCTTGGCTTGATTCTCAAATTGAGTTTCCGAGCCGGATTTGAAACCGCCGCCATGGAAGAAGACGATGGCTGGAACTTTCGCATCGGACTTGTGCCCCTTCGGCGTATCGACAAAGAGCTTTAGTTCGCTTTTTCCAACCGTTTTATAAATGTGGCTGTTGCTGCCATCCGCATCTTCGGGCTTCTGCTCGGGAGCATCTGAATGCATCTCCTTCTTGAACGCCTTGGCCTCTTCCATGGTCAGTTCCCCGTCGCCGTTGGCATCTGCTTTGGGGAAGCGTTCAAGGGCGTCCTTCAATCTGGGCGTGTCCTTCGAGGTCTGCGCGTCAGCGAACAGGGTCAAACCGATGCTGATAAGGGCGAGTAATGATTTCATGAGGTCACTTGGATTGGAATCGCGTGCCGATGCCGACGGCATGGGACATAATAACCCCGGTTGGAAGGGCTGGTTGCGGAATCGGGAGGCTTGGTTTCATTTTTTCCCCTGATTCTTTCCAGTGCGATTCATGAGGTTCGCAGCTGTTCGACTATTCCCTTTCGGCCTTGCCCGCTTTCTTCCTCATTTCGATAAGCGCATCATTGGCCTGTTTGGGACCGGGCGTGCTGCGGCCGTTGGAGATGGTCTGCTCCAGCAGCTTTGTCAGGCGCTCGACGACATCGGGATGCTCCACCATGACGTTTCTGGATTCGCCGATATCAGAGCTCACATCGTAGAGCTGCACCTCGGGTAGGCCCTGCTTCTTCGCAGCTGCATCACCAGGCGTTCCCCACCCCCCGGAGCCGGGACAGAACTCCAACTTCCACTGACCCTGACGGATCGAGAAGCAGCCGGAGATGCTGTGGTGCACGACTGCCTCGTGGACGGGTGCGCTGTCTTTTCCCAAGAGGACAGGAAAAAGGCTTACGCTATCCTCGCCTGCGTTCTCAGGAAGCCTCTCGCCAAGAATTTCAGAGCAGGTGGCCATGAGATCCGTGTGACAGATGACCTGCTTGCTTTGCGAGCCGGGCTTCACCTTGCCTGGCCAGCGCACGAAAAACGGCACGCGATGTCCACCGTCCCAGATGTCGCTCTTGTAGCCGCGAAACTGCGCGCTCGGGAAATGGCCCTGCGTTTCAAGCTTGTCCACCTTGGCGACGGGCGAGCAGCCATTGTCACTGGTGAAGAAGACGAGTGTGTTGTCGGCCACGCCAGCTTTGTCCAAGGCAGCCAGGACCTCGCCCACCGCCCAGTCCGTCTCCATCACGAAGTCGCCGTAGTCGCCAAGTCCGCTTTTGCCCTGCCATTCCTTCGACGGGACGATCGGTGAGTGCGGCGAGCTGAGAGGCAAATAGAGAAAGAACGGTTGCCCTGCCTTGGCTCGGGCGGCGATGTGATCGGTGCTGCGTTTCACAAGTGCCGGCAGCATGTCCACCGGCTCGATCATTTGCGTGACCCGGTCATTCTCAAACACCGACTTCATCATCCGCGCGTGATGAAACCCGAAAAACTCGTCAAAGCCCCGCGTCAGCGGACCGTCCTTGGTGATCGCACCGATGGGCGCGCCTTCCCCCTTGGCCTTTCCCCCACCCTTCTTGTCCGCACCTTCGATGGTGTAGCCGAGATGCCACTTCCCGATGATGGCGCTGTGATAACCGTTCTGCTTGAGCAAACCCGCCACCGTCAGACGATCCGCCGCGATGAGTGGCTGCACGTAACCGTCGAGCACGCCGTTTTGAAGACGCGATCTCCAGCAATAGCGACCGGTGAGCAGGCCGTAACGCGTGGGCGTGCAGACGGACGATCCACTGTGCGCATCGGTGAAGGTCATGCCTTGTGAGGCGAGCTTGTCGAGGCACGGCGTTTTGATTTTGCCACGCTCCGGATTCAAACACTGCACGTCGCCATAGCCGAGGTCATCGGCGAGGATGTAGACGATGTTGGGCTTCTGAATCTCGGGTGCGGCGTAAGACACGGCCATCTGAGCCAGCATCAGGGCACCGCAAAGAATTGCAGGATAATTGGGTTTCATCGGTCAGTTCGCCTTGGTCGGCGTCTTCAGGGTTTTCCTTTTGCCTTGGCGCTGGGATAGCGGTCGAACTCATCCCCACCGCCCGATGCACGCGGATCGCCAGTGGCCTTGAGTTCGCTCATCAAACGCGAATCGAGGTCCCTGACAGTGTCGGCACAGGCGGGATCCTCCGCGAGGTTTTTCAATTCATAGGGATCGTTGCGAAGATCATAGAGCTCACGCTCGGGACGTTTTCCGAAAGCGCGCTCGTAGAAAGGCTTTACCGCCGCATCGTCGCGGTGGGTTATGATCCAGGCCTTCGTGGGTCCGGCATCCACATCGCAGAATCCCGCGAAGGTGTCCTTTATCATCGCCTCGGACTGTGCCGCGCCATCCGGCGGCGGATCTCCTGCGGGCCACCGCGCACTGCGGAAATTTCGAATGTAATGGAATTCCTTTGTTAGAATCGTCCGCATCGGGAAGCCGACATTGCGGACCTCACCTTCGGAACGTCCCGGCGAGGCGTGGCGCTCCATCGCGGTCAGGACATGATCGCGGGCCGGATCCACCTGACCGGACTTATCCGAAAGGAGAATTTTGAGCAGGCTGCGACCGGTCATCGAATCCGGTGGCCTCACACCTGCCACTTCGAGGAAGGTTGGAGCCAGATCGGAAAGGCTCACGAAGTCCTCCACCACACGGCCCGGCTTGATGCGACCACCCCAGCGGATGGCCAGCGGCTGATGGGTTCCACTGTCATAACAGGTCGCCTTGCCGCGTGGAAATGGCCAGCCATTGTCGCCACTGATAACGATGAGGGTGTTCTCGAGTTCTCCGGATTTTTCCAAAGAATCCAGAATCCCGGCGACCTGTTGGTCAAACTCCTCCGCAGCTGCGAGGTAATCACAGATGTCGCGGCGGACGACCTCACTGTCCGGCAAATACGGCGGCACCATGACCTTCGCAGGATCATGCCCCTTCTTCACTCCGCTATCCACCTGATAGGGGCGGTGGGGATTGTGACCTCCCACCCAGAAACAAAACGGTTTTCCTTCCGGGCGTTCCTTGAGGAAGACCTCGAAATCCTTGAAGCCAGGACCAGCGGCGTTATGGGGGCGTCCCTCGTTGGATCCGGGGCCGTAACCTTTCCCCATCATGCCGACGAAGTATCCCGCCTTTCCCAACAGGTCCGGATACACCTCGAACTTCGGAGGGATGAACGACCACAGGTCGGCACCCTGCTCCAGACGCCACGGCCACTGGCCTGTTAGGATCGCGGCCCGCGAGGGCGAGCAGGAAGGCGCGGCGGTGTGGGCGTTGCGAAACAACATCCCCTCCTTCGCGAGCCGATCGAACGCGGGGGTCTTGATTTCCGGATGACCGAGAATCGACGCGTGCGGCCACGCCCAGTCATCGGCGAAGAGAAAGAGAATGTTAGGGCGTTTCGCGGTGGCCGGATCCGCCGAGGCGAGTCCCGCGATTGATACGGATAAAACGGCGGTCAGGAGGACGACGATGTTCTTCATGCGTTTGCTTTCGGTTGCTCCAAGGATCCCGTCTTTCACTTGGACGGCTTCTCCTTTCGTTGAGGTGCCATTTGACGCGGATAGCGCACGACCTCAACGTCATTTTTCTGAGCCGCACCGGGCGTGCTGCGTCCCTCGGTGATGACTTTTTCATGCATCGCTTTCATCTCCGCGACCTTCTCCGGCATCGCTGCGGCCAGGTTTCTGGTCTCACCCAGATCGTCCGCGAGATTGTAGAGCTGCACCGGCTGCGATTGATCGCCGCCCGTGCCCCATCCGCCCGAACCGGGACCGGGGATGTATTTCCAACTGCCCAGTCTCACGGCTGGCAGACCGTTGCTCGAGGCGCTTACGGCATTGTCGCGGATCGGCCTGTCCTCACCCTTGAGCAAGGGAATGAGGCTGAAGCTGTCCTCACCAGCATTGTCGGGAAGCTGCATCCCGAACAGGTCGGCCAGGGTCCGGAAAATGTCCGCTTGCTCCACAAGTTGACCACAGACACTACCCCGCTTCACCGTTCCAGGCCAACGAACCACGAACGGCACGCGATGACCGCCTTCCCATGTGTCCGATTTATAGCCACGCAGGGGACCACTCGGATAGTGGCCCATTTCTTCAAGCTCCTTCGCGCCAACATAAGGCGCACAGCCATTGTCGGACGTGAAAACCACCAGCGTGTTGTCCGCCTCACCGCTTTCCTCCAAGGCTTCCAGAACCTTGCCCACGGTCGCGTCCGTCTGCATCACGAAATCCGCGTATGTGTTGAGACCACTCTTGCCCTTCCACTCATCCACCGGTGCCAGCGGCGTGTGCGGTGCGGTCAGCGGCATGAAAAGCAGGAACGGTTCGGGGGACTTGACGGCCTCCGTGATGAATGCCGCCGCGCGGTCGCCGAGCGTCGGAAGGATGTTCTCCAGCTTCCAATCCTTCAACGAAGGCCCCTGGTTGCTTGCTCGATTGTGACCGATGTCCGAAGCGGCAAGGAACCCGCTCGGAATCCCAAGTGTGCGATCATTTTCAATGAAGCAATACGGCGGCCAGTTCGGAACATCGGTGCCGAAGTAGGTGTCGAAACCACGGGACGTGGGACCACCGGCGATGGGCTTCGAAAAGAATTCGCTCCAAAACTCAATCTGTTTCGCGGTCGCCACGGCAAGCCCTCGCTCCGGCTTGGCCTCATCATCCTTGTTGGCTCCCTTGGCAGGTTGCAACAGAGACCGCTGCTCTTTCGTGATCGGCCAATCCCATCCCAGATGCCACTTGCCAATCGCCGCCGTGCGATAGCCATTCTGCTTGGCCAGCGTTCCAATGGTCATGCGATCCGGTGGGATCAAGGGCTCGGCGAAAACGCCGACAATGCCGTCCTGCAGTCTTGTCCGCCAGTGATAGCGACCGGTGAGCAGCGAGTATCGGGATGGCGAGCAAACGCCAGAGGACGAATGCCCATCCGTGAACCGCATGCCCTGGGATGCCAGCTTGTCGATCTGTGGCGTCGGGATTTTTCCCCGCTCCGGATTGTAGCACTTCACATCGCCATAGCCGAGGTCATCAGCGTAGATGATGAGGATGTTGGGCTTTGCCGACTCAGCCGCGTGCAGCGGTAAAAGCAACAAACCCGTGAGCAGAGCGATGGCGTATTTCATGATTTGGGTTTCGGAATGCTCTGGAGTCTGACACGGAGGTCACTGACAACGTCGGCATGTTCGTTTGCGACGTTGTGCAGCTCTTCCGGGTCGCGTTCGTGATCGTAAAGTTCGGCCTGGCCATCACTCCACTGGGTGAATCGCCAACGGTTGGTGCGCGCACTCTGGCCGTAGAGTTTCTGACCACGGGTAACGAGCGTGAACGCGATATCCTTGATGGATGTATCCGGCTTTTCCAAGACGGGCCGCAGGCTTTTCCCGGCGACCTGATGCGGAAGCTTCAGTCCACAGAAATCAACAACTGTCGGGTAAAGATCAACGAACTCGACGAGGGACCGGCTCACTTGCGAGCCCTTCATGCCGGGTGCGGCGATGATCAGCGGAGCACGACAGGAACGTTCGAAGAGCGTGTTCTTGTTCCACCACTTCCGCTCGCCGGTGTGGTAGCCATGGTCGCCGACGAAGATGACGATCGTTTTGTCCCAGAGCTTGTTCTTATCCAACACATCGAGCACCCGTCCGAGCTGGGCATCCATGAAGCTGGTGCCTGCGCAGTAGGCGCGAAAAAGCTCACGCCATTCCGCTTCGGTAAACTTGTCGAACGCTGTGCCGTAGTCGCCGAAGCCCACCGCTTCCTTGCGCACGGGTGTTGTATCAGTCGGATCGTGCCAGGTTTTCAGGGATTCGAGCGGGTACTGATCGAAGTATTTTTTCGGGGCGATGAAAGGGTCGTGCGGCCTCATGAAACCGCAGCCAACGAACCATGGGGAGTCACCGAGCTTCTCGATCATCGCCACTGTGGAAGCGGCGATCTGACCGTCGGGCTGGTCATCATCGGTGCCGGCCGCAGCGCCCCATTCGCACCATGGGAGTTTGCCGCCTGTGACATTGCGTCCTGAAAGCATCTCTCTGCCGGACTTCGTGGCGTCAAAAGCCTGGGCCGTGTGCCAGGATTGACCGACATCCATCCACATCTTCTTGGCCTCAGGATCCTTCCCGCCCAGGTGAAAAATTTTACCGAAGGCGTGCGATTGCCAGCCGCTGTCCTTGCAGAGTTGCGGGAGGGTGACGAGGCCAGGCTGCTTCTGGCGGAGGAACGTGTCGTTTTGGAAAATCCCAGTCTCCTCGGCCCGCAGTCCGGTCAGCAAGGAGCAGCGACTGGGATTGCAGACCGGATATTGCACATAAGCCCGCTCGAAGGTGGTGCCGTGCGCTCGGAGTCGATCCAGATTCGGAGTCTTGACGACATCCCGAGTGAACGCGCCGCCGAACTCTCGAAGATCATCCGCCATGATCAGCAGCACATTCAGACGATCTGTGGCCGCATGCAAAGGAGCCAGCAGCAACGCGAGGAGGGTGAGAATGGGCTTCATTATTTTCGTCAGGCCGGGATTCAAATCTCGACTCACTTCCCGGCTGGCGGGGTGAAGACCGGATAGACGAGTGCCTGCTCGCGACCTTCCAACACGGCAGCGATCCGTTCGAGAATGCGTTGCGAATAGGCGCGCGAACCATTGGCGTCATTCTCCTGCGACTTTGCAGCGAGGAGTTGCTTGATCAATGGAAGCGATGGTCTCGCCCGTTCACCTAGTCGATCGAGAACATTGGCGGCCTGAAGTGAGAAGAACGGAGACTCCGAGTCCTTCAGCAACCGATCGAGCTCGGGCAGCGCGACCTCCACTTTTCCCAGAGCGGCCAGCGCTTCGGCGGCAGCGACCTGCGCGGCGCCCGATGAATCAGCAAGAAGCTTTCGCAAGGAGGGTTCCGCTGGTGAGGCCTCAGTGCCGAGCATGGTGCAGCCTTGTGCCGCCCACCAGCGCATTGGCTCGCTGCTGTCGCCAAGCGCTGCGATCAGTTGCGGCAGATTCTTGACGTCGCGTTCTGATGCCTGCATGGCCAGCGCAAAAATACGATCCAACGGATAAGAGCCCGGTTTGCGCGATTCATCATAACCCTCGAGTGCCGATCCTTCCGGCAGGAATCCGTTGTCATTGACCTCGATGGTGTGTCGCTGCAAGGCCGCCCGCATGCGTTCGAGGGTCTCCCGCTGGGCAGGATCCCCGGCAAGGTTGTTCACGCTGTCGGGATCCGCATCCATGTCGTAAAGTTCCTCGGTGGGCTTCTTGCCCCAGAACTTGGCGGTGGCAGGTGTCAGCTTCCCCTCGGCCGCCATGCGGGCCCATGACTGGTAGCCACGCGCCTTGAACATGTAGTCGAGACGCTGGACATAGGGAAGATCCGGACGGAAATTGCGGATGTAGAGCCAACGCCGGTCCATGACGGAACGCATCATGTCATAGCGCTCGTCCATGCGGTCGCGCGTGCAGAAGACGAATTCGTTCGGCGCGGCCTTGGCGGATCCTGCGAAGGCACGGCCCTGCATGTAACCGGGAATTTTCACTCCTGCGAGCGAGAGGACAGTCGGCGCGAAATCGGCGAAGCACACCGGATCCTTGATCCGCGAACCCGGTTGCGCTGACGCGAGATGACGCCATTTCGCCGGATAGTAAACGATCAGCGGAACGTTTGTGCCGCTCTGTTGAAGGAAGCGTTTGCTGCGAGGCAACACACCGCCGTTGTCACCGTAGTAGAAAACGATGGTGTTCTCCGCGAGCCCGGCCTTTTCGAGATCCTGAAGCTTGGCGGCGATCTGCGCATCCAGCAGGGCCATGTAATCATGATAGCGCGCCAGGTCATCGCGGATCTCCGGAGTGTCGGGCTGATAGGCGGGAATGCGCACCTTGCTTCGATCCGTGGCAGGCAGCTTCAGCGGAAGTTCCGCTTCGGGGAAAAGGCAGCTCTCATGGGTGACTTCGTGGTTGAACACGCTGAAGAACGGTTGAGCGGAATCCGGACGCTTGCGCCAATGGGCGTCCTTCCCACTCTCATCCCAGGTTTGCTTGGGGTTGATCGACGAGTTGTAGTCGGTCTTGGCATTGTTGGAGGCGTAGTAACCCGCCTCTCGCAGCAGCGAGGGAAAGCCTTTGAGCCATTTGGGGATTTTCCCCTGGGCGCGCATGTGCTCAGCAGGCCCGGCAGAAGCCGCATTGATTCCAGAGATCAGGGTAAATCGGGAAGGCGCGCAAACGGGCTGGGCGAAGCAACGTTCATACAGAACCCCTTCCTTCGCCAGCCGATCAATCGTCGGCGTGTGGGCGAGTGGATCACCGTAACAACCGAGGTAGGGATTCGAGTCTTCACTGACCAACCAGAGAATGTTGGGCCGCTCCGGCGTGTCGGCCGCCCGCAACGGAGCAACCATCGCCACGAAAAGTGCGATGAGTGAGAACAGGGTTTGGTGAAGCATAGCCTGAGACTACGCGTGGGATGCCAGATTCCTTCCGACTGGCGGGTGATCGTCAGAATTCACTGCCGTCCCAGCAAGGCCATTGCCGCGTTGTGGCCCGCGATCCCGCTGACGCCCCCCCCGCGACGGGCTCCGGCACCGGCGAGGTAAATGTGCGGGTCGTCTGTTTCCGCTCCCCAGAGTGGCTTGTTTCCTTCCCCGGCATCTCCTTCGAGAAAGGGAAAATCCAAGTCACGATGGAAGATGTTCCCACGGGGCAGGAAAATGTCCTTCTCCAGATCGAGAGGCGATTTCACCTCGATCGCGAGCGAGCCATCGCGGCATGGGGCAAGGACGGACTCGATGGGATCGAGAAGATACTGGTTCAAGCTGGCGATGGCACGTTCCTTCGCCTGGACTTTGGCGACCTCGGGATTCGGATCGAAAAGGCTCGCGGGAGTGTGGAGCCCGAAAAGAGTGAGGGTTTGAAATCCCCTCTCGATCAACTCCGCGGACAGGATCGAGGGATCGGAGAGCGTGTGGCAATACAGCTCTAGAGGCAACGGCTGCGGGAACTCTCCGGCGCGGGCACCGTGGTAGGCGGCCTCCAGTTGGGAATAGCTCTCGTTGACATGAAACGTGCCGGCGAAGGCAAGCCGTGGATCAATGCCGGATTTGAGCCGGGGCAGCCGAGACAGGAGCATGTTGATCTTCACCTGCGAGCCTTCCAGCGAATCCGGAACGGCATGACCCAGAAGACGAGCCAGATGCTGCGGCGCGGCGGCGAAAAGAAGATCCTCCGCGCAATAGGTCTGGCCGGATTCCGTTTCAACACGGACCCCTGCGGGACCACTTTCGAGAGATGCGACCTTGGAATGAAGCTTGATCTCCACACCGTGCGACGTGGCGATGCGATGCAGCTCCTTGACCAAGGCACCCATTCCACCCTGCGGCACGCGCCACTGTCCGTTGCCGTTGCCAATCAGATGATAGAGAAAGCAGCGGTTGGCCTGCATGTCGCCCACCGAAGCGAATGTGCCGATCAGCGCGTCGGTCGCCACCACCCCCCTTACGAGGTCGTTACTGAAGCGCTCACGGATCACCTCTCCTATGGGAACCTCCATCAGATCGCGCCAAACCTCGGGCAATCCGATCTCGGCTTTCAGCTCAGCCGCGCTTCTGAGTGGCTTGAGCATGGTGGGGGCGATGCGCTGGGCCAGCTTGGAGATCTCTCCATAAAAGGCGCGCCAGGCATCTCCTTCACGCTCCGATCCAGTCAAGCGTCGGAAACCCTCCGCCGTCGCCTCATCCCAATCGCTCGACACCAGCAGTCCGTCATCCAGTCCATCCCGCTGATAGGGCGTGTAGGATGCGACAGAGCGTTCGAGTGTCTTGAAGCGAATGCCGAGATCCGAAACGATCTGATCCGGCAGCAGCGAGACCAAGTAAGAATAGCGCGAAAGCCGAGCATCATATTCGGGAAAAGGTTTCACGCTGGTGGTGGCGCCACCGAGTTCGTCATGCGCTTCAAGAAGGAGGACGGTCTTCCCCGCCTTGGCGAGGTAGCTCGCCGCGACCAGTCCGTTGTGCCCGCCGCCGACGACGATGACGTCATACCTCTTGTGTTCTGAGTTCATGCCTAGATTGTAGTCCGGAATATTTTCGACCTTTCAAGCCATCATGTCTTTGATCAACCGGCCATGCACGTCGGTGAGTCGGTAATCGCGGCCTTGGTTTCGGACGGTAAGACGGGTGTGGTCGAAACCCAACAGATGGAGCGCGGTCGCATTCAGGTCGTGGATGTGCACCGGATCCTTGATGACATTGTAGGAGAAATCATCCGTCTCACCAATGATGGTACCGCGTTTCACTCCGCCGCCAGCCAGCCAGAGCGAGAAGCAGCGCGGGTGATGATCGCGCCCGTGGTCGGTCTGGGTGAGCTTCCCTTGCGAATAGACGCTGCGGCCGAATTCACCGCCCCAGATGACCAGGGTGTCATCCAGCAGACCGCGCTCCTTCAACTCCTCGACAAGAGCCGCACTCGGTTGGTCGGTATCGTAGCACTGGGTGCGGATGTCCCGGGGAAGATCGCTGTGCTGATCCCAGCCGCGATGGTAGAGCTGGATGAAGCGCACCCCGCGTTCGGCGAGACGACGTGCAAGAACGCAGTTCGCCGCATAGGTGCCGGGTTTGCGCGATTCCGGGCCGTAGCACTCGAAGACGGAGGCAGGTTCCTTGGACAGGTCGGCGAGTTCCGGGACCGACGCCTGCATGCGGAAAGCCATCTCGTATTGGTCGATGCGCGCCTGGATTTCAGGATCCTGATAGTCGTCGAGCTTGATCTGATTCAGTCCCGCCAGATCATCCAGCATCGCGCGGCGGCGCTCCCGGGTGATTCCGGGGGAATTTGCGAGAAACAGCACCGGATCCTTGCCCGCACTGAAGCGAACACCTTGATAACGCGGCGAAAGAAAGCCAGCACCCCACATGCGTTCGTGCAGCGGCTGGGCGTTGCCCTTTCCGCTCGGGCGGGAAACCATGACGACAAAGGCCGGTAGATCGGCATTTTCCGAGCCGAGACCATAGGACAGCCACGAACCGAACGAGGGTCGACCCGCGACCTGGCTTCCGGTTTGCAACATGGTCATCGCCGGATCGTGATTGATCGCCTCAGTGTGCATCGAGCGGATGATGCAAAGGTCGTCCGCCAGCCGCGAGGTATGGGGCAGCAACTCGCTCATCCAGTGGCCGGCCTGACCATACTGCTTGAAGGAGAAAACCGAGGGCGCGATCGGGAAGCGCGCCTGCCCCGAGGTCATCCCGGTGACGCGCTGGCCATTGCGAACCGAATCCGGCAGATCCTTGTCGAACAGTTCGCGAAGGCCCGGCTTGTAGTCGAAAAGATCGAGCTGCGATGGCGCACCCGCCTGGGTCAGCCAGATCACGCGTTTTGCCTTAGGCGCGAAGTGTGGAATACCCGCAACGCCTTGTGCCGCGGACAACTGCGGATTCAACAACGAAGCCAGCGCCGCGGCGCCGATGCCGGTGCTCGCACGGCCAAGAAACTGGCGGCGGGTGATATCGAGAAATGGATTCGGATTCATGCTGCGCTATTCCTTCGTCACGGCTTCATCGAGGTTCAGCATCGTGCTGGCGAGCGTGGCATAGGCTGCCAGTTCGGCGACATTCAATGAAGCATCTGTGGTGGCTTCGCCGACTTTCAGGAAAGCAGCCGCGCCTGCCAAGTCACCTTGAAAGTCACGGAGCGTGCGCTCAAGCGAGGCCTTCAGGATCGTCATTTCCGCAGGCCTTGGAAGACGGGCCGTGACCAGCCGGAAACCATGGCCGAGCCGCGATTCAACGGACTCTCCTCCTTCGACGATCATCCGCTGCGCCAACCGCCGCGAGGCTTCGACGTAGGTTGGATCATTGAGGAGATTGAGCGCTTGGAGCGGAGTGTTCGTGCGGGGTCGACGAAGGACACAGGTCTCGCGGAAGGGCGCGTCGAAAAGCATCATGGCAGGATTCGGCACCGAGCGCTTCCAATACGTGTAAAGGCTGCGGCGGTGAAGTGCTTCGCCATGATCCTGGGTATAGGTCGACTTGGGATTGTCCCTCGTGCTGACCACTTGCTCATAGAGTCCTGGCGGATGATAGGGCTTCACCGAAGGCCCACCGATCTTTGAAACGAGCAGTCCGCTGGCGGCGAGTGCCTGATCGCGCACGAACTCGCCGTTCAAGCGGAAGCGCGGGCCGCGCGAGAGCAGGCGGTTGTCAGGATCGCGCTCGTATGCCCCGGGCGTGAGCTTCGAGCTTTGCCGATACGTCGCACTCGTCACCAACAGACGCAGCATGGCTTTGGTGTCCCAGCCGCTGGAAATGAACTCCGAGGCCAACCAATCGATGAGCTCCGGATGGCTCGGCGGCTCGCCCTGCGAACCGAAGTCCTCCGCCGTGCGCACCAGACCCGTGCCGAACAGCATCTGCCAATAGCGATTCACCGTGACGCGGGCCGGCAGCGGATTCACCGGATCGACCAACCACTGCGCCAGCCCGAGGCGGTTGCGAGGAAGATCCGCGCGCATCGGAGGCATGACGGCGGGAGTGGCGGCAGTGACTTTCTCTCCGATCTGATCGAACTCGCCGCGAAGCAGGATGAAGGTGTCGCGCGGTGTGGCGTCGTCCATCACCATGGACACAGGGACAGCCTGCTCCGCTTCTTCCAGGGATTTTTTCAGCTTCACGAGACGGTCCTTTGCTTCCGGACTCGGGTCCTGCGTCACCGCTTCGACTTCTGTTTTCAGCGCGGCAATCTTCGCCTCGAACTCGGGCGCGGGCAAAGTGAGGAAGGGCGGGCTGCTGAGGTTCGCTGGCTTTGCGTAATCTCCCACGCCTTTTTCCGAGACGTTGTGGAAAAATGCCTTCAGGCTGTAGAAATCCCGTTGGGTTAGAGGATCGAATTTGTGGTCGTGGCAGCGGGTGCAGTTGAAAGTCTGGGCGAGCCAGACCGTGGCAGTGGTTTCGACCCGATTCGCCGTGTATTCTGCCAGAAACTCTTCCGGTGTGATGCCGCCTTCCTCATTGACCATGTTGTTGCGGTTGAAACCGGTCGCAATCCGCTGCTCCTGCGTGGCGTTGGGCAGCAGGTCGCCGGCAATCTGCTCGATGGTGAATTGATCGAAGCGCTTGTTCTCATTGAACGCCCGGATCACCCAGTCGCGCAAAGCGTAGAGCGTGCGATCCCGATCGACCTGATAGCCATTGGTGTCGGCATAGCGCGCGGCATCCAGCCAATCGACCGCCATGCGCTCGCCAAAGTGCGGCGAGGCCAGCAAGCGATCGACCACGCGTTCGTAGGCGTCTGGGGCCGTATCGTTGAGAAAAGCATCCACCTCCGCCGGTGTGGGCGGCAGGCCGATCAGGTCCAGCGTCAGACGGCGGATCAGCGTGACCTTGTCCGCCTCGGCAGCCGCTTGCAAATGTTCCGCAGCCAATCGTTGCCGAATGAACGCATCCACCGGATGAGTGCCCGGCGCCGGGATGGCTGGTCTTTGAATCGGCAGATAGGCCCAGTGAATCTGATACTCCGCACCTTGGGCGATCCACTGTTTCAGGGTCTCCTTCTGCGCCGTGCTGAGAACCTTGTGCGCCTTTGGTGGCGGCATCTGCTCGTCCTCATCATCTGAGAAGATCCTCCTGACAAGATCACTTTCCTCCGGTTTCCCCGGCACGATCGCCAATTCACCCAGCTCTGCCTTCCTCAATGCATCCTCTCGAACATCCAAACGCAGGCCGGACTCGCGTGTTTTCTTGTCCGGTCCGTGGCAATGAAAACAGGCGTCCGAGAGGATCGGTCGGATGTCCCGATTGAACTGGATCCTGGAAGCAGGATGCAGTTCTTCCGCACTCGCCGCCGTGAGGAGGAGGGCGAACAAATAGCGGGAGGGCACTTTCATCAACGAACGAATGTCAGAAATTTCTCGGGCTGTCGGGTCTGATCTTCACCTTGAAGAGCACAAGGGACGATATTTCAGTCCTACGCTGATGAAATTCGCGTCGTTTCCGAATACCATGAAATTCAAGGTCACGGTTGTGGGGCTCCGACACGGTTCGCTGCGAGGAGCTTCTTCCATGCCTCCATCGAGCGCGTGAGGTTCTGTTTGGGATCAATCTTGATGTTGAAGAATTGCAGTCCCACCGGGCCTTTGAACCCGATTTCCCGCAGACGTCCAAGCAACAAGGACTGGTCGAAATTCCCCTCGTCGAGAGGCCGGATCAGCGTGTTCCAATCCTTTCCATCCGCATCCGCCCCGCAGAGGCTGATGCTCCAAAGCAGCGGCTTTGCGGCCACCAACGCAGCCGGGAGATCATCCGTTGGCTGAACTTTCAGGAAATGGCACAGATTGAAGGTCACACCGACGTTGTCACATCCCGTGGCCCTGGCGATTCGCAGGGCGTGGTCCACGCGCTCGATGTGGAAGCCAGCGTGAGGGTAAAGCACCACTTTCAGGCCCGCTTCCTTTGCCTTGCCGGCGATTTCTTTCACGAACGTGATCGCCTGTGCGTCGTTCGGATCCTTTCCGCGCTGCACGTTGAGTTCGACCAGCGTGTCGGTTCCCTTGAGCATGGCGATCGCCGCGGTGACCTCCTCTCCGTAACTGAACCCATCCGCATTCACGGTGCCTCCCGCGTAGATGCTGAAAATTTTCAGCCCCTCCTTGTCGCAAGCGGCCTTGAATTTCGCGAGATCCTTCGGGTAGACGGAGCCGACACCTTGGTAGCCCAATTCCTTGATGAGGTGGACTCCCTCGTCCACAGATTCGAAACGCATCCCGTTCTGAAAAGGGTAGAGTGCAGGAGCGTAGGGCGCTTCCTGTGCACCTCGGACGAGGCAGGGAGAAAAGAAGCAAAGGAGAAGGATCAAGGCACGCATGGGTCGATTACGGGAAAGTTGTTTGAGGATTTGGAGATTCAAATGGATTTAGTTCTCGGGTCAGCCAATACGAAACGGCTCCACGTCAAGGAGCGGAACCGATCCTCCGCGCACGGATCGAGTTACCTCCATTGCGGGTGAACGTCTCGACCGCGCCGACATTCCCTTCGACCACCCAGTAGTTGATGTCGGCAATGCCCAGATTTCCGGGATCGTTGAGATTGAACGCAGTTGCCTGCCATGCGTTGTTGCTGTCGGTCTGCCCTTTCCCGGCAATTTCCATGTCGAGTTGCTCGATTGAAAAGCCGTGTTTGCCAGTGACCGTGACCGCATTCGTGCAACGCTGCGCCCCCACCCTTCCGAAGCGGGAGGCGTGATGCGCGAACACAAACTCCAGGCCGTTGATATTGGATCCCAAATTGATGTTGTCGCCATCGGTGTGCTCATTGACGAGGATGCCGGTATGATAGCCGGTGACGACCACGTTCCTCAGGATCGTCAAAGCTGCGTTGTTGCAAGCCGGAGTCGCCAGTCCGCTTGTGCTATGGGTCGGTCGGGAGGCCTGCACGTTGTAGATGCCGGTGTTGATGAAGACGTTCTCAATCCGGCACTGCATGGCATTGCGCAGATCGATCCCGCCGATGCCCGGGTTGTCATAGGTCCGCACATCGAGATTGCGAACGACCACGTAGACTGCGGAAAATCCGCCGTAGAGTGAGTTGGGCGACTTGCTGGCAGAGATGACCGCCGCACCTGATTCTGCCTCACACCGGACGATGGTGCCCTTGTTCTGAAGCGGAAACGATCCGATGGTGCCGAATACCGGAGCGGGTTCGCCTTCTCCGACAATCTCTACCGTGATCCAGCTCGGGACAGGCTTCGATACCGGAGGAATCGTGAGCCGACCGCGATAGACGCCTGCTGGCAGAAGCATCTGCCCCCCTCCGGCCGCAACGAGCGCGTCCAGACATTTTGAAAACGCCGCCGTGTTGTCGGTCTTGTCGTCAGCAATCGCTCCGTAGTCGCGGACATTGAAAATACCGGCGTGCAATCAGGTCCCCGGGAGTGATAAGCTCCCGGGTCCCACACCACCCTGCGTACGGCTCCGTACAGGGCGGTTCCAATCAGACTCGGGCATCAG
>JANOBS010000551.1:0-5106 GCA_031411755.1 Luteolibacter sp. | reverse complement strand
GACGCTGGCATCATCCGTCTCACCGGCGACGGCCATTTCGAATACTCCAACCGCGGCCTGTTCTTCCTCTGGGGCCAGTTCATCAAGGACATGCTCCGGCTCTGCTGAGACTGCGGCGGGCCGCGACTGAGTGGCCAGGGGTCAGGATTCAGGGGTCAGGCAGAGGAAGAGATCGGGGATCGGGGATTTCGTCATTCGTCATTCGTCATTCGTCTTTCGTCTTTCGTCTTTCGTCATTCGTCATTCTCTTCCTGACCCCTGGCCCCCAGCCCCTGTCCCCTCAAAAGCGGACCGTCCTCCAGTCCCTCCTTTCATCAAGCACCCTCCCGGCCCGGGCGTGCGTAAAAAGTTGTCCTTTCGCGGGTTTCGTGGTTCTTCACTTCCCCCGCGCCATGACCTCCAACGAGATCCGTAACAGCTTCCTCGATTTTTTCCGCGAACAGCAGCACACCATCGTGCCCTCGGCCTCGTTGATGCCGCAGTCCCCCGGCCTGCTTTTCACCAACGCGGGGATGAATCAGTTCGTTCCGTATTTCCTCGGCACCGACAAGGCACCCTACGATCCGCCACGCGCCGCCGACACCCAGAAGTGCATCCGCGCCGGTGGAAAACACAACGACCTCGAGGATGTCGGCTACGACACCTACCACCACACGTTCTTCGAAATGCTCGGGAACTGGTCGTTCGGAAACTACTTCAAGAAGGAAGCCATCCTCTGGGCCTGGGAGCTCGTCATTGAGCGCTGGGGCCTGCCCGCGCATCGCCTCCACGCCTCCGTTTACGCGCCAAAGCCAGGCGATCCGGGTGCCTTCGACCAGGAGGCCTACGACCTCTGGGCTGAGCTGTTCATCTCGAAAGGCTGCGACCCCGCCGTCCAGATCGTTCACGGCAACGTGAAGGACAACTTCTGGATGATGGGCGAAACCGGTCCCTGCGGCCCCTGCTCCGAACTCCACGTCAACCTCACTCCCGAAGGCGATCCGAAGACCGGTCGCGAGCTGGTCAACAACGACTCCGACCTCTGCATCGAGATCTGGAACCTCGTCTTCATCCAATACAACGCCGAGGCCGACGGCACCTTCCGCGAGCTTCCCGCGAAGCACGTCGACACCGGCATGGGATTCGAGCGCGCCTGCTCGATCATCCAAAATACGAACGGCTTCACCGATTTCTCGAAGAAGCCCAGCAACTACAACACCGACGTCTTCCGCACGCTCTTCACCAAGCTCGAGGAACTCAGCGGCCAGACCTACTCCGACATCTACCCGGCCCTCGGTGCCGATCGCTCGGCCTTCACCGAGGAAATGAAAACCGCGATCGCCTTCCGCGTGATCGCCGACCACCTCCGCACTCTTTCTTTCTCCATCGCCGACGGCATCCTTCCAGGAAACACCGGCCGGAACTACGTCCTGCGCCGTATCTTGCGCCGTGCGGTGCGTTATGGTCGCCAGCTTGGGTTCTCCGGGCAGAAGATGCTGTTCGATGGCCTGGTCGGAACGCTCGTCGAGCAAATGGGCAGCGTGTTCCCGGAATTGAAGAACCGCGAGGCGGTGATCCGGGAGACGCTGAACCGGGAGGAAGCGAGCTTCAATGAGACGCTGGATCGTGGGTTGAAACGCTTCGAGGAAGCATCAAGGAGCGTGGGCATCTTGCCCACGTCAGAGGTGGGCGGGACACCCACTCTCCTTGAAGGTGACCACGCTTTCGAGCTCTACGACACCTACGGATTTCCCATCGACCTCACGGAGCTTCTTTGCGCCGAACGCGGATTTTCCTTAGATATGCGTCGTTTCGAGGAACTCATGGAGCAGCAACAAGAACGCTCCCGCTCCGCCCAGAAATCCAGCATCGTCCGCGCACTCGATATTTCCTCCGAAGCCGTGACTGAGTTCGTCGGCTTCGAATCCGATGAGGTCGCCGCCACCATCCTCGAGCTTCATCCGCAGGAAGCCTCGATCTTCGTCATCACCGACAAGACCGTCTTCTACGCCGAGATGGGTGGCCAGGTCGGCGACAGCGGTTCGCTCAACGGCATCCCCGTGACCAGCGTCCAACAGATCGGCAAGGCCCGCGCTGCCGTGGTTCCGGCCGATGCCGATCTCAAGGTCGGAGACGTCGTCACGCTTTCCCTCGATTCTTCCCGCCGCCGCCCGATCGAGGCCCACCACTCCGCGACGCACCTTCTCCACTGGGCGCTTCATGAGATCGTCTCGAAGGACGCAACCCAGCAGGGATCGTCGGTCGATGAGAACCGCCTGCGTTTCGACTTCGGTGGCAGCGCCGTGACGCCCGAGCAGATCGCCGCCATCGAGGAAAAGGTGAACGCCGCCATTTCCGCGAACGACACCGTGTCCTGGACCGAAGTCCTCCACGCCTCGATCAAGGGTCGCCCCGACATCATGCAGTTCTTCGGCGACAAGTACGGAGATACGGTGCGCGTCGTACAAATCGGCGGAGGCTCCAACACCCTCGACGGCTACTCGATGGAACTCTGCGGCGGCACGCATGTCCGCAAGACCGGCGAGATCGGCCTTTTCAAGATCAAGAGCGAAGGGGCCATCGCCGCCGGCGTCCGCCGCATCGAGGCTGTCTGTGGAGAAGCCGCCCACGCCTGGGTCGCCCACCTTGCCGCTCAGGAAGCCGAGGAATCCGCGGCTGCCCGCGCCAAGCTCGATGCGGCCAACGAAAAGCTCAAGGCCCTCGCTGCCGAGACCGTCTCCGTCTCAAACAGCGCCATCGCCGCCGAGATCAAGGACGCCGCCATCGAAGCCGAGAAGCGCGTCAAGAAGCTCCAGGCCGGAGCCGCTGCCCAGATGGCGGACGCCGCCCTCGCCGAACTCATGGAAAAAGGTGGCCCGATCGTCGCCAGCTTCGAAGCCGATGCCTCGCTCGTTCAAGAGCTCCTCAACGGCCTCAAGAAAAAGCAGTTCACCGAAGCCGCCTTCCTCATCGTCGATGACGGCGACAAGCTCCAGCTCGCCACCTACTGCGGCGACGCCGCCCAGGCCCGTGGCCTGAAAGCCGGCGACCTCCTCCGCGATCTCGCCGCCCTCGCCGGCGGCAAAGGCGGCGGAAAGCCCGACCAGGCCCGTGGTGCCGCGCCGGATCGCAGCAAGATCGCCGAGCTTGAAGCTGCCGCGAAGGCGAAGCTCTAACTGCCCTTCGGATCCTTCCACGCCTTGAACTCCGAGGGCCGCAGGCGGTAGCGTGCGATGTTGCCCTCGTGCAGCGTCATCAGCTCCAGCCGCACGACCTTCCGCATCTGCTCGCGATCATTTTCAGGAATCGTCTTGTTCACCTGTTTGCGGATCCATTCATCCGCCACGTAGAGGCCCAGACGTTCCTGCACCACACCGCGCACCAGGTTTCCCAGCTCCGTCCGGTATTTCAGACGGAATGGATCCGGCTCGCCCAGCGTCTGTCGCACCACCGCGTAGCGTGCGCATGAGCGACGATACGCCCACACGAACACATCGCGGAGGTAGCTGATGTCGTTGAGCTCATACACCGCCAGGACCGCGCCGACGTAGTGGTTCAGGTCCACATCGATGAACGACAGCGGGCAAAGATTGTGCCGCACCATTGGGATGTTCGCCGCCAACCGGGAGACCCGCTTGTTCACGTCCTCAAAGGGCTGGAGATAGGGCAGATGCACCATCGCGAAGAACGCCTGCTCGAAGGGATCCTCGATCGCATCCGCCTTCTCCAGAATCTGCCGGAAGCGCTCGTCGATCTGCTGCGGGATTTCCAACGGGTAGTAAACCGTGCCGCTGATCCCGACCGCGCAGGACCGCACCCGACCGCAGGCGGCCGTGTCTGAAAGCAGGTTGTCCGAGAGCAGGGCGTGGACGCTGCAGATCGTGTAGGGATTGAAGCCGACCTCATCCGCCTGATCCGCAAGCATCTCGATCGCGGCCTTGTGGTTGAGGATCATCTGCGTCTCCTTCGCCGACTTGCCATCCGGGGTCTGGTCGAACTTCAGCAGCCGCTCCGTTTCCAGCAGCGAATACGTGTTTCCCTCCAGACGGCTGGAGTTCCACGAAAGGTCCACCAGCAGCCGGTCCATCACGCGGCGCAGGTAGGTCCCGGCCGGAAGTTCATCCAGCCCCACCTGGCCAAGCGCCCTCAACTCCCCGCGGAGCGCGGCGGGCAGATAGAAGGTTTTGTTAGGCTCATAGGCATCGAGGAAATGGCCGTTGTAGGCGACCGGAGTCCGCTGGTTGACCGGGCGGCCCATGACTTTCCGGACCGCGCGGGCCTCGGAGGAAAGCCACTCCGGCTCCGCATCACGAGGCTCCTCCCGGACCACGGCGCTCGGCGGATCCTGTTCAGCAGGGGCGTATACCTCACGGATCAGGTAACGTCGGGCACGGCCCTCGCCTTTGGGCGTCAGACGGCCGTCGCTGACGAGTTGATCGAGCCGGCGTTGGAGCGTGCGCTTGGGAAAATGGATCTCCGGTAGGGCCAATAGCTCACCGACCGATGCTCCATTTGGGAATCGGCGAATGATCCGCCGGACGGCGGAAAACTCTTCGGCTGGAACTTGAAGTGGCATGATTCGAGGTTTTTGTGGCGCGATTCCGTGAAATTGCGCCACTTCTTGCCGTGTTTATGGCATGATTCATCCAATCGCGCCACCATAAAGTGGCACGATTCCAATTTTTCTCAAAAGGTCCTGCAGAAACTCCGACCTCCCCTTTTGGGGACTTTTCAAGCCCGGATCTGTATGACAGGACTTGCGCATGCCTCTGACCATCAAGCCGAAATCCGAATGTGCTTTTGACCAGATTTCCCTCGGGGAAGTGATGCTCCGCCTGGATCCGGGTGAGGGTCGTATCCGCACCGCACGCCAGTTCACGGCTTGGGAAGGTGGTGGGGAATACAATACGTCGCGCGGGCTGCGGAAGTGCTTCGGCTACAAGACGGCGGTGGTGACGGCCTTCGTGGACAACGAGGTGGGCCACCTGATCGAGGATTTCATCATGCAGGGCGGGGTCGCGACGGATTTCATCCAGTGGCGCGAGGACGACGGCATCGGTCGCAACGTGCGCAACGGCCTGAATTTCACGGAGCGTGGTTTCGGCATCCGTGGCGCGGTCGGGAATC
>JANOBS010000550.1:0-24848 GCA_031411755.1 Luteolibacter sp. | reverse complement strand
CGGCTCTTCGCCTGGCTTGGCAACTGGCGACGCCTGCTCGTACGCCATGAACGGCGAATCGATCTCTACAGCGGCTTTTTCAAGCTCGCCTGCATCATGATTCTCGTCAGACACTTTTGAAACCACTTCTAATATTCCCGCACAGTGCGTGCAAACGAACTCTACTGTTAGGCAAAGAGAAACTTAGCCCATCCTAGCGATGAAAAATGGATCTCCACTCGGAATAATGCTGCTGCTGATCTCCTTCGATACAGCGCTTTGTGCTGATGAAAAACTTTATCTCCATTGTTTCTCCCCAACTTCCCGCCAGGCAATCCAATGGGAGGGCAGTCCCAAAGTGGAAGAGCCGACGGCTCCCGCTCGACTCATTACACTCAATGTGTCTATTGGCAGCGATTTCGAGGCTATCCTTCCAAGCCATAGGTATGTTTCAGGAAAGGTCACGAGAGTGAATGAGATGATGGGTATTGCCCTGGAAGGATCCTTTGGGAGTTCGTTCGCATTCTCGGGCAATGTCCAATTAGAGGCAGTTTTCAAAACACAACAAACCAGTATATCAGGTGTAAACTTCACGATATTGTGTGTATTGTCGAAGCACAAGGAAATTGAACCATTTTTAAAGGCTCAAGCAGATGCAGACAGGGAACGCCTTAGACGGGCGACAGAGCAATCAAAAAGAAATGCCGAAGAAGCCATGAAGAGAGACGCCGAACAAGCCGCGCCATCCGACGGCGATAAGCCCTCAAAATGAATTCGAGCTTCCATCCCGCCGCGGATGCGCTCAAACGTTCGGCAGAAATAGAATGAAAACATCCGCAATCTACACGCTACCAGTCACATTGCTGGCGCTCCTCTTTTTGATCACACTCACCACAGCTCAGGAACTCGGTCCTGAGTTGCGCCCCTCGCCCGATGGTCAGGAGCTTGTCTGTTGGTTTGATCATGATGCCGGGTCTTTTGTTGGAACGATACGTTCTATTTTGGTTCGCAGTAAATCCGATCCTGATATGCCACTATTTTCGTTCGCTGGCACTTCGCGATCTACAAATGCGGCATGGAACTCGGTCTCGACGCGCTGTGTTATCGTCAATGAAGTGGATCGGGGGCGAATGCTTGTCTGGCTTGTTTACAAAGAAAAATCAGGTAAGTGGCATGAACGATTGCTAGACGTTATAGCACCAATCGAGGCTGCGTTTCTGAAGGCAAGAGGTGATAGGGATCTTCCGATGTTTCAAGTGCATTTGGAGAAGATTGAATGGATTTCAGACACCCAGTTGCGCTTCCACGTTTGGGCGAATGGCAATGAACCTGATCTTGCGTCCTCGGGTACCTATCAAGTGGACATCAATGCGGAATTGGCTGACGCCAAACCTACGATGAAGAGAGCTCCAATCAAGTGAACTGTCGTCGATACACCAAGCCGAACACGTGGTGGGTGGCAACGGCGGATAACCTCCCTTGTTCGCTTCCCTCTGTGAGTCCTGCGCCGTCGTGCCATCACATCTAACGTTATCTGAAAAAACATGAAGGCTTTCAAAACTATCGCTGTCCTACTAGCTGTCGGAATATCTCTATCCCTCGCTGCAGCGGAACGGAAAGAGGTGGGCCAGTTCTCAAGCTATGATTTCAATCAAGGCAAGAGATACGATTTCTCAATCCATAACGACGTCCTTTCACGAACTCCAGCGTGGCGAGCCGACGAAAAATTTCCTCCACTTTCTCCTCGAAAAGCTGAAGCTTTAGCTCGTGACCAACTCAAGAAACTGGTCAAGGAACCGGAGAGGTGGAGCCGAAGCGTAATTGAATTACACGAGATGGAAGCGGGAAAATGGGTCTATCTTGTCAACTTCAACGGGGCTCATCCGCCAGGAGTCATCGACGGTTCAGTCCCCACAATGGGATTGGTCGTCCTTATGGATGGAAGTGTGATAGAGCCAAGGATATCACCATATGGGAAGGCAGACAAAGACAAATAACAAGACGGTGAAGGCAACTCCGCTGCGCTGCGTGCCTCACCTTTGACGTTGCTATGCTCGCGTTTCCTAAACCGACAACCATGAAACTCCTCCGCTGCTGCATTATCGCCAGTGCGTTCATCTTCGCCGCTACTTGCGTTGTTGACGCTCGAATTGTCCGCAGATGGTCGGACGATGAACTCTTCGCGAAGGCCGATCTGGTAGTCGTCGCCACTCCTACGCTCACTAAGGAAACGCAGAAACACCTAGACCACCCAGATCGTCCGGGACAACCCGTCATCGGCGTCGAAACGGAGTTTGCAGTCACCACCGTTCTTAAGGGTGCCCAAACGAAAACGGTGCTCCTTTATCATTTCTGTGCTGAAAGGATGGAACTCCCCAACGCACCAACTTTTGTTTCCTTCGATCCCACAAAGAAGCAGACCTTCCGTCTCTTTCTCGTTCGCCGAGCGGATGGTCGTTACGCTCCGGTAGCTGGGCAGACAGACCCCGGACTGAGCATCCGGAAGATCACCAAATGACCGCAACGCCCAACCATGCGCTGAAGCGAACCGCTGAGCTTGGGGTCGTTCGGCAGAAAATGAAAACTCCATTTCTCGCCATCATCCTCTGCGCTTGTATCGGTTTGTCATGTGCAGAAGCGCCGAAATCGCACGCAGTTAAGCCACAGGACTGGGTGACGCCTTCAACGAAAATACCCCAAGAGGTCAGTTCAAAGGGACAGATAAAACACGTTTTCGCTCTCAGATTTTACACGGCATTTACGCACGCTTCGACATTTCCAGGTACATTCTCACCATGAGCCGCTTTCTGATCCTGATCATCGTTGCATTTTCCTTCTCCGCACGGGCTGAGGATGCCTTGTGGAAAGATAACAAGCTCACGCCGGCGCAGCCGTTTCCCGGCCGGGTAATGGCAGTGGAAACCAGTTGGATAGGCTATCGTCTGTTCATAGAAAGTTCCGATGAGAAAGATAAGAAGTATTGCATCGCACAAGTGTGGCCCGGTGGAACTCCCCATCTGGATTACAAAGTGGTCCAGAAAAAGGATCTCCCACAGCCGAACGTCAATACGATCTATTTGAACCCCTCAATTGATGTCGATAGGTTCAGTTGGTCGATGGGTGTCGTAAAGATCGGTAGAGTATTCGGGGATGAGGATATCCTCAAACAGGTGGAGGCAATTGGATCGAAACCTGAGAACCGGAAAAGCGAAGCCGCTCCGTCCGGCGGCGGCAATCCGTCAAATTGAATTCGGTCTTCCAACCCGCCGCAGAGGTGTTCCCCGCATGGCTCAAAATCCCGTTGCGACGTGGCGCACCCCGTGTGCAAGAAATCTGGACTGGAAGTCAGACGTGGTTGAGGTAGACTCTCTTCAGTGAGCGCATTTGCAGAGGTCCGGGAATCAGCCGTAAGTCTCTCGAAGCCAGAGAGAGCCGAATTGGCCGTTCTGCTTCTTAGTAGCCTCGAGGACACTCATTACTGGGTGGATGATGAGGAGGTAGCGAGGCGATCCGCCGAATTGGATTCCGGAGAAGTGGTAGGCGTTTCGCGTGAAGAATTCAGAAAGCTTTGCGGGAAGTAACTCGCCCGATGAAGCGATTGACCATCCACCCGAGGGCGGCGAAAGATGCCAGGGAGATAGCAGCAAGTATGCTGACGTATCCAACGTGCTGTTTGAACATTTTTGGGACGAGATTGATGATGCAGTTAATTACATCGAACTTTACCCCGAGCGTCACCATTATGATCCTTGTGGAATGAGGAGGAGCAACCTCAAGAAGTTTTCATACCATATTTATTTGAAGCAACAAAACAAACTATGAAATTCATTCTGACTCTCATCGTGCTCTTGGGTGTCCTTTGCCATCCGGCGGACGCTGCCGCGAAGCCTAATATTCTGTGGCTCATCTCCGAAGACACCGGGCCGGAGGCATTGAGCCGGTCAGGGACCCCGCAAGCCTCGACCCCGATTCTCGACAAGCTGGCTGACCAAGGGGTGTATTATTCGCACACCTATCTCGGCATGGTGTGTTCAGTCAGCCGAAGTTCGTTCATGACCGGGATGTATGCCGTGAGCATCGGGGCGCAGAACCACCGCACGAAACACGGGCCACCGTTGCCCGATGGCGTCCGACTCCTGACCGGCTGGATGCGCGACGCCGGCTATTTCACCGCAAACCTTGTGAAGATGCCAGCAAGCTGCGGTTTCGAAGGTGCCGGCAAGACAGATTGGAACTTCAAACCAGCCGACAAGCGGTTCGATTCGGCGGACTGGAATGATCTCAAGTCACACCAACCGTTTTTTGCCCAGCTCAACTGCCATGAAACGCATCGCACCTTTAATGCCCCCGCGAAGGCCGATTCGGCCAAAGTAGTGATTCCACCGTATTATCCAGACGATCCCATCGTGCGGACAGACTGGGCGAAGTATCTCGACTCCGCCACGGAGTTTGACCGCAAGGTCGGCCGCGTGCTGGAGCAACTCAAGCAGGACGGTCTCGCCGACAACACCATTGTCATGTATTTCGGCGATAATGGCGCGGCCATGGCCCGGGGCAAACAGTTTTGCTACGAGGAAGGGTTCATTGTGCCGATGATCATCCGCTGGCCTAAAGACTTTCCCGCGCCCAGGCAATACAAACCTGGCACGGTGGATGATCGCTTCATTGACGGCATTGATTTTGCACCAACGATGCTCGCGTTTGCCGGCGCGCCCAAGCCGCCAAAAATGCAAGGTCGCATTTTCCTCGGCGACCATGCTGAAGCGCCGCGTGATTATGTGTTCGGCACACGCGACCGCTGCGACGAAACGGTGATGCGCATCCGTTCCGTGCGCGACGCACGGTATCGTTATATCCGCAACTTTACGCCGGAAGTGCCGCTTCTTGCGCCCAACCGCTACAAAGAGAAAGAATATCCTGTCTGGAACGTGCTCAAGAAGCTCCACGCGGAAGGCAAGCTGACGCCGCCGCAGGAATTCCTTTGCCAGCCGAGGATGCCTGACGAGGAGCTTTACGATTTGGAAACTGATCCCTTTGAAATCCACAATCTGGCCGCCTCGGACAAGCCGGAGATTCAGGCGGAATTGAAGAAGATGCGCTCTGTGCTCGAGCAATGGATGGTGGAGGTTGCTGACGAGGGACAACCCCCGAAATCAACCCAAACTCCAACGGAACCTCGCAAGAAGAAGAAACAGAAGTGACGGCTTTTTGGAGCTTATCTGGCACGCGGTGTTTTCCCCACCAACGACGCCGACCCTCCGCACGCCGAATATCCAAAGGGACAGACAAAATGCAGCAGACAAAATGCAGCATCGCCCAGCTTGTCCATGTCTAAAAGCTCGACACCAAAAGCCACCAAGGGAGCTCCCGCCGCGTTCGCAAAAACGATTTTCCGTTTCGCGATCCTCGCCGCCGCAGCGATCTTCGCCATCTGCCTCGTTTGGCTGAATGTGCGGCTTTATGCCGTGCCGAAGGGCTCGGCGGAGCGTGGAGTCGTGGCTGAAGACGCGCTGACCCAGCTTGCCGGCATCGGCAGCCGACTGCGGGCGGGCGAGGGCACGGACATGCAGAAGATTTTCCCGGAGGGATGGTTCTTCAGCCACGCGCTCTATGGATTCGCCTGGGTGAACGTGGGCCTGAAAACGCCGGATCCAGCCTTGAAACAACGCGCGGTCGATGAGGTGCGCTGGGCCTTGCAGCGCATGGACACCCCGGAAGGCCTTGCGTGTTTCATGGCCGATACCCAGGTGGAGCACGGCGTGTTCTACCTCGGCTGGAAAAACCGCCTGCTCGGAGGCTTGCTTGCGCTGAAACCGGAATCAGGGCCGACACCTGGGGAAATCGAGTCTTTCCACCGGATGAGTGCGCAGTTGGCAGAGGCTTTTCGCGCCACCCCCACGCGCCACCTCGACGCCTACCCGGGGCAGTCCTGGCCCTGTGACAATGTGATGGCGCTGTCTTCGCTGCGCCTGCACGACGAGTTGCTCGATCCGCAATTCGGCGATGTGATCGAGTCATGGCTGGCCTTCACCCGCGAACATCTGGATCCCCAAACCGGGCTGATGCCGCACATGATCGACGGACGGACCGGGGCGGCGCTCATCCGACCTCGAGCCTCCACGCAGGTCTACATGCACGCCGTGCTGCCGGAGCTGGATGCCGATTTCGCCCGCGAGCAGTATGCGCGCTTTCGCGGGCTCTACGTGCAGGACTGGCTGGGCTTCCTGCCGGTCCGAGAATATCCAATCGGTTCCTCGGGTCCTGGCGACGTGGATACCGGCCCGCTCGTCTTCGGCATCAGCCCTTCGGCCACGGTGGTGTCGATCGCCGCCGCGCGGGCCAACGGCGATTTCGAACTGGCGGAGCGAACCGTCATCCTAAGTGAACTGTTCGGTGCGCCGTGGACCTCGGAGGGTGAGAAATCCTTCGGCTTTGGCAGCATCGTGGTGGCGGACGCGTTTCTGGTCTGGGGAAAGACGCTGGTGCCGTGGACGCGGACGCCGGAAGCGTCGTTTCCGCCCACGACGATCGTCTGGTGGCGCTGGCGGCTGCACGGCATAACCCTGCTGCTGCTTGCTCCCATCGCTTGGATCGTCTGCAAGATACGGGGCGCGCGTTCACCCGCAGATCCGTAAAGGGTCCCGCACGCCAAAAATACAGTCCCCCGCGAAGGGGACTGTATTGAATTCAGTGCTTTGTTGATCCTTCAGGATCAGCCCCTGGAGGAAGCGACTTCGCCGATCGAGGTGACCGAGATGTCTTCAGCTCCCGCATTGTCGAGAACCTCCTTTGCCCGGCTCACTTCGTCGCCGGTTTTCGTAAGGACGGAAATGAGGATGTTTCCTTCGGCGATACGGTTCTCATAACGCTTCGCCTCGATCTCCGGGATGCCGAGCCCGATGAGGCCGCCCGTGATTCCACCGACCGTGGCACCCGCCGCCGCACCGCTCAGAGCGGCAAGCAGGGGGCCTGCTGCGATCAGCGGACCCACGCCTGGGATCGCCAGTGCGCCGATGCCGACCAGCAGCCCGAGGGCTCCGCCCAGCACACCGCCGGTGGCGGCTCCGGTCACGGCTCCTTCCGGCGCCTTGGTGTTCTTCTCATGGGAAAACTCATGGGTGGTATCCTTATCGGGAAAAAGAACGGAGATGTCGTTCGAGGAGAATCCGGATTTCGTGAGGCTGTCGACGATCTGGTTGGCTTGGCCTTCCGAAATGGCGATGGCATAGACTGATTTGTTGCTCATGGTTTGTGTTGGTTTGAATTTCTAACAGGAGATTGTTGGTTCACTTGGAATTCACCTTCAGCTCGTCGCTGAGCTTGGCGGTATCGACATGATTTCCGGCGATCTTGAGGATCGTCTGATGCTCGGCATCGGATTGCACCACGCCCTTCAAGGTGACCTTTTCATCGCGGGTGATGATCTTGATGTTCTTGGCATTGAAGGATAGATCCGCAGCCATCACGCCGGAGCGGATGTCCTTGGTGATCTGAACGTCCTTTTCGCTGTTGCCCTGATCGGTCGGGCCAACGGCATCCTTGCGCATTTCCTTCTCGTTCTGCGCGGTGTTGTCCGGGGCGCTCACATCACCGCCGATGGAGTCGCGGTAGGAACGCAGCGTTTCCAAGGAGGTGGCCTGGCTGTAATCCGGCCAGGCGTCATTCTTGAATTGGGGGGCCTTGCCTACTTGCTCTTTCGTGAGCTTGGTGTGGAACGACTTGCTCGCAGCGTCGTATCGCAGAGCCGATACCGGAATGGCACTCACTGTGTCGGCCATGCCAAGAAATCCACCCGACGAGATGATCACAGCCAGGATCTGACCGCCCTTCATGTCGAGAACGAGGTCCTTGACCTCACCGACAGTTTCGTTTGCAGCGTTCTTCACGTTGATTCCCATGATCTGCGAGGCGCGCCACATCGGGGCGCTGCCTTTCGCTTCGGAAACGGTGGAGACGGGCTCCGTCTGCTTTTCCGTCTCGGCAAAAGCGGTCAACGGGGTGAGCAGGGGAACCAGGGAGATGAGGAGTCTTCTTTGGATGGTTTTCATGTGTTGGTTGGTTGGTTGAACGATGGTGATCCCAGGAAGGAATCGCGAAATGCTCAGGCATGCCTGAGTGATTGGTTGAGAAATCCGCAACGCATTGGTCGATTTGGATGTCGCAGCCTGATCATGTTTCACGACAGAACTTCATGGCCTTTGGGGGGAGTCGTCTTGATCGCTCAAGTGCAACAACGTAGCCACCGATCAAGGGAACTCCATGGGGTGAAACCCTGCTTTTTGGCAGTTCCAAAGATGGCTGAACACCTAGGGTTTCACCCCATGGATGAATAGACGATCGCATCCACATTTCTGATCTGGACGGTTGAGAGAAAAATCACGGCCGCGACATCCAAGAACCACCCAACCACCCATGAAAACACTTCAGGATCTATTTCTCAATGAGCTGGCGGATATTTATGACGCTGAGCATCGCATCGCCAAAGCCCTGCCGAGAATGGCGAAAGCGGCCACCAATCCGGCCCTCAAAAAGGCATTTGAACTCCACCTCAAACAGACCGAAGGCCACGCGGAAAAAGTCGAGAAGGTCTTCGCGTGCTTTGATCGGAAAGCCAAAGTGAAAACCTGCAATGCGACAGTTGGATTGTTGAAGGAGGGTGACGAAATTGCAGCGGAGTTCGAAGGATCGCCAGCCATCAACGCTGCCCTGATCGCAGCCGCCCAGAAGGTCGAACATTACGAAATGGCGACTTATGGCTGCCTCCACGAATGGGCCAAATTGCTCGGCAACGACAAGGCAGCGGGATTGCTCCAGGAGATCCTCGATGAAGAGGGGGACACCAACAAGGCACTGACGGTTCTGGCGCGCGCCAACCTGAATGAGGATGCCATGGAAGAAATCGCAAAGTGAGATTGGATAGCGATAGGATTGCTTCCGGTTTTGCTATTTGGCCAGGTTCCCGTTTTTAGAGGCTGTCTGAGAATTACTGCCATGCGAAGATTGGCGGCCAATTTTCCGCAAAGTCGGAGAGGCTGGATGTGGTCGCGGAGTCTCCCAATCAATGATTTCTCGGTGATCTCCGCGATTCCTCGGTGCCTCTGCGGACAAAGAAAGCAGACCAAATCGACAAGCAGCACTTTTCAGAAAGCCTCTCAGAATACCACGCAGCATTTCGTCTAGGTGACCGCAAAACGATTTCCCGTGCGTGACGGGCGGGACTAGGTTTGGGGTCATGAAAAAAATTGGCAAAACGTACCGCTCCAAAACACTCGGCGAGCGGCAGCTCTCCCCAGCGACGCTGATGATGGGCTATGGTTACTCGCCCGCACTTTCCGAAGGCGCGTTGAAGCCGCCGCTTTTCCAGACCTCGACGTTTGTCTTTCGCACGGCGGAGGAGGGGAAGGCGTTCTTCGAGCTCGCCTACGGACTTCGCGAGAAGGAACGCGGCGAGGAAATGGGCCTGATCTACTCGCGGATCAACAATCCGAATCTCGAGGTGCTGGAGGACCGCCTCGCGGTGTGGGATCAGGCGGAGAGGACGCTGGCCTTCTGCTCGGGCATGGCGGCGATTTCAACCGCGATGTGGACCTTCCTGCGTCCGGGCGACACCTTCGTTTTTTCCGAGCCGGTCTATGGTGGCACCGAGTATCTGGTTCACCACATCCTACCGCAGTTCGGAATCCACGGCGTGGGCTTCGAGGCGGAAGGCGGCGGTAAAGCATTTCGCGAAGCGGCCACCAAGGCCACTGCCCAAGCGTCGGAAAGCGGGGGCAAGGTCGGAGTCATCTATCTGGAAACACCTGCCAATCCGACCAACGGCCTGGTCGACATCCGGCTCGCCCGGGAGATTTCCGAGAGCCTCGCCACGTCATCCGGTCGACCACCGGTGCTGGTGGACAACACGTTCCTCGGGCCGCTGTGGCAGACACCGCTGGCCTTGGGCGCGGATCTTTGCATCACTTCACTGACCAAGTATGTCGGCGGGCATTCGGATCTGATCGCAGGCTCATGCTCAGGAGATGCGAAGTGGATGACGCCAGTGGGCGTGATGCGGACGATTCTCGGCACGATGCCCGATCCACACACCGCGTGGCTGTTGCTGCGCTCACTGGAGACGCTGAAGCTACGGATGGACGCTGCCGAGGCAGGCGCGAAGAAAGTCGCCGCGTGGCTGCGGACGCACGAGCGGGTGAAATCGGTCTGGTATCTGGAGTTTCTTCCGGAGAATCACCCGGATCGTCCGCTTTATGCAAGCCAGTGCAAGTCGGCCGGCTCCACGTTTGCCTTCGAGATCGTCGGTGGTGAGGCGGAGGCCTTTGCGTTCCTGAATCGACTGCAGGTGATCAAGCTGGCGGTGAGTCTGGGTGGGACGGAAACCCTGGCCTCGCATCCGGCGTCGATGACCCATTCCGACGTGCCGCCGGAGAGTCGTCTGCGCCTGGGCATCACCGAGGCCTTGGTTCGGCTTTCGATTGGAGTCGAGGATCCGGATGACCTGATTGCGGATCTCGAACAGGCATTCCAAACATTCGGTGAATGAAATGACTGCCGCCGCGAAGCAAAGCCGATTCCAGAACCAGACGAAGAAAGAGCCTGGCGCCTAGTGAAACTTCTATCCCGGAGGGATCGATGCCTTGGGAGGGTCAAATGAACTTTCGTACATGGGCCGCTTGATCAACCCACCGCAAGCACCGATGACCGGCGATTCCGGCGGATGCGGATCAATCCGTAGGCAAAGGCCCCAGCGGCAGTCAACAGCAGCGTCCCACCGAGCAGGGGGCGCACCGCCAGCCAGGCGATGGCGATGACCACCAAAGAGCCAGCGAATGCGAGGATGAGCGAAACAAGCCCCGTGCCGAAGCCGACGATGCTGCCAATGAAGGGAATGACGTCCGCCAGGATTTTCAGCGGATTCAACAGCAGCGAGAAGCCGGTCAGCATGACGATGAAACCACCGAAGCGCAGCGCCCAGGTCATCAGGGTGTTCTCGGACTCCGCGTGCTGGAACATCTGCTCGGCGCTGATGCTGCCGGATTCCACGCGCTCGATCTCGCGTCCGGCCTTCGTCTGGTAAGCGGCCAGTGAATTCGCCTGCTGCTTGGCGAGGATGCTGAACGTCGCGGGCTTCACCACCTTGAAGGTCACGCGCGCATCACCGACCGCCGGGGCCTCGGGATCCGTACCAAGGTAGACACTCTCGCCGTGCAAGCGGGCCTTCGCCTTCCAATTCTCTGGAAGCCGGGCGACGCAGTCCGATGTGGGCATGAGCGCGGATTCACCGCCCATTTTCGCAATGATGTCCGCTGGAATCCCGAAGGCTCCGAGTGTGGACTTCGCGCTGATCGTGGTAGTACTTGGAAAAGGTAGTTTGGCCGGGTTCTGGTGACCGCTGGCTTCCTTGAAATCGGAGGAGTCGATCTCGCGGTCCGACCAGGTCTTTTCGTAAGTGTAACGCGTCACGGTTTCCTCACCGCCGCCGAGCTTCTTGCGGGTATCGGAGTGTTTGCTCTCCTTCCACTGATACATCTCGACCACGCGTGTGAGCTTCAAGGCTTCCGCACTGAGTCCGAAAAGTGGATCACTCACCGCCTCGCTGGTCCTGACTTCGCCGCTCAGATGGACCAGCTTGCCTTCGTTCGTCGGGAGGACCGCATCGGATTGCACGGACACCACCGCCGCCGCGCCTTCCTTCAGGCTTCTCGACGTCGTCACTGCGCGACCTTCGTTCCAGGAGTGGAGGACGATCGAAAGCGGCAGCAGGATGATTCCAAAGAGAATCCCTTTGATGGAACGGGCAATGCGTCCGAACCAGGACACGGAGGTGGTTTCTGTGAAGTCGTCGGACATGGCTGCAGCGGGAAATACCAAATGAATTGAACCGAATCAGAGCCAGAAGTGCAAGCAAGCGCTGTGATTGGAACGTGAGTCCAAGGCAAGGCCCTCAGATTTTCCCCAGCCCTTCTTCGCCGAGGATCACGCTGCGCTTCGGCAGCGGCTGGCGGCGGAGATTGAACTGGCGCACGGCGTGGCGTTCGAGGTGGGCGACAGCATCCTTCGGGTCGTCGGTGAAGAAGATGAGTTCGGGGTCCTCAGGGTCGATGGTGCCCTCCTCGGCCATCTTGTAGACGAAGTCCATGAGTGGCTTCCAATAATCCTTTCCCATGAGGATGATCGGGAAATCGCGGAGCTTGCCCGTCTGGATGAGGGTCATGGTTTCGAACATCTCGTCGAGCGTGCCCGCGCCGCCGGGGAGGACGATGAAGGCGTAGGAGTACTTGATGAGGACGGTCTTGCGCGTGAAGAAGTAGCGCATGGTGACGGACTTCTGGACGTAGGGGTTCACGTGCTGCTCGAAGGGCAGCTCGATGTTCACGCCGATCGAGCGGCCGCCCTCCTCGAAGGCCCCGCGGTTGGCCGCCTCCATGATGCCGGGGCCGCCGCCGGTCATGACGGTGAAACCGAGCTTGGCGCACTCGGCTCCCATTTTTCTCGCAAGCTCATAGTAGGTCGTGCCGGGCTTGGTGCGGGCGGAGCCGAAGAGGGTCACGCAGGGGCCGACGAAATGCAGCACTCGAAAGGCTCGGATGAAATCGAGAGCGACGGTGAAAAGGGTGCTGAGGTCGCGGATACGGCTGCGCGGTCCGGAGAGGAAGGTGTGGTCCGGCGAGACCAGCTCGAACATTTCCTGCTCAAGGATGTCCTTCTCGGTGATCTTGTGCGCTTCTGTCGGCTGCGGGCAGTCCGGGCAATCTGGGGCAGTCAATGGGTTTGCAGAGTCCAGAATCCAAATTCAAGATTCAAGAGAAGAAGAGGACGGACCGATTGGTGTTTTGGTCCCTCTTCTCTTGATTCTGGTCTCTGGACTCTTGAGTCTCGAATCCATGGAACTGACGATCTCGACGCCGACGCTGTTGTTTCCCGCGAGTTCGCTGCTGTTTCTGGCGTACACCAACCGCTTCCTGCATCTGTCCGCGCTGATCCGGACGCTGCATGCCGACTTCCGAACGAGCCACAGTCCGGGCATTCATGCGCAGCTCCAGAACCTGCGCTGGCGGCTGAGCCTGATCCGCGGGATGCAGGCCTTCGGGGTCATCAGCCTGATCTTCTGCCTGGCCTCAATGGCGGGATTCTATTTCGACAGCGAGCCACCTGCGAAGGTCCTGTTCGGGATCGCGCTCGGCCTGATGGCGGTTTCCCTACTGATGGCGCTGGCGGAAATCCTGCTCTCCGGTGGGGCGCTGGCGATTTTCCTGAAGGACATGGGCGATGAGTCCGACCGGTCTCCGCAATGAGAGTATGATCACGCTTGAATCGGGCGACTTTGTCTGGCAAAGCACACACATGACGACGCGTGAGGAAGCGGCAGAGCAGTTGCGGGTGATCCGTTCGATGATGGAGCGGGCCACCGTGTTCCGTGCCCTCTCGGGCGAAACGGCCTTGATCGGCGGGGCGGCGGCACTTGGCGCGGCCTGGGTTTCCGAGTCCAAAACCGGCTGGACCTGGGCGGCGATCTGGCTTGGCGGGCTCGCTGCGGTTCTGCTTTTCAATCTCTATCAGCTCGTGCGGATGGCCGCCGCGAGGAAGGGCCGGGTCTGGACCTCGGGACTGAAACTCGCCCTGCGCGGCGCGCTGCCTTCGATCATCGCAGGCGGCTTTCTCGGTCTGCTGGCGATCCGCAGCAATCAGCCGACCTCCACGATCCTCGCTGCCTGCTTCTGGATCCTGCACTACGGCCTGGCCCTGCTTGCGATCCGGGAGTTCGCTCCGAAGTCGATGGTCTGGCTCGGCTGGGCCTTCGTCGTTCTTGGCGTCGCGGCACTGGCTTCGCTCACTGGATTGATCGATCCGGAGTCCGCGCCACTGCTCGCCAAGGTCCGCAATGGCTCGCGGCTGATGGCCATCGCATTCGGAGGCTTCCATCTTCTTTACGGTGCGATCATCGTCACCACCGGCCGCCGTGAGGACACCGCCGCATGATCGACTTTTCCCAGATCGATAAAACCATTCACGAGAAAGGGCGGCTCTCCATCATGACGCTGCTCGCTTCCCGCGTGGAGCCGTGGCCTTTTCAGGACCTCAAGGCCCAGCTCGACATGAGCGATGGCAACCTCATCACCCACCTCCGGACCTTGGAAAAAGCGGGCTTCATCGGTGGTGAGAAGTTCACCGGTGATGGGCGACCGCAGACGCTCTACACGCTGAACCGCGAGGGAAGGAAGGCCTTCGAGCAGTATCTGGCGATCCTGGCGCAGATCCTCGATCTCGGGAAATGAGCAGCCGATTGACCAAGGCGAAGCGAATCGCAGGCGCTTCGGCGCTTGCCCTGGCAGCTGCTTCCGCTGTGTGCGCAATGACGATTCGGGACGCGATCATCCCCAGCGCGATCCTCTTTTTCGGCGTGCCGTGGCTGCTGCGGATCGGGCTCCTCGGAATCGCGTGGTTGCTGTTGCGACCGATTTCGACAAGGCCGCTTCTATGGATCGTTACCCTTTTCGTCGGCTCACTGATCGAGGGAACGCATTCGTTTCAATGGAGCTCTCCGCCTCCTGCTGCGGCTGGATCCTTCAAGGTCACGCTTTGGAATACCGGACGGAACCTCTGGAAAATGCCGCGCGAGTGGCCGGCCTTGGTTGAGCCGGAAACCAAGCTCGTGGTGCTGATCGAAGCCGGGCCACTCCCGGACGACGTCTGGCAGGGCTTCACCGCGACGCATCCGGACCTCACCTGGGAGAAACTGGAAGGCGGCATCGTCGTCGGCGTGCGCGGCAGGCTGATTGACACCACGGCGTTCGGCGATGCCGGTCGGTTCCGTTGCCACCGGGTGAGGGTGCAGATCGATGGAACGGACTACGCGGTTCTCGCGATCGACATTCCCTCTCAGCCCTGGCTACTGCGTGGGCCGTACTTGGACCGCATCCACAAGGTTGCAGCAAACGAACGCTGCCTGATCCTGGGCGATTTCAATACTCCGCCGACCGCGCGGGGCTTCGATGCGTGGAGAGATCAGTTCAGC
Organism: Luteolibacter sp.; assembly: GCA_031411755.1. GTDB lineage: Bacteria > Verrucomicrobiota > Verrucomicrobiia > Verrucomicrobiales > Akkermansiaceae > Luteolibacter. Next base: position 9,856 of record JANOBS010000550.1, on the reverse strand, counting down.
CTCGCGAACGACAGCGGGCAGAAAGGATTTCAAGAGACCTGGCTCTACGGTTTGCCGGTGCTCACCCTCGATCAGCTCTGGCTCAGCCGGGATCTCCGGAATATCCGCACGACGAAGACGGCGACATTGAGGTCGGATCATGTGCGGATGACGTTCGAGGTCGGCAAGAGGTAAACTCCTCGTCTCTTCAATATCCGCCCCAAAGGGGCTTGATGAAATAGCCCGTGGGTGCAACCCCGGGGCAAGAATTCGAAATGAATCCGCGCCCTGAATTGGGCGCGATGAGACGGATCGGCGGGAGGTTGTTCCTTGGCTATGAAAGCCCATTGGCCCGCCCGCTCCATGGCACCCATTCAGGGTGCAACCGCTTTGTGGTCACATTCCAGGGGTTGCACCCACGGGCTGCTTCATGGTGCCCAACTTGGGGCTGGGAGAAATGACGAATGAGGAATTTCCGAATGACGAAGGGAACGGCAGTCGAAATTTCTATTGCTCTCATTTAGCTTTGTGATACAAAGCTAATACATCCGGCGAGCGCGTCGGATTTTTTCGGAACGTTCACTTTGCAAAACAAAGCCATGAAAGCGGTCATGTCGAAGGAAATCGTGGGAGCCCGTCCGTCGGTGGAGTGGAAAATCGCGTCGGCGCTGGGGATGGATTCGGAGACTCGGCAGGCGCTGGAGCTGATCGAGCGCGAGGCGGCGGCGGGTCTTGTGGCAGTGCCGGGCATTTTCATGCCGGATGCCGGGGTGCGGGCGAGGCTGCGTCGGCTCGGGGTGATCGAGGAGGCGCAGGAAGAGGATTTTTCCCGGGTGAAATCGGTGGTGCTGCCCTTCGGCGGGGTGTCGATGCGGGACAAGCGCCGCTGGCAGGAGCACGGGTGGAAGGTGGTGGATGCGCGTTCGCAGCAGGTCCGGCGGGCGCAGGTGGCGCTGGGCCTGCTGCGGATGGAGGGCGCGCAGACGCTGATCATCGGTCGCCATGACGACCCGGAAACGCAGGCGCTGGCGTCGGACTATCCGGGGACGATCGTGCTGGAGGACACCACCGACATCGCCCGGATGCGCTACGCTCCGGCCTTTGGCGCGGTCTGCCAGACGACGCTTTCGCCGCGACGTGTGGCGTGGCTTTCCCAGCAACTGCGACTGCGCTACCGGGATGCCAGGCTCTCGTTTCTCGACACCGTATCCCCCTCGATGGCGATGCGGGAAAGGTCCCTGGAATCGCTCTGCGGCTGGTGCGATGGAGTGGTGGTCGCCGGCGATCGCGGCGAGGCCAGCGTGGAGGCCTTGTTGGAAACGGCGAAGCGATTCGGAAAACCAGCAGCCCTTCTAGACGATCTGCGGGAGCTGAATGGCTGCCGGAAACTGGCGCTGACGGCGGGTGGTTTCGTCCCGAAGGAAGCCCTGGAGGACCTGAGCCGCAGGATCGCAGGAGGAGGACGCTTTTAGGAAATGAATGGATTGCTTGGCGAGGTGCGCAGGCTATGCCAGAAACCCATTCATGCGTGCCCTGAAAACCCTCGCCGTCGCACTCACACTCACCCCGCTGCTGCACGCGGATCCCCTGACCGAGGCGGATCGTGAGGCACTGATCGAGCGCTTGACGAAGATCCAGGAGGGCTCAGAGAAGCTGGTCAACGAGCGCTTCAACGCCGCGATTTCGGCTTACCGTGGCGCGATGGGCAGCGATGAGGCGGCGATCGATTTCTACCTGAAGTGTGTCGAGAAGCTGCAGTTCGACGACAAGAACAAGAAAGAGTCGGATTTCCGTGAATGGAAAAAGAAGCAGGAGGATCAATTGAAGAACCCTGGGTTCAGGCGGGCGCTGCGTCATCAGCTCCGCTGGCTTGTGCTGACGCTCCAGGTCGCCAGCTCGAAGGAGTCCGTCGTCAAGTTCTCACCGGATGCCGCGAAGGCTGTTGATGACGTCTTCGCCGACGTCGTGAGTCTCGACGGCCAGCGTGATGTGCTGAAGCAGGGAGTGCTCTCGACCGTCTTCGCCCAGGTCTATGAACTCGACGGTGTGAAGGTAAACGAGTGGCCCTTGTCACCCATCGAACTCGGAAACATTTACGGGAAGGTCATTCTCCCACCGCTGCGCAGGCCGGACCGGATTGAAAGCCTGCGGGCCGCCTGGACCCGACGCATCCAGCAGGAAACGCTCATCGTCGAGCACTGGAGCCGCGGTGCCGATGAGAAGCCCTCGCGTGACGGGGGGCGTCCGCCCGGGCAGGAAAAATTCGTGACCGAGACCTATCCCGAGTTTCTCTGGCAGGAGGAAGAGGACGTCTTCAAGGCCGGCGACCAACGTGGTGCCGCGCTCAGGATGTTCCAGCACATCGAGAAATACGCCACCCACCCCAAGGCGATCGAGTGGACGAAGCAATTCAGGGCCCTGCTTGAGCCCGTGGCGGCGGTGGCTCCAGTTGCTCCAGCCACTCCAGCCCCGTGATCACGCGCCTCAGCGGCGCTGGAAACTTTCCTCCGCTGGAGCTGTGACCGGGTTTGCCTGATCGACCGTGAGCACTGGCTGCATCACACCACCGACGATTGGAAACCCGAGCGTGCCACTCACCCGCACCCAACCGTTTTCGGGCAGGGAAGGTGGTGTTTTTCCGAACTCGAGGATGATGGGAATCGCCCGACTGTCTGCGGCGCAGCAGGTCATGAACAGCCGGTAGAGACGCTTGCGGGTGCCGGCGGAATTGTTGTCCCGTTCATCAACGATCCGGCCCAGTGTGGCGACTTTCATCCCATCAAGCAGCCGCTGCTGATCGCGATCTCCGGTGGCGAGAAAGAGTTCGATCAGATCAAACTCGAGGTAGCCGTCCGCCGTCTTCCGATGGGATTTTTCCAACTCCTCACGAGTGATCGGCAAGGCAGCGGTGGCGGTGATCTGCGCGCGGGAAGGCGTCTCGTAAAGACCCTTTCGCGCCAGCGCTCCGGGCGAATAGGCATCCTTCGACCACGCGAGCGAGAGGCCCAATGGAACCAGCATCAGCAGCAGCACCACCGTCGTCGGAAGATCGGACGAGGCATGATCGTGGCCGTCTTCACAAGCGTGGCCATCGTCATCACCCGCCATCACGAGGTTGAAGATCCCGAGGACCGCCAGGCCGAGTCCGCCGACCAGGCAGATCAGCCGGAAATCCGGCGCGAGGTAACGGGTGATGCGGCCGCCGGTGTGGAAATACAACAGCGTGGCGCTCCACGAAAGGACCGCCAGCGAGAGCAGGATGCGGGAAAGTTTCGGGCTCATGGGTGCGCGGAGAACCAAAGTTGCCAGAGGATGGAAAGCCCGCCGATCGAGACGAACAGGCCGAGCGCGAGACAGACGATGAAGCGCCTGCGCAGCACGGTTTGATAGAGGAAGGTCAGCTTCACATCGAGCATCGGCCCGAGAACGAGGAAGGCCAGCTTCGCGCCATTCGAAAAGCTGTGGAGCGTGGCTGCGATGAAGGCGTCCGAGGTACTGCAAAGGCTCAGGATATAAGCCAGTGCCATGAGGGCCATCGGCGCGCCGACCGGATGCTGCGCCACCCCATCCAGCCACGCAGCACCGGGAGCGATGCCGGTGTTGAACAAGGCTGTTAGAGTGACCCCGACCGCGAAGTAGGCCCCGACGTCCACGAAATCACGCAGCGCGGAACGGAAGGCGGAGAGCAGCTTGGTGTCGCTGGAATGATCGCCACACTCGCTGCCGCAGGATGAGCCGCAGCAGGTGGGTTCGTGGGAATGATCGAGGTCGTCGATCAGCTTCCGTTTCAGTACGGAGGCGAGCGGAAGTCGCGAGACGCTCAGCCCAACACCCACCGCGACGACGAACCCCAGCAACAGGCGCGACACCGTCATCAACCCGGCATCCTGTCCCTCGAAGGCCTTCCACGTGCTAAGCGCCGTGATCGGATTGAGGATCGGCGCGGCGAGCATGTAGGTCAGCGCGCAGGACACCGGCAGGCCTTTTTTCACCAAGCGCCGGATCACCGGCACGACCGCGCATTCACAGACGGGAAAGATCGCCCCGAGCAACCCGGCGACCAACACCGCGCCGATCTTGTTCTTCGGCAGCAGCCGGTCCATCGCGCCGGATGGCAGGTAAACATCGAGCAGGCCGCTGATCAGGGTGCCGAGCAAAATGAAGGGCGTGCCTTCGAACAAAAGACTGAGGAAGGCGAACGCGAAGTCCTGTCTGGCATCCGGCATGCGGATGTCATCAAAGCGAACTCAGGGGGCCTTGGCAATCCGCACATCGGTGGCGCCACACGACCGCGCGAACGCCTCTGCCTGATCCGCTCCCACGACGCAGGTGGCGGTTGCAAGGGCGTCGCTGGTGGTGGCGTTGGGCGCGATGATCGTCACTGCGAGATGCTTCGTGAGCCCGAGTCCGGTCTTCGGATCGATGATGTGGGCGTAGCGCACACCGTCGATTTCAACGGCTTGTTCAAGATCACCCGAGGTCGAGACAGCGCAGTTGGAAAGCTCGATCTTTCCGGAGATCCTGCCCTTCTCAAGTGTGCGCAATCCAACCGCCCAGCCGGGTTTTCCCGGTGGCGGATCACCGAGGCGCAGATCGCCGCCGGCCGCGATGCAGGACGTGGAAAAGCCCTTCGATTTCATTACCTCGAACATTGCGTCCGCCGCGTAGCCTTTGGCGATGCCGCCGAGATCGAGGCGCATGCCGGGGTTCTTGAGGATGACGGTTTGTGCGGATGGATCGAGTTTCAGAAGCTTCCAGCCACACGCGGCTTTTGCTGCAGCCAGGGTTTCAGGCGATGGGAGTTTTCCCGCGCGGCGGGTCTCGCGCCAGAGCGTGGTCAAGGGTCCGAGCGTGGGATCGAAACGGCCTTCGGTCTTCTCCGCGAAGTCCATGGATTTCGCGAGCAGATCGAACAGCAGCGGCGAGAGCTTCACCGGCTGGCCGGTTTTCTCGGACAAACGTAGTAGTTCGCTGCCGACGATGTAGTCGGAGGCGACGGCGTTGATTTCCTCGGCGCGCTGAAACGCCGCATCGGCCGCCGCTTTGGCAAGGGCCTCATCAGGACCGTGACAGATGACGGCGAAGCGCGTGCCCATCAGGCCGCGTTCGAAGGTGAAACGGGACTCCCCTGCGAGCGCCGTGCAGGCCAGCAGCAGGAAGAGCAAGGCCTTCATTCGGTGTCGCCGTCCATGTTCCAGAAGCGGTGCATCTCCTCGACACTCGGCGTCTTCAACGGACGGATGACACGGAAGCCCAGCCAGGGCGCGTTGGTGAAGTACCACTGCGACTTCGGCTCCTGGGGATCGATCATCTTCCAGGCCGGATCCGTACCGCGACGGGCGGCGGAGCGCAGCTTGTCCGGATCGTCATTGTAACTGCCACCACGGACGACGGTGGGATAGCGCTTGGTGATGGCGGTCCAGGGATTCACATCGCCATCCTTGAGGGAGGCGTAGGCATCGGCGGCGAACTGTCCGAGGCAGAGCTCGGCAACGTTGCCGTGCATGTCGTAAAGGCCCCAGGGGTTCGGCTTTTTCGTGCCGACCTTCTGATACTGGTATTCGGCGTTTCCGACCGACCACGCGAAGTCATCAAGCTTCGAGGCATCATCGCCGAAGCTGTAGGCCGTGGTCGTCCCGGCGCGGCAGGCGTATTCCCACTCGGCTTCGGTTGGCAGGCGGTAGAAATGACCGGTCTGAGCGCTGAGCCACTCGCAGAACTTGCTGGCAGCATGCTGGGTCACGCCGATCGCCGGTGAGTCCTTGTCGTATCCGCTGCCCATGCCGAAATTCATCGGCACGTACGGTGGCGTCGGCTGGGTGACGACATCGACCAAGGTTTCACCGTCCTTCTGTTCGGGAGGCTCGGAGGTCGTTTGGTTGCTGTCGCGGTTGAGCGTGCCGTCCTTGTTCCGCGCCTTCTGGTTTTCCATGTAGGGCCGGTAAAGCGCCCAGGTCGTCTCGACCTTCGCCATCCAGAACGGCTCGATCCTGAGCTTCTTCTGCGGGCCTTCGGCGGGAGTGCGCTTAGCCTCACTTTCAGGCGATCCAATGGTGAACTCGCCACCCGGAATCGGCAGCAGGTCGAAGGTGGCATCTTCAGCCTTCGGAACCTTTTCCGTGAAGGTCTTCATCGCATCGGCCGCAGGATCCGGCTGTTTGGCGATGATTTCGTGAATGGCCTTGGTGGTCGGGAGCAGCGCCGGTCTCGGCAGCGGATCGGCCGCGTGCGCGACTCCGACCAGCGCCAGCGGGGCGCAGAGCATGAAACGGGAAACCATTTCGGAACGGGCGTGAGGATTCAGGCCAGCTTGTAAACTCCGGGCACCGGCACCGGCGCGATCGGGAACTCGTCGGGAAACTTCAGGGTGTCCGGAGCCATGTCCTGTTCGGCCTTCCAGAGTTCATCCCAGGTGATGCGCTTCCCGGTGTGAGCGGCCTCGCGACCGAGAATTCCGAGCATGGTGCTGTTCGCCATGTACTCGCCGGTGTTGATGATCTCACCCTTGCGCAGGGCGGCGAAGAACTCGTTGTGGCAGACCTGATACATGTTCTGCTCCACGCCATCCTGGGCGCGATACATCCATTTCCGCTTCTTGCCATCGGTATCGAGGACCATCGGCGTGTCCGGGCAGATGACGGTGCCCTTTTCACAATAAACGCGGTCGACCACCTCACCGTGCAGGCCGGGATACTGGCGCTCGCCGAAGTGACAGAAGACTCCGTTCGGATACTCGTAGGCGACGTTGTAGTGATCGTAAACATTGCCGGCGTCGGTGCGCATCGCGCGGCCACCGTTGGCGACAGCGGCGATCGGGGCGACGTCGCCCATGGCCCAGGCGATCTTGTCCACGGTGTGGATGGCCTGCTCCTGGATCGGGCCGCCGCTGAGCCACTCGAAATTGTTCCACCATGCGACCTGCCACTCGACGTCGCCCATGCCATCCGGCTTCTTCATGCCGGGCTGGAGCGGCTTTGGCGGGGTGCCCATGTAGGTGCCGTAGATCGAGACCACGCGGCCGAGTTCGCCCGAGGTGATCTTGCCGTAGGCCTCGCGCACGCCGGGTGCGTAGCGCCAGCAGAAGCCGTGTTGGATCGCGACGTTCTTCTGCTTCGCCAACTTCGCGGTCTCCATCACCGACTTCACGCCGGCCACGTCGACGGCCATCGGCTTTTCACAGAAGATGTGCTTTCCGGCCTCGACCGCTGCGCGCAGGTGCTGGGGGCGGAATCCGGGAGGAGTGGCGAGGATCACCACATCCACGCCGCTGGCGAGGACTTCCTTGAATGCATCGAGTCCGGCGAACTGGCGGCTTTGTGGGACATCGAGCCGCTCGCCGAACTTGCCGAGTTGCTTCAGGCTGTTCGCGATGGCGGGAGCGAAGGCATCGCCCATGGCCCAGAGTTTCACATTCGGATCGGCGGAAAGTGCCTGGCTGGCGGCTCCGGTGCCGCGTCCGCCGCAGCCGATGAGGCCGACCTTCAGGACCTGCTTGGAGGCCTCCTGGCCCCGGACGATGGCGGGAAATCCGGCGACCGCGAGGGTGGCTCCGGTGACTCCGAGAAACTTGCGACGATTGAAATCAGAAGGATTCATGACAATTCAGGATGGAAGGTACGAGGCGCACTACCTTTGTGGGCAAGTCGATCTTTCACGGCAAGCCCGGCGTGATCCGATCTTGCGGAAGATCCGCCGATGCTCTGGAGTATGGGCTTTCGATCCTTCCGCAACCGTCTTCTGCCCATGACCACCGCTCCGACCTCCTCCGTCACCCTCCGGCTTTCCGTGATGATGTTCCTGCAGTTCTTCCTCTGGGGCGCGTGGTTCGTGACTCTCGGGGCCTGTCTCGACTCCAATGGCCTGGCCTCCATCATCGGGTCCGCCTATGGCTCCGCGCCGATCGCCGCCATCCTCGCGCCGCTCTTTCTCGGACTCGTGGCGGACCGGTTTTTCCCATCTGAAAAAGTGATGGGCGTGCTGCTGCTCATCGGCGGTGTTGCCATGCTCGCGGTTCCATCCTTTGCGGCGAAGGGCGACGCCGGGGTCGTGAAGAACCTCTTCATGCTCCACATGCTCTGCTACATGCCGACGCTCGGGCTGGGCAACACGATCGCTTTCTCAAACATCAGCGATCAGAGCAAGTTCCCCGCCCTGCGCGTCTGGGGCACCATTGGCTGGATCGCGGCCGGCCTGCTCGTCGGCTTCCTCGGCTGGTCGAACAACCTCCAGATCTTCACCCTCGCCGGAGCCACCTCGCTGGTGCTCGGCGTCTTCGCCTTCTTCCTGCCTTCCACTCCGCCGCCGGCAAAAGGCCAGCCGCTCAGCCTGTCGAGCCTGCTGATGCTGGATGCCTTCAAGCTTCTCAAGAAGCCCTCTTTCCTGGTCTTCATCATTTGCTCCACCCTGATCTGCATCCCGCTGGCCTACTACTTCAGCACCACTTCGATCTTCCTTTCCGACATGGGCTTCCGCCAGCCCGCCTCGTCGATGGCGGTCGGCCAGATGTCGGAAATCATCTTCATGCTCCTGATTCCTTTCTTCTTCCGGAAGCTCGGGGTGAAATGGATGATTCTCGTCGGCATGCTCGCTTGGGTGGTGCGCTACCTGCTGTTTTCCTTCGGCGCGCCCGACCAGGTCGTGTGGATGCTTTTCCTCGCCATCATGCTCCACGGCATCAGCTATGACTTCTTCTTCGTCACCGGCTTCATCTACGCCGACAAGGCCGCACCCGTGACCGTTCGCAGCCAGGTGCAGTCGATGCTCGTCTTCTTCACACAGGGCATCGGCATGTATTTCGGCTATCAGATCGCCGATGCGAAAATGACCGCCCATGTCGGTGGACACGCTGCACTCGCCTCCGCGATCAAGGAGGCCACCGTCCCGCAGACGCTCAGCTTCGGCCAGCAGCTCGGACAAATGTTCTCGGTCGGCCTTCCCGAAGTGAACCCCAACCTCCTCCAAGCCGCCTCTGCCCAGTGGAAGAACTTCTGGGTCCTCCCAGCCGGAATGGCCGGTGCCATCGCCGTCATCTTCTTCATCTTCTTCTGGGATAAGACCGCCGACGGCGGAGACTCGAAACATTGAGACATTTTCCCGAAAAATTACACCGCCAAGACGCCAAGTTCGCCAAGAAATTCCGATCAGACCTCTTCCACCCTTGGCGCTCTTGGCTGTTCCAAATCTCACCATTCACCACTCACTCCCATGATCACCCGTCGCCAGACCCTCAAGTCCCTCGCCGCCATGGCGACCATCCAGATCGTTCCCAGCCGCGTGCTCGGGCTCGGTGGCCAGACCGCACCGTCCAATGAGATCACCCGCGCCATAATTGGCTGCGGCGGCATCTCCTCCTCGCATCTAGGCATGCCCGGAAAATTGTTGGCGCTCTGCGACGTCGATGCCGGGCACCTCAAGACACGCATAGACCAGGTCGGCGGCGAGGCGAAGGGCATCAAGGGCTACCACGATTTCCGCGAGGTGCTGAAGCGCGAGGACATCGACATCATCCACGTCGCCACCCCGCCGCATTGGCACGCGCTGATGAGCATCGAGGCCGCGAAGGCGGGCAAGGACGTGTGGTGCGAAAAGCCGATGAGCCGCACGATCGGTGAAGGCATGGCGATGGTGAAGGCCGTCGAGAAACACAACCGCATCTTCCGTCTCAACACCTGGTTCCGCTTCAAGGACAACTTCTACGGCATGGGCGTGCCGGTGAAGCAGCTCAAGAAGGCCGCGATGAACGATCTGTTAGGCTGGCCGCTGACGATCACCGTGTCCGGTGTCACCGGTTTCGATTGGAAACTCGGCACCTGGGTCGGAAAGACCAATCTCCCCGTCCAACCGGTGCCTGAGGGATTCGACTACGAGTTCTGGCTCG
>JANOBS010000549.1:0-8079 GCA_031411755.1 Luteolibacter sp. | reverse complement strand
CGGGCAATGACGGCTCCGGCAGGGCTCCCCCGACGTTGAGCGACTCCCCGGTGCGCATTCCCAGCAACGGCTTCAGCTCGCCGAGCAGTGCGGTTTCGCCGGCATCGAGTTGACGGATCTCGGTGGAAAGACTTGCCGCTTCCAGCTTCGCCTGCCCGGCATCGAGCGCCGAGCCTTCGCCCTTCGCGACCACGTCCGAGAGAAAGTCCGCGAACTCCTTCGAGACCGCGAACTGCTCCTTCAGAAGCCCACGACGCTGGCGGGTCACCAGCACCTTCACGATCGCTTCGCGGGCTTTCCCGATGAGCTGCCTCTCGACCTCGCGCACCTCGGCCTCGGAGGCTTTCAGTTCGGAAAGGGAAACCTGCTTTTCCAAACGCAGCCGGTCGGTCACCGGAAAGCGTTGGGACAGGCCGACCTCGAATTTTCCCTCACGGAATCGCGGGTTGTGTTCGAGCGAGGTTTCGAGCTCCGGATTGTCGGGGCGGCCGGACTGGTTCATGCGGCCGAGTGCTTCCTGGATGCGGAAGCGGGCGGCGGCGAGGTCGGGGTTCTGGGCGCGGATGCGGTCGCCGACACTGGCCAGCGACACCACAGCGGAAGGCTCCGCGTGGAGGGAAATGGCCGTGAGCAGGTAGGCTGCGACGGCAGGTAAACGAAATGGATGCATGGAAAAGATGATTTGAATCAAAACCCTCAAAGGGCGGCCGACAGGGGGCGCATGGACGTGATTCACCTGCGAGGTGCTTCACGGGGAAAACGAGCGGCCTGATCTAACAGGCCACGACTCCGGACAGCGGAGCGTTTTCAGATCCAAATCATCGGCGGCTTGTCCAGCGGCAGCACCGGGCCTTCCGGCGGGTGCTCATTGCCACTCAGCCCACGCGGGCCGGACTTCCACTCGGGGAAAACAAGAAACTCGGCGTGCTTCGCCACGCCCCACACTGGAACCGTGCAGCACTCACCATGATGGTGCTCGTGATCGTGATGAAATGGGGGGCATTCCGGACCATGTTCGGAGTCGGCGACCTCATCATGGCCATCGCAGCAAGCCTGCTCATGCACCTTCGGCGGGCAGAGATCGAAATGCGCTCCGGAGGCACGAACTCCCAGGCCCAGAACCAGGGCGATCAGGAAGAGCGTGTTCATGAAACGGAGCATCGGGGTGAATCAAGAACCCCGACGTTGATTCCGCAAGGAAAAGTTCGTGGACGGTCTTCTCCCGTTATTGAAGCGACTCCACGATTAAGATTGTCACCTCATACTCTTTGGTTACAGATCGTCCGACGTGAAACTGGAACCTCACAAAGCTCCGTGGATCCGGCTTTTTGCCCCCTTCGTCTGGATTGCTTTTGTCCAGGTCTTCGTGCTTTCCCTGATGGCTTCGTCAGGGGAAATTCATGAGTGTCTTCACCAGGATTCTCACGATACGAATCACCATTGTCTCTGCACGGACTTCCACTCGGGGACCGTCGAGGTGGTGCCTCCAGCCCCGATCCTCGTGCCGGAGTGCGCGGAGGTTGAGATTGCTTACGTTCTAGTTCCCACGGAAGACCTTAGCTGGCGTCCCGCCCATTTGTTGGGCAGCCTGCTGGCACACGGGCCTCCTGCATTTGCCTGATCGAGTGAATCCGATTCACGCGGGAAGCGTTTCCCCGTGACTGTGATGCGTGGCCTGGGCCATGCCTTCATCCCAATTCTTCATCATGCAATTTCATGTACTTCCGCAGATCCATCGTCATTTTTTCCGTCAGCCTTCTCAATTCCCTCCGACTCCAGGCCGAAGAGCCTTCCGACAATTCTTCCAACGACACCGTTCAAAAGCAGATCCTTGATATGCAAAAAAGCATTCAGGATCTTCAGACCCGCCATCAGACGGAACTCGATGCCTTGAAGAAACAGATCACCGACCAGCAGACGGTGATCGATGCGATGAAACAGGGGGCACCACTGCCTCCAGTCAACGAAGAGGTCCTCCCACTGCCACCGGAATCCCAACCAGCGTTCCCGACCACCGACCCCATGCTGGTGCCGGGCTCCGCAGCGGTTCCATCCCCTAATTCGAGTTCCGGGCCTACAGGGAATTTGTTTCCCACGACCGATGCATCCCTGGTGCCAGGTTCTCTGGGTAGCGGGCCTTCGCCATCCCTGATCCCCGCACCCGCAGCAATCGGTGGTGGAGGTGGTGCCCCGAAGGGCAGTTATCTGAATATCTCGTTCGATTCCATTTTTGTCGCCGCCGCCTCGACGGCCTCCGATCTGAGTTCGCTTGAGGTCGGTGATCATGATCCTCAACAAAACGGCTTCAACGCCCGCAACGTCGAACTCGCGCTTGATGGCGCCGTGGACCCTTACTTTGAAGGTTTCGCCAACATCGTCTTCAAGCTGGACAACGGAAACGAAAGCGCAGTCGAGGTGGAAGAGGCGTTCGGCCAAACCACCTCGTTGCCATATGGACTGCAATTCAAGGGGGGGCAATTCTTCACTCCCTTCGGTCGCACAAATCCCATGCATCCACATGCCTGGGATTTCATGGATGCCCCTCTCGTGCAGGGAATGTTGCTCGGTCCGGATGGTCTGCGCGGTGTCGGTGCTCAGGTCGCCTGGATAATCCCTGCGCCGTTTTACGCACAGGCATTGCTCGCGGTGCAGAATGGCCAGGGTGGCACCGGTTACTCGTTTCGGAATCCCGGAGAGACAGGAACGTTCTTCCAACGCCCGACGATCGACCGGCAGACCTACAGCGTCTCCGACATGGTCTTCACGCCACGTCTGGAGGCTTCGTTTGATCTCACGCCGACCCAAACGATTCTGACCGGTGTTTCTGCTGCGTTCGGTCCGAACGATACCGGTGAGGATGCTCGTACCCAGATTTATGGCGTGGACTTTTTCTACAAATGGAAGCCCGCAAATGCCGAGGGTGGCTGGCCGTTCGTGAAGTGGCAGAGTGAGGCGATGTTCCGCCGTTTCGAGGCCGGTCGGGGACTCAACGACGCGTTCCCCGTTGCAGAAACCTTCAGCGACTGGGGTGCCTATTCGCAACTCATCTGGGGTTTCCACAAGGGCTGGGCGGTCGGACTGCGCGGCGACTACGTCAACATCCAAGACTCGGCGATCACCAACGATCCCCTCCGACAAAGCCGTTACCGGCTTTCGACCGACCTCACCTGGTATCCCTCCGAGTTCTCGAAGCTCCGCCTGCAATACAACCACGATGTTCTGGAATCCTCGAACTTCCTTCCACAGCGGGACGAGGACTCGGTCTTCCTCATGTATGAAATCAGCCTCGGTGCCCACGGTGCCCACAAATATTGAACCATCACACTCAAACCGAATCCCATGAAATCAACAATCACCAGTATCGTGGCGGCCTTTGCCGCACTCGTTGGAACCTCCAACGCCAAGCTTAATGTCGTTTCGACCTTGCCGGACTATGCGGCTGTTGCCCGCGAAATCGGCGGAGACCTTGTCGACATCACGACCATGGCGAAACCAACGGAAGATCCTCACTTCGTGGACGCGAAGCCAAGCTTCATTGTAAAGCTCCGCACCGCTGATGTCCTGATCGAGGGAGGGGCCGAATTGGAATCCGGATGGCTGCCGCCGCTCCTTCAGACTGCGCGAAATCCGAAACTCGATACCGGAGCACCCGGCCGTGTCCTCGCTTCGGAAGGCATCCGCCTGATGGCCGTGCCGGCCACACTCGATCGTGGTGCCGGGGATGTCCATGCCTCGGGGAATCCCCATTTCATGGTGGATCCGATCATCGCGAAAGCAGTGGCCGCCCACATCGCCCGTGCCTTCGCCGCCGCCGACCCTGGCAACGCCGCCACCTATCAGGCGAATGAAAAGAAGTTCGAAACCACCATTGATACGAAGCTCCAAGAGTGGGGGAAAGCCATGCTGCCGTTCAAGGGAAAGAACGTCGCTGCCTATCATGACGACTGGCTTTATCTCGCCAACCGCTTCGGGTTGCAGATCAACGTCTTTGTCGAGCCCAAGCCGGGTGTCCCGCCGTCCCCCGCCCACCTGGTTGAGGTGATCGCGAGCATGCGCGCCAACCAAACCAAGGCGATTCTCGTCGAGCCCTACCACAATCGGAAGAACGCGGAGAAAGTGGCCTCTTCCACAGGGGCACAGGTCGTCGATATGGCGCAGTATCCTGGCGCACTTCCCAACACAGACACCTACGTCCAAATGATGGACGTCCTGATTTCCCGGATCACCTCAGCCCTCAAAAACTAAGATCATGTGGGAAGTAATGATGTGGCCGATCGTGGCCTGCCTGTTGTTGCCGGGATTGCTCGTCTATCTGGGCCTGCATGTCGTCCGTCGGGGGATTATTTTCATCGACATCGCAATGGCGCAGATGGCCTCGCTTGGCGTCTGTTTTGCCGTGATGAAGCACCTCGATCCCGGCGGTCCGATGACATTCTGGATCTCGTTGGGCTTCACCCTCCTTGCCGCCGCCCTCTTCGCCCTCACCGGCAAGCGCACCGGCGAAGTGCCGCAGGAGGCGATCATTGGCATCGCCTATGTTGTCGCTGCCGCAGCATCGGTGATCCTGCTGAGCTTTTCTGCCGAAGGCGACGAGCAGATCAAGAACATGCTGGTTGGCAACATCCTGCTCGTGACCAAGGAGGAAATCTTCCGAACGCTCGGACTGTTTTTCTGCGTCGGACTTTTCCATTGGTTCGCGCGAAAGAAGTTCATGCAACTTTCGTTCGATCCGGCGGGAGCGGCTGCCAGCGGCATGTCGGTGAAGTGGTGGGATTTCCTGTTCTACGCGAGCTTTGGCCTGGTCGTGACAAGCTTCGTCCAGATCGTGGGCGTGTTGCTGGTCTTCACCTACCTGATCGTTCCCGCAGTGTGTGCCATTTTGGTCGCCAGGCGTTTCGGCGCGCGACTGGCCATCGGGATCCTGCTTTCGTTTGTTGGTGGGGTCTCCGGTCTGATGATATCCTTCTACAAGGACCTGCCCTCCGGTGCTGCGATTGTCTGCGTGTTCGGAGCCCTGCTCGTGCTTGGAGGCCTGGTTTCGAAGTTCCTCACCAAAGCGGATTCCGGCGATCTGACGATCCAACCGAAAGATCACGGCCATCATCCATGATGGCCTTTCGCTCGGGGCCGAGCCCAAGATCAAATCCTGTTGGGCGTTAACCCCGCCCATCTCCGAGGTGATCCGATCCCACATCCTTGCCTCTGATGCCTTCAAATTGACTTCCGTTAGCACTTTTCAGGGATGGGAATTCTTCCCTTGGCCGCCGCCCGCCAGCGGTTCACAATCCCCGCATGTCTTCTCCGGATGCCCTGAAAGCCGCGGTTCGTGATGTGGTCGATTTCCCGAAACCGGGGATCGTCTTCAAGGACATCACGCCGATCCTCGCCAATGGTCCGCTGTTCCGTGAAACGATCACCCGCTTCTGCGACCTCGCCGAGGGCCAGAACGTGAGCAAGATCGTGGGCATCGACGCCCGTGGCTTCATTTTCGCCGCCGCCGTGGCGGATCGGCTCGGGCTGGGCTTCGTGCCGGTCCGGAAAAAGGGCAAGCTGCCCTGGAAAACCCGCTCGCAAGCCTACGCGCTGGAGTATGGCGAATCGATCGTCGAGCTGCACGAGGACGCCGTCGCACCCGGCGAGCGCGTGATGCTGGTCGATGACCTGCTCGCCACTGGCGGCACCGCCCGTGCCGCGCTCGACCTCCTCAGTGGACTCGGCGCAGAGATCGTTTCCGTCGCGTTCCTGATCGAACTCGGCTTCTTAAACGGCCGCGAGCACCTCGGCTCGCACACCGTGCATTCCATTCTCCACTACGCCTGAAACCCAAGCACTCTCCCACCATGTCCTGGACCCGCTACTGCCAATCCGTCATCCGCTATCCGAAACTCGGCTTCTCCATCGACTTCTCGCTGATGGACATCGAGGACTCCTTCCTCGGCTCAATGCAGCCGAAGATCGACAAGGCCTTCGCCGGCATCGCCGAGCTTGAAAGCGGCGCGATCGTGAACCCGGACGAGCAGCGCATGGTCGGCCACTACTGGCTGCGCAACGCCGCCCTCGCCCCGAACGACGAAATCCGCAAGCAGATCACCGAGCCACTCAAGGCGCTCAAGGACTTCGCGGAAAAGGTCCACACCGGCCAGGTCACGCCACCGTCCGGCGGACAGTTCGAACAACTCCTGCTGATCGGCATCGGCGGCTCCGCACTCGGCCCGCAGCTCGTGAACGACGCCCTCGGCGCGAACGCGAAACTGCCGATCCATTTCTTCGACAACACTGACCCGACCGGCATGGACCGCGTCCTCGCGAAGCTGAAGACGAAAGGCCTCGCCAAGACCCTCGTGATGGTCATTTCGAAATCCGGCGGCACGGCGGAAACCCGCAACGGCATGCTCGAAGCCAAAGCCGCCTATGAAGCGGCCGGACTGAATTTCGGCAAGCACACGATCGCCATCACCGGCGACGGATCGAAGCTCGATGCCTACTCCACCGCGCAAGGTTTCATTGCGAAGTTCCCGATGGAAGACTGGGTCGGCGGACGCACCTCGGTCATGTCGACCGTCGGACTCGTGCCCGCCGCGCTGCAGGGGATCGACATCGATGCCTTCCTCGCTGGAGCCGCTGCGATGGATGCGGAAACCCGTAAGACCGACCTCAAGACGAACGCCGCCATGCAGCTCGCCCTGGCCTGGTATCACGTTGGCAAGGGTCGTGGCGAAAAGGACATGGTCGTGCTACCCTACAAGGACTCGCTCGTGCTGTTCTCGAGGTATCTCCAGCAGCTCCTCATGGAGTCGCTCGGCAAGGCGCTTGACCTCGATGGCAACACCGTCAACCAGGGCATCGCCGTTTATGGCAACAAAGGGTCCACCGACCAGCACGCCTACGTCCAGCAGCTCCGCGACGGCGTGAACAATTTCTTCGCGGTCTTCGTCGAGGTCCGCAAGGGCCGCGATGGCAAGAGCATGGAAGTCGAGCCGGGCACCACCACCGCCGACTACCTCCAGGGCTTCCTGCGCGGCACGCGCAAGGCGCTGCACGAGTCCGGCCGCAAGTCGCTGACCATTTCCATCCCGGAAGTGAACGCCTTCCAGCTTGGGGTCGTGATCGCCCTGTTCGAACGCGCGGTCTCACTCTACGCCTCGCTGGTCAACATCAACGCCTATCACCAGCCGGGCGTCGAAGCTGGCAAGAAAGCCGCCGGTGTCTTCCTCGAACTGCTCACCAAGGTCCGCGGCAAGCTCACCTCCGATGCCCGCACGGCATCCGACATCGCGACCGGCTGCGATGCCGATCCGGAGGATGTTTACCACTGCCTCTCGCACCTCGCGGCGAACGGCGAGGTGCAGATCGCGCTTGGGAAGGATCCTTCGGAGGACAGCTTTTCCCTATAGAAAATTCGAAATTCGAAATCTGAAATTCGAAACGGTGGGATTACTGGAATCACGGCTTGCTGTACACGTATAGCAAGAATAGAATACCTCCATGCTCGCCATCCGACTCGATCCCGAAATCGAAAACCGTCTGGAGCTTCTGGCGAAAAAGACCGGACGCACCAAGACGTTCTATGCGCGTGAAGCCATCCTCGAACATCTTGAGGATCTGGAGGACATTTACCTGGCCACGCAACGTTTGAAGCGACCGGCCAAGACCCTTTCCGCCGAGGAAGTGAAGCATGAGCTGGGTCTATAGATTCGACGCACGTGCCCTGAAAGAGCTCCGGAAGCTCGGTAAACAGGCGCAGCAAGACATCATCGCCTACTTGGACAAACGGGTTTCAGGCGACAGTGATCCCCGCCGTTTCGGAAAAGGACTACGTGCAGACCTCGCCGGATTGTGGCGCTACCGAGTCGGGGATTACCGGATTCTTTGCCAAATTCGCGACGGAGAACTGTTGATCCTTGTGGTGTCTGTTGGCCACCGACGTGACGTTTACGAGTAATACCAAAGATTTCTAGCTTTTTGACTTTAATATCAGGGTGGATTACTGGAGTCTTCGTGCATGGCCCGCACACTGCCCAAACTGGGAGACGACCTTGTTCTGCAAATCGAGCACGCCTGGATCCAGACTCATCCCGA
>JANOBS010000548.1:0-17968 GCA_031411755.1 Luteolibacter sp. | reverse complement strand
CCAGCCAAGTCCACCATGCCAGAGCTTGCCTGTGCCGAGCGTTTCATACCCTTCGTTCTTGAACTGCATGACGAGTGAGACGTCGGGTTTGAGCACCTTCTCGAACGGGTTGTTGTTGTCGTAGATCCCTGTCGTGCCGGGGCGTTTGCCGCTGAGCAGTGCGGCGCGTGAGGGATTGCACACCGGTGCTGCACATTGCGCATTGGTGAAGCTCACCCCCATGGCAGCGAGGCGGTCGATGTTTGGCGTCTTTGTCTGCTTGTTGCGTCCGAAGTGGCCGATCCAGTGATTGAGATCGTCCACGGCGATGAAGAGGACGTTGGGGCGCTGTTCCGCAGCGAATGAGGAAACCTGAATGAGGAATGATGAAAGGAGGACGAGCAGGTGTTTCATGAGCGTGGTTCCGCGAAAGTTGGCGGGTGATTTCAATGAGTGTGTGGAATGAAGCTACTGGGCGTTCTTCCTGCCCATTCCTTTGCCTTTCTTCGGCGCATTGGGTTCGCCTTCGTCGCTTTTGCCTTGGCGGGTGTTGGCAAGATTTTCGGTCTCCAGGCCTTTGTCGCCTTGTTGGATGATCCAGGCGGCGAGTTCTTTTTGAAGCTTGGCTTTGATCTCAGTCAATGCGGGATCAGCGGCAAGGTTCTTGAACTCATAGGGGTCGGCTTGGATGTCTTAGAGTTCTTCGCCAGGGCGATTGAAGAGCCATTTCACGCGGTCGGCGAGCTGGTGGTCCTTCTTGGCGTCAGCTTTCCATGAATCCAGAGGCTCGCCTTTGTGGATGCCGCCGATGGTGTAGGTGAGTTCGGGCGCGAGATTCCGGATGAGCTTGTAGCGCGTGTCGCGCACCGCTCGCATGGGGTAGGGGCCGATGGCTCCGATGGTGCCGACGGTGGTGTGCTGGGCGAAGATGTGATCACGAAGGGTATCGGTCTCGCCGAGAAGCACGGGGAGGAAGCTGCGGCCATCAAAGCCCGTGGCACCTTTGGCATCAGGGCAACCGACGTCGATCTTGGTGGGGTCGATGCCAGCGGCGGCGAGGAAGGTAGGCGGAACATCGACGTATTGCATGAGCGCGGAGCTGTTGCTGCCGGGCTTCACCTTGCCAGGCCAGCGCAGGATGGCAGAGGCGTGGATGCCGTTGTCATAGACGCTCCATTTGCCGCCGTAGGGGAAGCTGCTGCCTTGCTCGCTGACGAAGAGGACGACGGTGTTCTCTGATTGTTTGGTGTCAGCTAGCAGCTTCATCAGCGCGCCGACTTGTTCGTCGAGCTTGCTGATCTCGCCGAAGTATCTGGCGAGCGCTTCCCGTGTGATGGCATTGTCATGAAGGTAAGGGGGTACGGTGATCTTGGAGGGATCATACTTGGGTCCGCGGGTCCAGGGGCTGTGAGGATCGTTGGAGGCAAAGACCATGAACCAGGGCTGTGCGGCATCGCGCGTGACGAAGGCAGTGGTTGCCGTGAGATCATCGGCACCGTCAATGTGCTCATACGGAAACGAGGCAGCCGGGCCGACGTGGGTTTTGTTCTGCAAGGCCACACGATAGCCTGCGGTCTTCAAATGCGTGAATAGGCTCTTGGTTCCATCAAAAACACGAGTGTGGTTCGGATACGCGCCACTGCGAATGGGATAAAGGCCGGTGTAAAGTGAATGGCGTGTGGGTGAGCAGCTCGTGGCCGGATTAAACATGCCTTTCAAGTGCATGGACTCGCTGCGCAGCTTATCGAGATTCGGTGTTTTGACATCTGGACTGCCTTCGTAGCCAAGATCTCGCCAGCAGAGGTCATCGGCGATGATGATGAGGAAGTTTGGCCGAGTTTCAACGGCTTGAGCAAACCAGGGAAGGCACAGAAGACACAGGGAGAGCAGGTGGAGGATGGGTTTCATTCTGAGGCTCTCTTGGCTTATTTGTCGATCAGCGTGAACGGTTCGGCTTGGAGGAGTGGCTTGCCGAAGACGGTTTGGGTATCGCCCTGTTGTTTCATCCAGGCGTCGAGATCGGTTCGAAGGGTGGTGAGGCGTTCGGCTTACGTGGGATCGGCAGCGAGGTTGTGGACTACTAGGAATTTGCTTTTGGCGGGAGGCTCCTGAATCAGCCGTTGGCCGGACCGGCCTGCCGGCCGCAGCCTTGGCGAAGGCTGGAGGGCGGGGAAAAGCGGAGTGATGTGAAACAAGGATTCATGTTAGGACATCCTTGAGGATCTTGCCCTTGACGTCAGTGAGCCTGTAATCGCGACCTTGGAAACGGTAGGTGAGGCGGGTGTGATCGATGCCTAGGAGATGCTGCATGGTGGCATGCAGGTCATGCACGTCCACGGGATTCTCGACGGCGTGGTATCCGAGTTCATCGGTGGCACCATAGCTGATTCCGGGTTTCACGCCGCCGCCGGCCATCCAGATGCTGAAGCCCTTGTTGTGGTGATCGCGGCCATTGCCTTGGGACATCGGAGTGCGGCCGAATTCGCCGCCCCAGATGACGAGGGTGTCCTTGAGAAGATCCCGTTGCTTGAGGTCGGTGAGCAAGGCCATGCAGGCGCGGTCGATTTCCTCGGCCTTGTAAACGATGCCTTGTTTGATGTCGCCGTGGTGGTCCCAGTCCTTGTGATAAAGTTGGATGAAGCGCACCCCCCGTTCGGCGAGGCGGCGTGCGAGTAGGCAGTTGTAGGCGAAACTGCCGTCTCCAGGTTTGCAGCCGTAAAGGTCCATGATTGATTTGGGCTCCTTGGCGAGGTCCATGAGATCCGGCACGCTGGACTGCATCTTGAATGCCATTTCATATTGGGCAATGCGGGTGGCGATCTCCGGGTCGTTCACCATGGCGTTGTGTTCGACGTTGAGGGCGTTGATCGAGTTCACCACGTCGAGCTGCTTGCTGGCGTTGATGCCCGGAGGAGCGTTGAGATACATCACCGGATCACCCTTGCCGCGCAAATGCACGCCCTGGTAGCGACTTGGTAGAAATCCGCTGGCCCATTGGCGGGCGGCGATGGGTTGGTTCTGGCCACCACGACCGTGGGAAGTGAGCACCATGAAGCCTGGCAGATTTTCCGATTCGCTCCCGAGGCCGTAGGTGGTCCACGCGCCCATGCTCGGGCGTCCGGCGATCTGTGACCCGGTGTTCATGAACATGTGGGCGGGATCGTGGTTGATGGCCTCGCTGGTGACCGAGCGGATGATGCAAAGCTCATCCGCCATCGTGCCTAACAAGGGCAGAAGCGAGCTGAACTCTTGTCCCGATTTGCCATATTTTTGAAAGCCATGTTGGGGAGCAAAGCAATTCAGGGGCTTACCCTGCAACTGGGCGATCTGCTGGCCCTTGGTCATGCTTTCCGGCATGGGTCTGCCGTCCATTTTCGCGAGCACCGGCTTGTAGTCGAAGGTCTCCAGGTGCGATGGCCCGCCGGCCATGCTGAGGAAAATCACGCGCTTGGCCTTGGGGGCGAAGTGAGGGGCTGCTAGAACGCCGGGCATGCCCGAGGCTCTGGATTCAATGCCCAGGAGATTGTAGAGAGCCGCGGCGCCGAAGCCATAGGTGGCGCGGCTGAGGAACGTGCGGCGATGCATGTGGGTGATCGGATTCATGGGATCAAATGGAATGATGTTAGGACCGGGTGATGAATTCGTGGAGGTTCATGACCACGCGGGTCACGCTGCTCCAGGCGGCGAGTTCCGCGGCATCCACGCCATTGACTGGCAGCAATCCGACTTTACCAAAGGCGGCGGCGGCCGGAGCGTCCGCATGAAACTCCCCACGATGCTTCACCAGCAGCGCGAGCAATGTTGCCCGCTCGCTATCAGTCGGCGCTCGTTGCAAAACCTCACGCCAGAGCCAATTCAGACGGGCGGCATCGTCGCCGGAGGATTCCTTGATTACACGCATCGCCATCGCCTTCGCGGATTCCACGAAGCTCGGATCATTGAGCAGTGCGAGCGCTTGTTGCGGAATATTGGATCGCGTCCTTTCCGCAGTGCATTCCTCGCGAGTGGTCGCATCAAATGCCAGCATCGATGGATGAAGGAACATCCGCTGCCACCAGGTGTATAGCCCGCGACGGTACTGCGCCTCGCCTGCAGAGGCATCCCAGTTTCGGGGCGGGAAGTTGAGATTTTCCCAATAGCCATCAGGCTGATAGGGTTTCACGCTGGGCCCGCCCACATTTCTCACCAGTAGCCGGGAAGTGGCTAGTGAGAAATCCCTGATGAACTCTCCATCCAGTCGATAGCGGCTTTGCCTGGTGAGTTCCCGGTTCTCGGGGTCACGAGTCAACATTTCAGGCGTGGCAACAGACGTCAGCCGATAAGTCCTGCTGGTCACCATCAAGCGGACCATCTCCTTCACGTTCCATTGGCGTTCCATCATTTCGGCAGCCATCCAGTCGAGCAGCGGCGAGTTAGGCGGCATCTCACCTTGCAGGCCGAAGTCCTCGAGCGACTTGCTGAGACCCACGCCGAAATAGAGCTTCCACAGGCGATTCACCAACACCCGGGAGGTGAGCGGGTTGTCGCGGGAGACAATCCATTGGGCCAGGTCCAGTCGATTCGGTTCCCGACCTTTGATGGCGGGCTTCGGCAAGTAGGATGGCAGGGCCGCTTTCACCACTTCACCGGTTTCATTGAGGAAATCACCGCGCGGGAGGATTCTAACCGTTCGCTTGCTCATGGTGGCCTTTGTCACAATGCAGCGGGAGATGGCATCGTCGGCAGCCTTGAATTTGGCCTTGGCTTCCTGGAGTTGTTTTTGGATGGCCACGAATTCCGGGGTCTTTGATTTATAGACTTCCAGTATCTTTTTGACCTCTTTATCCGAGCGCTTGCCTACCGGCTTGCCGAAGGCCTTCACCCACTCTTCCTTCTCACCGGCTTTCAATTTCTCCTGCCCCCATGCTTCGACGCGCTCCAGCAATTCCTTGGATTGGTCGTCATAGGACGCTTGGAGCTTCTTTTGTTGCCCCTCTAATTCGGAGAGTTCTTTCTGCTGTTCCATGCTAGCGAGAGGAATGCCTTTCTCCGGTGACGCGATGATTCCCTCCTCGATGTCAGCGAAAAAAGCGCCCATCGAATAGAAATCCTTGGTCAACATCGGGTCGAATTTATGATCGTGGCACTGCGAACACATCCAGGTTTGCGCCAGCCAGACGGTCCCCACGGCCCGCACCCGGTCCTGCATGTAACGTGCTTCATAATCCTTGGCCTGTGCGCCGCCTTCATCGGTGGTGAGCAGGAGTTTGTTGAAACAGGAGCCGATTTTCTGTTCCAAGCTGGAGTTCGGCAAGAGGTCGCCTGCCAGATGCTCGATCGTCATTTGGTCGAATGGCTTGTTCGAATTGAAGGATGCGATGACGTAGTCCCGGAATGGAGAGACACTGCGCGGCTTGTCGGAATGATAACCGGCGCTGTCGGCATAACGCACCAAATCCAACCACCACACCGCCATCCGCTCACCGTAGGCGGGAGCCGCCATCAGTCGGTCCACCAGTTTTTCATAAGCATCGGGAGCGGTATTCTTGACGAAAGCTTCCACTTCATCGGGTGGGGCAGGGAGACCCTGCAGGTCTGCGTATAAGCGACGAATCAGGGTGCGCTTGTCGGCTTCTCCGGACGGGGCTAGGCCCAAAGACTTTTGCCTGGCAGCGACCAGCGTATCGATGGGGTTGCCTGCCGAGACATCCACCGGGGGCTTGACCACCGGGAGATAGGCCCAATGCGCCTGGTATTCCGCACCTTCTGCGATCCACTGGCGAATCAATTGCTTTTGGTCTTTGGACAGGGCCTTGTGGGTTTTCGGCGGCGGCATGATTTCCTCTTCATCCGTCTCAAAAATCCGGGCGATTATTTCGCTTTCATCCGGCTTGCCGGGCACGATGGCGAGGGCATCCGATTTCGCGGGTTTCAACGCCTCCTCGCGGATATCGAGTCGCAATTCAGCCTTCCGCTTGTTGGCGTCCGGGCCGTGACAGGAGAAACATTGATCAGCCAGCAGCGGCCGGATTTGCCGGTTGTAGGAAATTTTTTCCTCCGCTCCATTCAACAAGGCTGCGGAGAGGGCTGATAGAACAAGTAGGTGCCAGGATAATGACATGCAATTCTCGGGCTAAGTGGTGAAATTAGGTGAATGACTTGGGTAAAGCTGAATCGCTGAAAGCTGAAGTTCTGAAATGATGAGGGCTCCGCAGACGTCGGGACTTGGAGGAATTGGGAGTGTTCTGAGGGAAATTCAGTGACTCCGAGCGTAGCTCCCCGGTCCGCCTTGCCAAGATCGTATCTTGCAGCGGCTTGTTGGTAGTCCGGCGGGCGGAATCAGGATTCTTCGAGAACCAGGGGCGGCCGTCGTTCAATTGGAGTTCGGGTGCCTACCAAGGTGTTCGCTGGTCAAAGCCATCCGGATTGTATGCCGGGGTCGGTTGAAGCAGTCGAGGGCCGGTTTTTATGATTCAACGACGGGATGCTCACAAACTCTCCCAAGCTCGATCAGGCGTCATTCCCAATAGATCCGGGAATCAGGCTTCCTCGATGACGATTCTTGGAAACACCGGCTTTGGCTTTCCGATCTCGTGTCCGTCCGCCAGCAGGCCCCATTTGAGGTCATCGAGCTTCAGGGAAAGCAGGTCGTCGCGACGCAACTGCGCGGTGATTTTCGCCGCCGCCTGAGGCAGGACCGGGGAGAGCAGGACGGCGCAGTGGGCGAGGCTTTCCGCGAGGTGGTAGAGCACGGTCTGCACGCGTGAGGCGTTGGCAGGATCTTTCTTCAGCTCCCAGGGCTTCATGCGTTCGGTGTAGCCGTTGCAGTGGACCACGTGGCGGCTCATCGCCTCCAATCCCTTCGCGACGTCATAGTCGTCCATGGCCTTGCGGTAGTCGGCGATCGATTGTGCCAGCGAGGCTTGGAGCGCGGTTTCTTCCTCGGTCAGGTCCCCACCGGTGCGAAGGGTGCCGCCGGTGAAGTTCTGGCTCATGTTGAGCGCACGGTTGCAGAGGTTGCCGAGTTCGTTGGCGAGCTCGGTGTTGAAGAGCATGACGAGGCGGTCGACGTCGAAATCGGAGTCCTTGCCGGTGACAATGTCGCGGGAGAGGTAATAGCGCAGCGAATCGACACCGAACTTGTCGGCCAGCTCACTGGGATCGACCACGTTGCCGAGGGACTTCGACATCTTTTCACCGCGGAGGCCGTTCCAGAATCCATGGACGAGAAGCTGCGGCATGCTGTCATCGCTGAAGCCCATCGCGTGCAACATGCAGAACCAGTAGATGCCGTGCGCGGGGATCAGGATGTCCTTTCCGATCACATGCACCGGGCGGCTGCCTTCAGGCCAGACCTTCGAGAAATCTGGGAGACCACTTCCCTCAGCGGCCTTGTAGCCGGCGAAGGAGACGTAGTTGATGAGGGCGTCGAACCAAACGTAGGTGACGTAGTTTTCATCGAAGGGAAACTCGATGCCCCAGCGCAGGCGTTCCTTCGGGCGGGAAATGCAGAGATCGATTCCGGAGTTCCGCTCCAGGGCGTTGAGCAGTTCGGATCGACGGAAGGCGGGGATGATGACTTCCGGCGTGGTTTCCAGGAAATTCCTCAGCCAGTCGGTGTGTTCGCTGAGCTTGAAATACCAGTTCTCCTCCTCGATCTCGACGACCTCGCCCCATTCCGCGCCGAAATTGCCGGATTCATCGCGGTCGCGCTCCTGGAGGAACTGCTCCTGCCGCACCGAGTAGAAGCCGGAGTGGGCCTTCTTGTAGAGCTGACCCTGTTCCTTGAGCTCGGTGAGGATGGCACGGACGCAGGATTTGTGGCGATCGTCGATCGTCTCCGCCCAGCCGTCGTAGCGGACGTCGAGCTTGTCCCAGAGATTGGAAAATTTCTTGGTCGTCCGCTTCACGAAAGTCGCCGGGTGGACGCCTTCCTTTTCCGCCGTCTGCTGGACCTTCTGTCCGTGCTGATCCACTCCCGTCAGGAAATAGACCTCGTCCCCGAGTAAGCGCCGGTAGCGGGCGATCACGTCGGCCAGCACCTTCTCATAGGCATGCCCGATGTGCGGCGATCCGTTCGTGTAGTCGATGGCGGTGGTGAGGAAGAACATGGGAGAGGAATTGTGGATTGCGGAATTCGGATTGGAAGAGGACAAGCCACCGCCGGGGCCGGGAGGAAAGCAGAGCCGGGGAGCTGGTGCAAGCCGGGCACGATCCAGATTCAGATCTGCTGATCCCGGAGAGACCCGACTAAAGTGGAGTGTGGGAAAGAATTCCGAATCGGCTCAGAGCTCCCTGATCGGATCAATTCCTCGACAACGAGTAGAAATAGGCACGCTCCGTGGAATCCAGGATGAGGGCGGCGTGGAACTCGAAGTCGGATTTCGGCTCACGTGAAAGCCGACTTGCGGTTGCAGCCAGCGCAGCTTTTCGATCGTCCGCCCGGGTGAGCTTCAGTGCGAAATCCATCGCCTTGATGAAATGGTTCACGGGATCCTGGAGGTATCCGGAAACGTTCCCAATGACGTAATCGCGGGGACGTCCTTCCAGTTGCAATCCGTTGATGAAGTCAGCGGCGTCGTCAACGGTCCAATCTTTCCCACGGAATTCGATGAGATTGTACGCAAGAAGTCCCTTGAGGCGCGCCGCATCCTCGGGATTCAGGCGGTAGTCGTCATTGATTCGTGTGAGGGTGCCATCAAGCCCTTCGTCCTTGAGCCAGGTGGGGAAGACTGCTCTTGGGATCAAGTCGAAGACAGCGTTAGTACAAGGGAGACGAAGGAACTCGGCCAGGTGATCCGCAAGGACCCGCTTCTGGGTCATGATGATGGAGTTTGCGTAGCCGTTCAGAAGGCCGATTTGATCGTCTTCAGCCAGATCCTCGAGCCAGACTTTGAGCTGGGTGGGTTCGAGTTGGTGCAACTGCACGCCAATATTGAAGAATCCAAGTTTTCGAGACTCACCGGGTTTCAGTGTAAGGCAGTAAGCAAGGCAGTCATCGAGGCTTTCCCTGCAAAGTGTACGAACAAACCAGTCTTCAGCGGCTGTTCTCCACATGCTGTCGGGCTTGATCAGATCGATCAACTCGAGCTGTCGCTCACGGGAATTGGTGCCACTGGTGAGGGCACGCATAGCGGCATCAGGGCTGAGGTCTCCCTTGCGTGGGCTGCGGGGTTTTTTCAGCAGCTCCCGAAAGACCGAGGACTTGGCTGGGTGAATCTGGGGTCGATTCTGTGGAGCGGCTTCAGTTTTGGGAGGCTCCTCACGCTTCGCAACCGGCGTATCCGTCATCGGGGCTGCGGAAGCGACAATTACTCGATTGCTCCAGTGGGTGATAAAGATACCAGTAGCGACCAACCCAAGTCCAATGGCGACAGCGAAACCCCAACGTTTCATCCCGCTATGATATGGGCTGGGACGGCACGAGGCGAGTGGAAATCCTATCCCCAAGCTCAGCGCACGACCCTGCCACCCAGCGAAAGAATCCGCGCGTTCCCCTTCGCCGCTTCGGCCTCCGGGATGTTGCCGTCGCGGACATACATCTGCGAAAGTGCGGTCCAGGCGAGCAGGTCGTTCGGCTGGAGCGTGACGGCCTGCAGGCCACAACCAATGGCTTCCTTGGTCTCGCCGGATTTCAAGAGGGCGAGACCGAGGGCGTGCCAGCCATCGAAGAAGGATGGGTCCAGCGCCACGCAGCGCCGGTAAAGCACGATCGCCTCATCGAGTTCACCCAACGCCAGATGACCGTTGGCTTCGTCAAAGAGGTCGTCGAGTTCACTCATTCCTTGCCGCGTTTGTAGAGGCGTTTCACCTTCGCAGCTTCGACACGCTCGGTGAGCCAGGCGTCCAGGGCGATTCGCTCGTTCATCTTGGCAGCACCGCTGACGTCGGTCTTCAGGGCGGCGACAGGATCGGCTTGCTTGATCACCTCGCGCTTCTCGACGAAGGCGATGAAGATCTGGTTCGGTTCGACGAGAAGGTCGGCGACGGTGCCGGGATCGACGAGCGAAACGGAACTGAAAAGCTCCGAGGGTTCCGAGGCGGTGGAGGGGCGTGTGGAGACGGTGACGGGGCCGACGGTCTTGGTTTCAAGTCCGGCTTCCTTGGCGGCATCGGCGAAGGATTTGCCTGCGGTGATGGCGTCGCGGATTTTCTTGAGCTGCTCGTCGGCGTTCTTGCGCATCGCCTCACGGCCCTTTTCGTCGATGTATTGTGCACGGGCTTGCTCGCGGGCCTCTTCGAAGGTCTTCACGCGTGAAGGCTCCTCACCGTCGAGGCGGGCGACGAGCCACTGGTTCTCTCCGGTCTGGAGGGCGTCGGAAATTTTCGAGAAGGCGTCGCTCGTTTCCTTGATGTTGAAGAGCAGATCAACGGCCCTGCCACCGCGGGTGCTCTTGTAGATCGGCGCGGCGAGATCGGCAGGAGCAGCACTGGCGGCGAAGAGTTCGGTGCTCTTGATCTCAAAATTGTTCTGCTTGGCGAGTTCCTCGAAATTCTCGCCTTTCTTGAGTTGCAGTTCATTGAGCATGTCATCGAACTTCGTGACAAACTCCTGTTGCTTGCGCTGGCGTTCCTCCAGGATCTTCGGGTCCTCCTTGGTCGGATCCGGTTTCTCGGGATTTGCAGCGTCGCCAGGCTTTGGTTCGACCGGCTTGGTTTCCGGCAGCTGGGCGGTGGCGACGAAGTAGGTGAACTTGCGCTTTGGCTCGGTGCGGAAGGCGTCCTGGATCGTTTCCCAATAGGCCTTCAGCTCATCGTCGCTGGGCTTGATTGCATCCTTGAAGAGGGCGAGTTCGATACGGGCGATCTGCGCGGTGACCTGCTGCCGTTTGAGGGCGGAACCGGTGGCGACGATCTTTTCGTTCACGGCCAGTCCTGTGCCGAGGATCTCGCCGAGCTTGCTGGAGATCAGGGCATCTGAGGCGATGTCACGGATGTCGCGTTCGGTCATGCCATAGCGGCCGATTCCCTTTTCGACGATTTCGCTGTAGCGGGCCTGGTCGAAGTTTCCGTCCTTGTCGGCAAAGGTTCTGTTCTGGCGGATGTAGTCGCTGATCTCCTCATCCGAGGGATGGAGGCCGAACTTTTCCGCAGCTTCGCGCAGAATCATGCGCTTCACGAAAAATGATTCCGTGGTCTCCTCCTCGTTACCGCCGAATCCGCCCATCGACATCACGAATTCATACATCTGGAGTCCGGAGGCGAGTTCGAGCGAGGACTTGCCGAGGTGCTGGAATTCCTGACCATCGTAAGATCGGCCATCGATTTCGATCACGGGCGTGCCGCTGCCGAGGCCCTTGAGGTGGCCGACGTCGAGGAAAAGGAACCCGAGGAACAGGCCCACGAGGACGACGAAGGTCAAACCGGTGTAGTTGCGGATATTTTCAATCATGCGGAAAGCTGCCCGCCGTTGCGCGAGCCCGGTGAGTAAAGGTGGCCCATCGCCAGGCATCAACCCCAATTCTGCGGGGGAAGTTCCGGAGCCTGCGAAATGGTCCGGCTTGAGGCCCCGGAATTCCGGGTCCCACGGCCTGGAGGTCAGCGACTGGGGTTCACTTCGACTGTTCCAGCATCCGAAGCAGCGGAGCCTCTGCGCGGGCGCGGACCGACTCGTCCATTTCCACCCGTGGAGCGAGGTTTGCGAGGCAGTCACGGAGCTTCTGGAGCGTGTTCATCTTCATGTAGCGGCAGTCCGCGCAGGCGCAGCGGTCTGTTGGGCCGGCGATGAGGTTCTTGTCCGGGCATTCCTTACGCAGGCGGTGGAGCATGCCGCTTTCGGTGACGACGATGATGTCCTTGACCGGTGCGTTCCTGCAGAACGTGATCATTTTTTCGGTCGAGCAGACCTCATCCGCCAACAGCCGCACGGCCTGCGTGCATTCTGGGTGGGCGACGACGAGGGCGTCCGGATACTCCGACTTGATGCGATTGATCGACTCGCGGGTGAACTCCACGTGGACGTAGCAATTTCCCTTCCAGAGATCCATTTTCCGCCCGGTTTGTTCCATGACCCAGGCGCCTAGATTTTCATCCGGGACGAAAAGGATTGGCCGGTCAACGGGAGCTTTGTTGACGATTTTGCAGGCGTTTCCGGAAGTGACGATCACATCGCAGAGCGCCTTCACGCCGGCGGAGCAGTTGATGTAGGCAATGACGTAGTAGTTTTTCTCGGCATTGGCCTTGAGGAAAGCCTCCAACTCGGGAGCCGGGCAGGATTGTTCGAGAGAGCAACCGGCGTCGGCATCCGGCAGCACGACGATCTTCGAAGGGTTCACGATCTTCGCCGTTTCCGCCATGAAATGGACGCCGCAGAAGGCGATGACGTCAGCGGCGGTTTCCTTGGCGTGGTAGGCGAGGCCGAGGGAGTCACCGACGTAATCCGCCACGTCCTGAATGTCGCCCGTCTGGTAGTTGTGGGCGAGAATCACGGCATTGCGGGCCTTTTTCAGGGCGAGAATTTCCTCCTTCAAGTCGAGCGCGGGAGCGGCGGCGGTCATGGGCGGACTTTGGCGGGTGTGGTCGCTTTGGACAACGCCTGAGTGGGCAAATCGACCGCCAGGAGGGATAGCACCTTGTAAAATCGATTTCGGCTTCCGAGAGCGGCTTCCAAGGCTGGCTGATCTGGCGGTTTCGAGGCAATGATCACGAATACTCGCCGGTTGGCGGGGTCGGAAGGGCCGCGCGGCTGGATGGTCACTGAGGTGACGCTTGGAAGCTTACTCCAGAGTTTCTGGACGGCGAGCTGGCGGGTGTGGCAACCGACGCCACCAACCTCGACCCGGACTTCACCTGCCCGGATTGGAAGGCAGGCTAGGAAGACCATCGTACAGATCAGACGAATCATCCCTCAACATGGTCCGAGTCGGACGTTTCGCCAGGGTCGGAGTTGAGAATTTCCATCGGACCGTTGTGCGAAGCCCCCTGCTTGACGATCAGGCGTGTGGCCTGGACGAGGCCATTGAGCTTGGCGCGCTTTTCCAGGGTCACGGAGCCGGAGCAGTGGATCTGTCCGGTGACCAGGCCGTCGATGACCACGTTGCTGGCGGTGATGATGCTGAGGAACTCGACCTTGGCCCCGCGCTCCACCCGGAGAGTTTCGCAGCGGACGTTGCCGGGAATTTTTCCATGGCTGCGGATGACGAGGTCTCCCGAGCAATCGACTGCTGCTGCGAGCTCGCCGAGGACGGTGAGGTTGTGGCAAACGATGGGAGCTCCGGAAACGGCTCCGGTCTTGAGAATGGTGACGTCGCCACGGGTCTGGATGCGGCGGTTCCAACGATCATCGATCTCGTAGTTCCGCAGGCTGATGTAGGCGCCGCAGGAGGGGCACTGGCTGGACTGAGCGTCGCCGACGGTGGTGTGTTCCAGTTCGCAGTTGAAGCAACGGATCTTGCGCGGCTTCGGATTCCGGCCCAGCAGGCGTTGGAGCAGGCTTTGCGGGCGCTGCAAGGGCGGCTCCGGGCGACGGAAGGGAGAGAGCGGTTTGGATGGTTCCGGCTCGGGCTCGGAGTCAGCTTCGGAGGAACGATCGGCGGCGAATCGGGTGGTCGGCTTGGTGCGCAGCACCGCCTTGCCATCCTTCACCTGGAAATGGAAACCACAGGCTCGGCAGGCAGTTGACACCACGATGCCGGGCTCATTCTGGGAGTGGCCGCACTCGGGGCAGCTGACTTCAATGCGCTGGCGCGCTTGTCCGGAAGCCATGATGGATCAGCTTGCTCCTCCAAGCGGATTGGGGGAAGCCATTCAGGAAACGACACCGGCAACAGTGTCTTCTTTCGGGGCTTCTTTCTTGATTTCAGCTGCTTTCGCTGGGGCTGCACCAGAGCTGGCAGGTGTCCCCACCGTGGACTTTCCTACGAAGATGGCGCCCGCCTCGATGGCGAGGGTCTTGGCCTTGATATCGCCGACGATTTCCGCACCAGCCTTAAGCTCGACGCGGTCGGTGACGGTGATGTTGCCGTGGATTTTCCCGTAAACGACGACCGAGCCGGTCTTGATTTCGGCGCGGATGCGGGCGTTTTCTCCGACAGTCAGATTGCCGTCCGAGTTGATCTCGCCTTCGATCTTGCCGTCGATGACGAGGTCGTTGGTGAACTTGATGGTGCCCTTGATCTCAACATCGGAGGAAAGCACATTGCGGGTGGCACCGGTGCTGGGGCGCGACGCAGGCGCGGCAGGGGCCGATGGAGCCGCGTAAGCGGAAGGAGCCGGGGCTGGCGGCTCAGAGCGGAACGTGTCCGGAAGGGACGGAGCCTGACGGGCATTGTCCGAATTATCTTGGCCGATGACTTTTTTAAACACGCGCGAATTGAATGTTGGAGGGTGGAAAAGTCAAATTGATTCCCTGGACTTATTGACCTGGAACGGCAGGCGGTACGACTGGGGCCGGTGCGTCTGGAGCGACGGGTTCGGCAGCGAAAGGCAAGCCGGGTGAAGGCTGGCCGAGCCCCTGAAGGTCGCCGAGGTTGGCAGGCTTCACATCATCCACCGGTGGCGGTGGTGGCGGGGCATCGATTTCAACAGGAGGCTTCGCGGTGAGGTTCAGCAGGTGCTGTCCGGCGAGGTTGCTGGAGAAATTGTTGCTGGAGTAGTCGGCCTTCGCCTTTTCGTAAAACCCGCGGGCTTTTTCGATGTCGCCTGCGAGCTTGGCGATATCGCCGAGCTGGGTGAGGGCGTAGGGGGCGAGGAATTTGCCGGACGGGCTGCCGATTAGGGCTTGGAAGGCAGCTTCCGCATCAGCCGTCTTGCCCTGGGACATGAGCTTTGAGCCGAGCGAGGCCTGCGCGGTTGGCCAGGCGGGGTGCTCGGCGTTGGCCTGAACGAAGGATTTCAAAGTCTCGATGGCAGCATCTTGCTGACCTTCGGACCACTGCTTTTCAGCAGTGAGGATCGAGGAGCTGCCAGCGGCGGCTGTGCCCGAGTAGTCTTTGGCGATCGACTGCAACGTGGCAAGGTCTTCGGCTTTCAGCAGCAGGGACCCGGCGTCGCGTTCGTTGCTGGACTTGATGCCACGGTGGACGACCACGGCACATCCGGCGAGGGCTGCGAGGATGGAAACGACGATGAGGCCTTTCTGGTTGCGGTCGAGAAACTGCTCGAAAGCGCTCGGGCCGTTGGAAATTTCGCCGAGGAGCTGCGGGGTGTCTGAGGTGTTTTCGGGCATCGGAATCGTCTAAGCCTGCGTGGCGAAGGGGATTAAGAGGGTGGCGCGAATGAAATCAATGCGGAATTGGAGGAACTGGTCCGAAGGAATTTTCGTGGCAAGGCGGCGACTGCTTCCGTTAGCATCCTCCACGAATGGCAGGGCGAGTCTATGTGGTGGCAGGGGAACTGAGCGGAGACGCGCATGGCGCGGGGCTGCTGAGGGCGCTGCGTCATCTCCATTCCGGCTTGGAAATCGCCGGGGCGGGTGGCCCGGAGATGCAGGCGGTGGGCGGGTCGAAGGTCCGCGATTGGGTCGAGGACGCTGCCGTGGTCGGACTTTGGGAGGTCCTGAAACGCTATAAATGGTTCAAGTCCCGCTTCGATGAAATGCTCGCCGAATTTCGCGACATGCGACCGGAAGTCCTGCTGCTGATCGATTATCCGGGCTTCAACCTGCGCTTCGCCGAGGCTGTGAAGAAGGAATTCCCCGAGACCCGCATCGTCTACTACATCAGTCCGCAGGTCTGGGCGTGGAACAAGGGCCGCATCCCGAAAATGGTGAGCTTGCTCGATGAAATGCTCTGCTTGTTCCCGTTTGAAAAACCGATTTTCGAGGACGCCGGTCTCAAGACCACATTCGTCGGTCATCCGCTGGTGGACGAGTTGGAGGAGCACCGCATTCCCGGAGTGATGGTCGATGAATCCCTCGTCGGACTCTTTCCCGGCAGCCGGGAGCGCGAGGTGGCGCGACTTTTTCCAATGATGATCGAGGTCGCGAAAAACCTTCAGGAAAAGCGCCCTGGGCTGCGTTTCGAGGCGCCCGCCGCGTCTCCGAAACTCGCTCTCATGATGCGCTCGATGATTGCCCTTTCACGCGTCGGAAGCCTGATTCAGGTGACCGATGGCGGTAGTCATTCACTGATGCAACGGGCCGTCTGCGGCGTGATCGCCAGTGGCACAGCGACGCTCGAAGCCGCTTGTTTCGGGCTTCCGTACTGCCTCGTCTACAAGGTCGCGTGGCCGACCTACATCGCAGGCAGCCTGTTGGTGAAACTTGAGCACATCGGACTGGTCAACATTCTCGCCGGTGAGGAAGTCGTGGAGGAGTTCATCCAGGCCGAGGCTGAGCCGGTTTCAGTCGCCGGGGCGATCGAGCGTTTTCTCGACGAGCCCCATCACCGTGAACGCGTCCGCGAGGGGCTTTCCCAAACGGCGGCGAAACTCGGCGGCCCCGGAGCCCACGAACGTGCCGCGCAGGCGGTCGATTTCTGGCTGCGGTCCCACGCCTGAGGAAATCCGTTCCTTCGGGGTTGCCTTCCCGCGTCGAGAAGCTATTCAGGGCGCGCGATGAAAGCCTTCCACATGCTCCTGGTTCTTGCGGCCGCGACCTTTGTCTCCTGCGAACGTCACGACTTCGAAGAAACGAAGAAGTTGAGCGAGCCTCATGGTGGTGCCCATGCCGAGCATTCTGAAGGTGGACATGCGGTTTCTGCCGAACATGTCGAAGGCGCCAAGGACGAGCATGCGCCCAAGAGCGAGCACTGATCAGTCGCGCACCCGACGATAGCTCAGGAAACATTCGCCTTCGGACGTGGGTTCGAAGGCAGTCAGTTCGAATTTCAACGAGGCCGGTAAAAACCCGCCGGGAACTCCAGTAGGGGTAGGCGCCGTGATCCCGCCGAACAAGGTGTGGCCCGCCCACGTCAGGTGAAATTCATCGATAGCGTCAAGTTCCGCCAGCGCCCGGATCAAAATGCCGCCGCCCTCGCAGTGCAGTCGCTCCACGCTGTGATCCCGGAAGAGAGTTTCGAGAAATGACGCCAGATCGTCATGGTGGATGGTTGCGCCTGGAATGGGTTCGACGTCTCCGCCGCCCGCGACCAGCAGATGGATCTCTCCTCCCGGTGTTTGAAAAATCGGATGACTGCGATCAAACTTCCCGCTTCCTGAGATCACGCAGCGCAGCGGGTTTTCCGGCGAGGTCATCGTCATCCGGTCCGCCTCCCACGTGCCGCGACCGACCATCAGCGCCTGCGCGCCGAACCGCAGTTGTTTCAGCCGCGCATGATCCGCCGCCGAGGTCCAGCCGGACGGACGCCGGTCCACCGACGAGATTTTACCGTCTGCGGAAATGGCGAGATTGGTGCTGATCCACGGACGTTCCATCGAACTCATTCCCTACTAATACCGGACGATTTCCAACCACGAATGGACACGAATAAACACGAATCTGAATGCCGGAGATCCATTGTCTCAACATTCGTGTCCATTCGCGTCCATTCGTGGTTCAACTCTTCATTTCCGATGCTTGCCGAAGCGGACCATCCGCGTATCGTCCCGCCATGAGCACTCCTCAACCGAAGATCACCGCCTACCTGAAAACCTTCTGCGGCTGGAGCGAAGGCGTCCGCGCCATCTTCCGCAAATACGACCTGCCCTTCGAAGAAAAGGACATCATCAAGAACCCCGCCTTCCGCTGGGAAATGGAACAGCGCAGCGGCCAGTCTCTTTCCCCCTGCGTCGAAATCGACGGCCACATGCTCCCCGACATCAGCGGTGACGAGGTCGAGGTCTGGATGACCGAAAAGGGCTACTTCGCCAAGAGCGACGCCCCGGCCGACGCCCCGACGAACTCCTCCTGCACCGACGAGCAGCACGAAGCCATGGCCCTCGGGAAACTGCCCGCGATCGGCAAGATCAAGTTCCTGGGGTGAAGAAATGCCTAGAAGTGGTTTCAAAAGTGTCTGACGAGAATCATGATGCAGGCGAGCTTGAAAAAGCCGCTGTAGAGATCGATTCGCCGTTCATGGCGTACGAGCAGGCGTCGCCAGTTGCCAAGCCAGGCGAAGAGCCGCTCGATCTT
>JANOBS010000547.1:0-14739 GCA_031411755.1 Luteolibacter sp. | reverse complement strand
TCGGAGTCGCCACCACGGTCCCGACCAAGCGCATGCGGTAAACGGTTTCCGTCCTCAGCAGCTCGGGCTCCACTGCAAGGAACCCCATCACGATCAGCAGCGCTCGACACAGGCCCATCGGAATGACCGCCCACGCCGCCTTCTTGTGCCACAGCGTGTAGAGGACCACGCAGCCGGCGATGACTGCGGCGACGACGCTGC
Organism: Luteolibacter sp.; assembly: GCA_031411755.1. GTDB lineage: Bacteria > Verrucomicrobiota > Verrucomicrobiia > Verrucomicrobiales > Akkermansiaceae > Luteolibacter. Next base: position 14,538 of record JANOBS010000547.1, on the reverse strand, counting down.
AACGCACGTTGATGAAGTACGCGATGATGACCGCAAGGCCCATGAAACGGATCGCGCGGAGCTGATAGGAAAGCGGTGAGAACAACCCACGCGGCAAGGCGCGCTCTGGACGTTTCTCGGCATCCCATTCGCGGTCGTGCCAGTCGTTCAGGAAATTTCCACCGAGGTAGAGCAGCACGCCGCAGAGGGCGAGCACCGCGCCCTTGATGAAGAGTGAGCGGTCGCTGTCCCAGCCCCACTGCCAGGCCCCCAGTGCGACGCCGAACCAGACGTTGCTGATTACGCTCGGAATGTTCGGCAGTCGTGCGGTGGCGAGCAGCGCGCGGAATTTTCCAGTGTCGTTCATGCCTGTGACTCCACCCAGCGGTATTCCGCCGCGATTTGTTCCACCACCGGACGTTGCATCGTCTCCGGCAGCACGCCCCAGGTGTAGGTTTCGATTTCGTAATGCGTGCAGGTCAACGGATGGTCGCGACGCCAGGCCAGCACATCGATCACCTGCTGTCGCGTCGACCTCAGCGGCGCGGCAGGCTCGGCATCGAGCGGGATGTGGAAATGCACCCGCCATTCCACCGCAGGCTCATGCGCGGCGAGGGCGTCCGGCAGGTCGATGAAGCGCTTCAAGCTCCCGTCCTCCGAACGCGCGATGACCTGATGGAAATACACCGGCTCATGGAAGCGTCCGATGGCCTTCACGGCTTCCGCATCACGCGGATCCAGCGAGATCGCCGATGAAAGATGGATCTTCGAGATCCTCAATCCAGCGGCGACAAGCGCATCGAGCGACGTTCGGGCATCCTCGTATTGCAGCGCGAAATGGCAGGCATCGTAGTTGATACCGAGTCGACGAAGCAGCCGTGCTGGATCCGGCGATACCGCCTTCATTCGCTCGAAAAACGCGATCGTTTCGGCCGTGTTCTCGAAGTGACCGAGCGGCTCCGGCTCCAGCCCGAGATGGAAATCGCGCCCCGTTTCGAAAGACAGCTCGTCGAGGAAGACCGCCAGCGTTTCGAGGTTGGAAAAGATCGCGGCCTCGTCCGCACCGAAGGTCTTATGCGAGCCGGGCAGCGTCGAGACCGAGCCCTCCACGCCCTCCGGCAGGATCGCGGCGAGGATCATGAAAAGCTGCTGCGTGTAATCGAGCCGCTCCGCTGTGGTCCAGTCCGGCTTGAAGACGTTTTCCTTCACCCGCGTGCCGTGGAAATCGCCGTAGGGAAAACCGTTGATTGTGAAGACGTAGGCATTCTCGTCTGACAGCCAGGTCTTGAAATGCTCCAGCCGTTCGCCTTCGAGCAGCTCCCTCGCCGCCCGCGCGGAAAGCCTCAGGCCGATCGCGTAGGGCTCGCCCGCCTGCACCACCCGGTCGCGCACTTCCATCGCATGGGTCGAGATCGCCCGGAAGGTGTCCTCCCAGCTCTCCGCCGGGTGGATGTTGGTGCAGTAGGCGAGATGTCCGTGGCCGAAGCGCATGAGCGAGCTTGGAGCAGGGGATTGGCTCCCGCAAGAGTTCTGAACGTCGAACATTGAGCGCCCAACATCGAACATCGAAGGGCAGAATTTTACCACTTCGATGTTCGACCTTCAATGTTGGACGTTCGATGTTCAGTCGCCAAAGATATTCCCAAGCCCGCCGATCACCGAGCCCTCGCCTTTTCCGCTGGAATACATGCTGGTGATGCGCTGGGCGAGTCGTGAGAAGGGCATGCTCTGAAGCCAGACCGTGCCGTGGCCCTGGAGGGTCGTGAGGAAAAGTCCCTCGCCGCCGAAGACCATCGACTTGAGGTTTCCGGACCGCTGGATGTCGTATTGCACGCCTTTGGTGAAGGCCACGAGACAGCCGGTATCCACCATCAGTTTCTCGCCCTTGAGTTCCTTGCGGATGACGGTGCCACCCGCGTGGACGAAGGCCATGCCGTCGCCTTGCAGACGCTGGAGAATGAAGCCTTCTCCGCCGAACAATCCCGCGCCGAGCTTCTTGTTGAACGCGATCCCGACCTGGGTGCCGAGCGCCGCGCAAAGGAAGGCGTCCTTTTCGCAAAGCAGCTCACCATTGACCGAAGAAAGATCAATCGGCACCACCGTGCCCGGATACGGCGCGGCGAAGGTGACGTGCTTTTTCCCGGAGCCACGGTTGGTGAAATGGGTCATGAAGATCGACTCGCCTGTTAGAGCGCGCTTGCCCACCGCCATCAGCTTGCCCATGAAACCGGTGTCCGGCGTTGAGCCATCGCCCATCTTGGTTTCGAACTGGATGCCGTCCTCCATGTAGTTCATCGCCCCGGCTTCCGCGATGACGGTCTCGCCCGGATCGAGCTCGATCTCCACCATCTGGATCGACTCGCCGTGGATCTGGTAGTCGACCTCATGCGAGCGCTTTGAAATCGGCGGCGGTCCACCCGCGGGCAGCGGCGGAGGGGCACCTGCGGTCTTGAAAAGTTCGGGAAGGACCTTCGCCGCCGGCTCCCAGCCGGTCATGCCGTCGGTCCAAACGATCGTATCAGCGGAAATGGTCCCGCCTGCGATCAGTTCGGGAAGGTTCTCATCGGAAGTGGTGGCCGTGCTGCCTGAGGCGGAGTGGTAGTGCCAGGTTTTCATAGGGTCGGCAGACTACCAAGAGAGGGGGCGGAGGCAAGTGGGAGCGAGGGCGGATTTTCCAATGGGACGCTGGGTGGATGGAGCAGAGTTTCGTGGGATTGCATGATCCGGGGGAAGAGGCTGGTATGGTGCTTTCCAGTCATGAAAACCCCATTCGTTTCCCTCGTGTCCACGATCCTCGCGTGTGGCGCGCTCAATGCCGCTCCGGCCAAGGCGCACAACATCCTCTTCATCATCGCGGACCAATGGCGGGCGCAGGCCTTCGGATTCGCGGGCGATCCGAATGTGAAGACGCCAAATCTTGACCGATTGGAAAAACAAAGCATCAACTTCACCCAGGCCGTCGCGGGCATGCCGGTGTGCTCGCCCACCCGGGCCACGTTGCTCACTGGCCAGCGCCCACAGACGCACGGCATTTTCATCAACGACGTGCCGTTGAATCCGGACGCGGTTACGTTGCCGAAGGAACTCAAGGCCGGCGGCTATGACACCGGCTGCATCGGCAAGTGGCACATTGATGGACATGGCCGCAGCGCCTACATCCCGCGCGAGCGCCGTCAGGGATTCGATTACTGGAAGGTCCTGGAGTGCACGCACGACTACAACAAGTCGCCTTACTACGCGGATGGGCCGGAGAAGCTGATTTGGGATGGTTATGATGCCATCGCGCAGACCCGCGACGCGCAGGATTACCTCAAGAGCCACGCCAAGTCCGAAAAGCCCTTCCTGCTCTGGCTCGCCTGGGGGCCGCCGCACAATCCCTACGAAACCGCGCCGGCGAAATACCGCGCGATGTACCCGCCCGACAAGATCGTGTTGCGCGACAACGTGCCGGAAGCCGACCGTGCCGCCGCGCGCAAGGACCTCGCTGGCTACTACGCACACTGTGCCGCGCTCGATGACTGCATGGGCGAGTTGATGACCACACTCAAGGAAAGCGGCCTTGATCAGAACACGATCGTCGTCTTCACCTCCGACCATGGCGACATGATCGAGTCCCACGGCCAGAAGCGGAAACAGCGGCCATGGGAGGAATCCGCGCGCGTGCCGATGCTCTTCCGCTTTCCAGAGACGCTCGGCATCCAGCCACGTCGCGTCGAGGGCACGATCAACAGTGAGGACCTCATGCCAACCCTTCTGGGCCTCTGCGGAAAGCCGATCCCGAAGAGTGTGGAGGGCTTTGATTTCACCGGCTACCTTCGCGGTGGCCAGGATCCCTCGGGCGGCGCGACGGTCATCCGCTGCATCACGCCCTTCGGCGAATTCACCCGCGCCCAGGGCGGCAGGGAATATCGCGAGGTCCGAGGCTCAAATTATACCTACGTCCGTGATCTGAATGGTCCGTGGCTGCTCTACGACAACGAGAAGGATCCGTTCCAGTTGAACAACCTCGTCGGCAAGCCGGAACACGCGAAGCTCCAGGCCGACCAGGAAGCTCTGCTCAAACGGAAGCTCGCCGAGCAGAAGGACGAGTTCCTCCCCGGCCCGGACTACATCGCCAAGTGGGGCTACAAGGTGGATGCCACCACGGGGACGATCCCTTACTCGAAATAGACCATCCGTTTGGGCGATCTCCTCCCCGGCCTCAGAACAAATACGCCGAGGCGGATCCCGTTTTCAGCTCCATCAGGTGGAACTCGCCGAGGGAGTCGCGGCCGTTTTCGACGATCATCCAGCCTTCCTTGAGGTAGAACGCGCGGGCGGGCTTGTTGCGGATGAGGCATTTCAGGCGGGCCTTGCCGCTCTTGCAATGGCGCAGGCCTCGGGCGAGGAGGAGCGACCCGACGCCTTGCCGCTGATAGTCACGGTGGACGTAGAGATGGTGGATAAAGTCGTCCACTTCCCAGACCGAGACGAAGCCAACGACCTTGCCGCGGTCGCAGGCGACGTTGACGAGCTCGCCCTTGGTTTCGCGGGCGAAATCCTCTTCCTGGAACATCGTGGGCTCGCACCAGGTGAAGGTCTCGCGTCGGGATTCGGTGTAGAGAACGGAAAGGTCCTTCTCATCGGAAGGCAAGGCGGCGCGGAGGGTGATGATCACGAGGGGTCGACAGTAGGGCCGGACCTTCCACGGGAAAGAAGAAACGAACAACAAATCAGCCGACCCGGTTGCGGCGGTAGTCGAGCGGGGTGAGGCCCATGACGTCCTTGAAGGCGCGGCCGAGGGTGGCCTGGTCTCGATAATGGAGTAGCTCCGCGATTTCCCCGATGCTGATGTCGGTCTCCAGCAACATGTCGCAGACGGCGCGGATGCGGAGCTTCTGAAGGATGTCCTTCGGCGTGGCGCGGAAGGCGGTCATGAACTTGCGGTGGAGCTGGCGCAGGGAGATGCCGGTGGTTTCCGCGACTTCCTGGACGGTCGGGTTCTTCCGGTAGTTCTGCTGGATGAAGCGCAGGGCCTTCTCGACCGCGCGGTCGGGGTGGTGGGTGTCCTTGCTGCTGTTGTAGGGACGGGTGGTGCCCATGAGGCCGACGATCTCCCCCTCCTTGTCAAAGAGCGGCATCTTGTTGGTGAGATACCAGTCCGGGATCCCGAAGTCGTTGAGGAAGACCTCGACGATGTTGAGCTTCGGCTGGCGGGTCCTCATGACCTCCAGATCATCGGCCATGAAGTGCTCGACGAGGTAGGCGGGCGCGAGTTCGTGGTCGGTCTTTCCAATGATGTCCTGCTCGCGCTCGTAGCCGAAGCGGCGGTAAAAGTTCTCGCAGCAGGCGATGATCCGGAGGTGGCGGTCCTTGGCGAAGAAGGCCAAACCGCGCAGGTGATCGAAGGCGTGGTGAAACTGGCTCTGAACGGAAAGAGCGGCGAGAAATCGGCCCTGATCGGGAGGCTCGTTCGGAGGGATCATGGGATCAGCGTTCGTGAAGGGACGGGACTAGGGGCGGCTGTCCGCTCCCGGTGGAAACGGCTGCTCGGAGATGATCCAGCCCTCGTTCTTGTCGGAAAAGGTCTTCAGGGTCCACTCGCTGGGAATCAGCGCGACGAGGTGGCCGTGGACATCCCGGGAAAGGGTGACGCCCATCGAAAGCGCGGGCAGGGCCTTGGCATCGCCGGACTCCGGTTTCATCCAGCGGGCATACGACCACGGCGCGGATTCGAGCCGGGTCTCTGCGCCGTATTCGTTTTCCAAACGATGCTGAAGCACCTCGAACTGCAGAGGCCCGACCGCGCCCAGCAGCGGGATGTAGCTGCCGGTGGATTCGAGCAGGGTGAACTCGGTGACGACGCCTTCCTTGAGCATCTGCTCGAGGCCGGAACGGAAGCGCTTGAACTTCGCGGTGCTGCGGTTGTGCAGATAGGAGAAGCACTCGGGTGCGAAGCGTGGGATGACGTCGAAGGAAATCGAGGGATCCGTGGATAGTGTGTCGCCGATCAGGAAATCGTGGTTGCCGACGAGGCCGGCGACATCGCCAGCATAGGCATCATCGACGGTTTCCCGCTCTTGGGCGAAGAGTCGCTGGGAGTTCGAAAGCCGGACCTTTTCCCCGGTGCGGGTGTGGGTGACGGTCATGTCGCGTTCGAACTTCCCGGAGACGATGCGGATGAACGAGACGCGGTCGCGGTGCTTCGGGTTCATGTTCGCCTGGATCTTGAAGACGAAGGCGGAGAACTCGGGCGAGGTGGGCTCGATCACGCGGTCGCCGCTGATGCGCGCGGCGGGGGGAGGGGAGAGTTCAAGGAAACGGTCGAGCAGGAGCTGCACGCCGAAGTTGTTCGCGGCGGAACCGAAGAACACCGGGCTGAGTTCACCGGCGGAAACGGCGGCGAGGTCGAACTCCGCTCCGGCTCCTTCGAGGAGTTCGAGCTCATCACAGACCTGTTTGTAGGTGCCCTCGTCCATCGCGCTCTTCACGGCGGGATCGTGGATGTCCTTCACCGCGACCGGAGCGCGGAAGCTGCCGCCGGGGGTGCGCTCGAAGAGGTGGACCTGGCCTTTTTCCCGATCGAAAACGCCCTTGAAACGCGGCCCGTCGCCAAGCGGCCAGTTCAGCGGATAGGCGGCGATGCCGAGCACGGACTCAAGTTCATCAACCAGCTCCAAGGGCGGACGCGCCGGGCGGTCGAGTTTGTTCATGAACGTGAAGATCGGCACGCCACGGCGACGGCAGACCTCGAAAAGCTTCCGCGTCTGGCTCTCGATGCCCTTGCCCGCATCCACCACCATGACAGCGGCGTCCACGGCGGTGAGCACGCGATAGGTATCTTCCGAGAAATCCTTGTGCCCGGGTGTGTCCAGGATGTTGACCATGCAGCCCTTGTATTCGAACTGCAGGACGGTCGAGCTGATCGAAATGCCGCGCTGCTTTTCCAGCTCCATCCAGTCGGAGGTGGTGGCGCGCTGATCCTTCCGCGCGGTGACGCTGCCTGCGAGGTTGAGGGCACCGCCGTAGAGGAGGAATTTCTCGGTCAGGGTCGTCTTGCCCGCATCCGGGTGGGAAATGATCGCGAACGAGCGGCGGCGGGCCACTTCGCGGACGAGCACGGGATTGGAGACTTCAGGAGCGGACATGATGCGGGAATCGCCGGAAAGCGACGCCCCAAGTAGGCGGCGGCGGACGATTCATCAAGACAAACGGCGGCTGGTGGTTGCGCGTCCTTTCCGGAGACAGAAAAGGCGCGGAGCCTGAGCCCCGCGCCTTTTGGAAATCATGGCCGGACCTAAAGCCGGTCAGGAGGATCACTCTTCGTCGCCACCGCCGTCATCGGCGGAGCCGTCGTCGTCGCTGTCGCCATCGTCGTCGCCTTCATCAGCGCTGTCGTCCTCGTCAGCGTCTTCGGAGTCTGCGACGCCGTCGTTGTCGTCGTCATTGTCGGCATCGTCCGCAGAGCCGTCGTTGTCGTCGTCGGTGTCTTCCTCGTTGTCGACTCCGTCGCCGTCCTCGTCGTCCGCGCCATCGCTGACTTCGTCGGCAAAGGTGCTGTCGTCGTCCTCATCCATTTCGACTTCCTCGTTGATCACGGTCTCCTCTTCGGAGGACTCCACGGTGGCGGACTCCTCGGAGTAAGATTCGGTGTAGGATTCGTAGGTGCTGATCTCGGTCTCGGTGATGCTGGTGATGCAGTAGGTCACCTCGTAGTAGTCGTCGTAGTGGGCGACCGGGATGGTGGCGTATTTCCAGCCCTTGTAGTAGCCGCCGCAGGATTTCTCGAAGGCGAGGGTCGGGCGCTTCTTTGACTTCGGTGCAGAGGCCAGTTCCTTGGCAGTTTCCGGATACCAGATGTCGATTAGCGTGTTGTAGGCCACGGCGGTGTACATCAGGCGGTTGTACTGGAAGATGTAGGCGCAGTAGTCCTTGAGGCTGTCGCTCTTGATTTCCTCGATCTTCTCGCAAAGGCCGAGGGTGTCGTGGATGAAGACCGCCTGGTAGGTCTTTGGCTTCACCTTGCCTTTGACCGAGACGAACTGCTCCTTGAGGTGGGCGACTTCCGCGCGGGCGGCGGCGAGCTGCGTCTTTTCCTCGGCCGAGACCTCGCCTCCGAGGTGCTTGCGGGCGACGGACGGGCCGTAGTGGAAAAGGAAGACCTCGTAGGCCTTTGAAAGCGCGATCACCCCGCGACCGGTCTGGCTGCCTTCATCGGAGGCGCGCAGTACACCCCAGGAGGCGGCGAGCTGGTGGAGGCTCATGCCGAGGGCGTCGAGCCCGGAGATCATGCTTTCATCACCCGCCTTCACGCCGGCCTCCATTTGATCGAGGGCCTTGCTGCTGTCCTTGAGGGCGGCCCAGAAAGGAATGGCCTCCTTGGATTTCGTGCTGATGTGCTCCTTCGCGCTCTTGGCGATGAAGGCCACCGACTTCTTCATGTCTGAGACGAGCGTGACGGCTGTGGGAGGGGTGCCTTCCTTGCGCTTGTGCTTGGGGGCGGCTGCCTCCTTGGTCTCGGCATGGGAAATGGGAGTGGTGAGTCCCAGGCAGGCAAGCCCGGCCGAAAACATCAGGGCGTTACGAAGTGAATATTTCATGATTTTGGGGAGGTGTTTGAAGCCAGTAAATTTTCTGACCTGCGCAGACTAGGCAAAATGCACCCAGCGACAAGAACTCCCTTTTCGTAACCGTCGGTCCCGGGAATCGCTCAGCGCAGACTGCACCAAGGCTCCTCCGCGCTCACATCGACCAGAAACGGCCCGACCGCTGCGGCTGGGGAAAGGATGGCCAGGATCACGGCATCCCCGGCGCTGGAGTTGAAGGTGGCATGCACCACGCCGCGAGGGATGTGGGCGATCTCACCCGGTCCGAGGAGGCGCATGTCCTGTTCGACCCACTGCTCGACCTGGCCGGACAGCACGTAAATGATCTCCTCCAGCTCAGGGTGTCGATGAAAGCCATGGCCTTCTCCAGCGGGAATCACCGCCCGGCAAAGCTGCAGGTCCGTCGCGTCCGCGATCTCCGGGCGGCACAGCCAGAAATTGGTGCGCCCCTTGAAGTCCTCTTTCAGGGCTTCGACTTCGCTGAGAAATACGTGCTTGGACATGCGTTCTGGAAGCACAGGCGAACCGCCCCGCAAGGCAAGCGGAAATCAGGATTGTTGCGGAAAGCGAACCAGCCTTGGCCAACAGCCTTCCTGAGTGATCAATCGCTCATGGGGTGCCTTTCCCATGACGAGAAGGCTGAAGCAGGGCTCTGCAGCTTCTTGCCAGTTCAGTTCTTCAGGGGACGCTCCAGTTCAGACTCAAGACGCAAGGACCAGCCTGGCCCCTCCTCATGAAGGCGCTCAGTTCTCCTTCAGCCTTAGCCGGAAGAAACTCTTTTGATCCGACATCGGACCTTGAAGGCTCTTCTGGCCACCGGGTTGGGGGAGCCCATCGTTTCCAGGGATGTCCCACAGAGTCCAGGTGCTGAGGTTGGTGGAGGCCTCAACCTGGATGGATTTGTTTTCCGGGGCGTAGAAGCTGAGCCGGAACTGGCCGTTGACGATCGAAGGTGTGGCCGCAAAGACACTGCTGGCGGAAAGAGGATCGGTGGCGGCGAGGAATTCCTGCTGGTTGCTGCGGCCATCGCCATCGGGATCGGCCCCGGGTTCGCTGGCTGGAGTCGTGAGCGAGCCGAGCTTTTCCTGACGCCACTGGGTGTAGGTCTTCCGCGCGGGCAGCGACTGCGTGATCCATTCTGTTAGAAGCGCGATGGTTGCCGGGTCGGTCTCGTTGCTGGCGAGCGGTGGCATGCGCGTGAAGCCGTTCGCGACGGCGACGCGGTTGTAGACGATCGAGTGGTTCAGGTCGCCGGGGACGATGAGCTTGTTGGCGGCATTTCCGCCATTGCTGACGGGGGTGCCGTTGAGCAGGCCGGTCTGATCGAGGGTGAGGCTGGCGCGACCGTCCCAAGCGGTGGGCGCGGTGCCGCCTGACTTGTGGCAGTAGGCGCAGTTCACATCGAGGTAGGAACGCACGCGGGCCTCGACGGGGTAGGTGGTTTCATCGGAACGAAGATGGCGCGGCAGGATGTTTGGGCGCTCGATCGCATTCGAAAAGATTCCGGAATCGTTGAAGAGGTCGAGCTGGTTGCCGGTGAAGCCATGGATCGTGTTGCTGCGGTTCAACTGGCGGGTGTTGAAAGAAAGCGCATAGCCAGCCTGCGGGGTGTGGCAGACGAGGCACTCGGCTCGGCTCGGGATGTGCCAGCGCTGGGTGCGTGGCGTACCGTTGTCGGTGATGGCCAGATCGAAGTCCTCGCCTCCGTCCGCGACCAGCGTGGCCTCGGTTTGAGCGTCGTTCCAACGGTAGCTGACACCATAGACGCCGGTGCTGTTTTTTACGATCAATCGTGTTTCCAGACGCTTCTTGGTCGCCGGGTTGCCACGGGTCATTTCCATGTCGAAGTGCTTCACCCAGATGGTGCCGGAGGGGAAGATCCAGGAACCATCGCGTGACCAGGTGATGCGGCTCGTTCCGTCCGGGATGATCATCCAGCGGCGCTTGATGGCGTAGTCGCTCCAGAAGGGGACGTTGGGTTCATAGGGCATCAGGCCCGGAGCCGGGGAAAGGTCGGCGACGTCGGTGAACAGCCCCGTTTCGCTCAGGGTGGCGGGAAATGAGGAGCCTTCGTCTCCGGTGGTCAGCCGATGGATCACGCCACTGTTGATGTCGGCCATGAGGACATCGGCGTTCGAGGGATCGGTTCCGAAGGCAACGATGCCTCCTTGGCCGAGGATGCGCTGCACGGTCGGGGTGCCGGTGGTGCGACGCAGCGACCAGATGTTTCCGGTGCCATAGTCGGCGAAGAGGTAGGCTCCCTGGAGGCTGGGAATGCGGCTGCCGCGATAGATGAGTCCGCCGGTGATTGAGTTGCCCTCGAAGCTCGAATTCGAGGTCTGTCCGCTGTGTCGGTATTCGTAGATCGGGTCGGTTGAGGTGAAGCCGCTGGGGGCCTGGCTGGATTTCACCCCGGCGTGCTTTCCCTCGCGGAAGGCCCAGCCGTAGTTGCCGCCCTTGGTGATGACGTTGACCTCCTCGTAGTTGTTCTGGCCGACATCGCCCAGCCAGAGTTCGCCCGTCTGGGAATCGAACGAGAAGCGCCATGGATTCCTGAGTCCGACCGCCCAGAACTCGGTGCGCAGGGTGGAGGCGGAAACCGCGCTGCCGTTGAAGCTCGTGGCGCCGACGAAGGGATTGTCGGGCGGGATGGCGAAGCGGGCGAGTCCCGCATCGAGCGGGATGGCGGCGTGGGATTTCGGCGCGAGCGAGCCGGGCTTCTTGTCAACATCGATCCGCAGCAGGCCGGAAAAGAAGTCGAGGTTGATGCGCTGGGAGTTGTTGAACTGGTCGTCCGCGCCGCCTTCGTCACCGACCGAAATGTAGAGGTAGCCGTCGGGACCGAAATGGAGGTCGCCGCCGTTGTGATTGGAGGCTTGGTCGGACTGGTTGATCAAGATGAGTTCGGAGCCCGCAACGACCGTAGGCACGGCGGCGCTGGGATTGCTCATCGTGAAGCGCGACACCCGCTGGTAGGAGGTGACGCTCTGGGTCACCGAATAGAAGACGTAGAAGTAGCCATTCGTCGCATACGAAGGATGGAAGGCCAGTCCGAGCAGGCCTTGTTCTCCGTCGGAGGTGACGTTCGAAGGTGTCAGTACGGCGGATGCCGTAGGTGAGGAGGCGGTGACATCGGGGATGACCTTCAGCGTGCCGCCCTTTTCGCAGACAAAGAGCTGTTTGGTGTTTCCCGGAGGCGAGGCGAGGCAGACCGGCTCGGAAAAGGTCAACGACCCGAAGGCCGGGGTGAGGCTCAGGACGGTCGACGGCGGCGTGGAAGGAACGTTGAGGGACGCATTCGGGATCCGGAGGTTTGCTGCCAGCGTGAGTGTGACGGCGGCGGGAGAGGAGACACCGCCGTTGCCGCTGACGCGATAGGTGAAGGCGTCGGAGGACGCGGGGCTGCCATCGTGCTGGTAGACGATGGTTCCGGCGGGTTCGATCGTTGCGCTGCCATGCGCGGGTGCCTGGACGAGGGTGACGCTGGCGGCATCGAGGTTTCCCGTGTCGTTCGCCAGCACGGAAATACGGATCTTTTGCCCTCGATGAAGGGTCGTGGCATCAGGCTGCACCACCGGCGGAGTCAGAATCAAATCCGGGCCTGCGGTGTTGTTGGCGACGACCTGTGTAGGGGTGAGCACGTGGTCGTAAATACGAACTTCATCGTAGTTGATCTTCGCCAGTCGCTCGGTGCTGACCTGCGAGCGGCCGAGCCAGTTGTTGACGTCCTGGAGGCTGGCGAGGTGGAAAGGCACATCGCGGGTGCCGACCTGCACGCCATTCCGATACCAGGCCATCTGGCCGCCACTGCTGCCGAACGCACCAAGGCCATCCGCGAAGGTCAGGACGTAGTGGTAGCGGGTGTTGGCGACGGTGGTGAGCGTGGAGGCGATCTGGTATTTCGTGCCGCCATCGAGCCGGGCTTCGGCCAGTGGAGGATTGGTGAAAAGCGAGCCGCTCTGCACCGCGAGGCTGAGATTGTCGCTCGATGCGGTGGTGCCCGGCGCGGTGGAGCCGGTCCATTCGCCGGGTCCTCCGAGGCCATCGCCGGTGGCGGCGTTTCCGAAATCGAACAACCTCTGCCAGGCCCGTGCAGCGGTCGGCGTGGCCCAGATCTCGACCGTCAGATTCGTCTTCGAGGAGATCAGGCCGTTCGGCAGGTTGAGGTAGGCGGAGATGCTGGTGTCGTTGAATTTTCCGGTGGTGGTGCCGGGAAGGACGAGGGCCGATCCATTCAAGGTCGCGCCTTTTCCCCGGACGACGGCGACAGTGCCCGAGATCGAATCGGAGAAGCTGGTGCCATTCGGAGTGGCGGCTGCGGCCTGGTTGAACGACCACCGGTTCGTCATCGCAGCCTGGATCGGCAGGACGGTTACCAGGGCGGCGAGGCTGGCGCGCGGAAACCAGTTGGCACCGGGGAAACTCATGACGGGATAGAGAGCACGGATCCGGTGGAGAAACAACCTCGCATGACTGGCTGGGGAGGTTCATCGCTGGTTTTATTCCTCTTGTCCGGTCACGAAAAAGCCGCAAGGCGAACGGAAATCAGGATTGTTGCAGCAGTGCCGACCAACCTTGGCCACCAGCCTTGGTGAATGATCAAGGATCTGTGGTTCTGCCCGAAGTTCCTCTGCTTCAGGATCGTCCGGTCTCAAGCCCAGAAAGCAGCTCGCCAAAAGACTGATATTCCCGCAGCTTGCGCGGAAATGAAATCTACTGTTGTCTCTAAAATTATGAAAATACCTCTCTTGATTGCCGCGTTTTTCGTCTCGCTGCCCACTCTGTCCGCCGATCCAATTAAGGTCGCAGACACGGAAGTCACATTCGATGCTCCTGAGGATTTCAAGCATTTAAGTAAGGAGATCATCGCTACCAAGTGGCCGACGAATCGAGCCCCTGCCTTCGCGGTCGGAACACCAACTGGATCGACTACAGTGGCATATGATATGAAGCCGAACAACATCCCTCAGGAAGCGCTACCCGAGGTTCAGAAATCATTTACGAAGCTTTTTGAGCGCATGATCCCAGGCATCGCGTGGAAAAAGAACGAAATCATCGAGCATTCAGGACAGAAGTGGCTCCTGATGGAGATGACATCGAATGCAGTCGATACAGATATATACAACATTATGCTCATAACGGGATACAAAGGCAAGATGCTCGTTTTCAACTTTAATTCGACCAAGGAAGATTTTCCTAAATACGAGGCTGCGCTCAGGAAGAGTCTGGAGTCGGTGAAGCTACCAAAACCATAAGCGAACCAGGCTGAGTTTCCTGACAGGCATTCAGAGCGTGCCTTTGGAGAGGCCGAGTCAAAACCTTCACTCCGCCATCATCGGAAACTCGGAGACCTGCACCAGTTTCACCCCGTAGAGCGCGGCGATCTCCGGGGCGTCGGAGGCGTGGTAGACGTGCTGGTAATAGATTTCCTTGATGCCGTAAGCGCAGAGGGTCTGCATGCAGGCGGTGCAGGGCATGGTGGTGGTGGCCACCAGCTTCGCCTCGCCCCGGCGGAAGAGGCTGCAGAGATTGATCTCGGCGTGCAGCATGAACTTTTGCCGACCTTCGCGATCCGCCCAGAATTCGGGTGAGGGATCGAAGCCGGGAGCCAGCCCGTTGTAGGCGGTGCCGATCACACGGTTGTCAAAATCCAGCGCCGCAGCCCCGACTTTCCGGTAGGGGTCTTCCGAGCGAAGGCTGGCCACGTGGGCGAGGGCCATGGCGTACTGGGGGATCGAGAGACGGGACACAGGGAGAGGGGAAAGTCGAAAGTGGAAAGTGGAAAGCGGAAAGTTGGAATTCGAAAATTGCAGCATCCTCGGAAAGCCCCTTTGCTGCGCGCGTGGATCGCACCCGTTCAGGAGTTTTGGCCGCACTGGCGGCGTTTTTCCTGTGGGGCGTCCTGCCGGTTTTCTGGAAACAGCTTCAGTTCCTGCCCTCTGGCTCGATCGTGGCGCAGCTGACCCTGTGGTCG
>JANOBS010000546.1:0-27145 GCA_031411755.1 Luteolibacter sp. | reverse complement strand
CGCTGGGCTTCATCTTCTTCGCGGTGCCGGCCGGCGACTTCCTCACGCCGACGTTGATGGCCTGGACCGCCGACATCATGGATCTCACCCGGCGGTTTGTCGGTGTAAACGACCGGCTTTCCAGCCTCGGCCAGCGTCGTTGCCAGCGCGCGCGCCAGGTCCTCCTCGGCGGCCAGCACGCGGGTGCCCTTCTTCGGACCCTCGCGGACCTCGCCCGGATTCGTGCCCATGAATGACGGCGTCGCAGCCAGTTTGCCCTCGGCCAGTGTTAGGTTGATCGAAAGATGGTGGCCCTCGAAGCGCCAGCTCCAGCCCTTCGAATTTCCGGGCTCGCCGAAGATGCTGACGAAATACTTCTCCGGGTTGCGCTTCACCGGATCGTTCTCCAGCGCGGCCAGCACCGCCTCCAGCGACATGATCGTCTCTGCCTTGAGAGCTCCCTTCTCACTGAGCCCGGCTTCCAGCAGCCCGATCCCGGCCTTTTTCTCCTCCTCGGTCATTTCCATCAAAGGCAGGCCCTTGCGGGGCTGCGGGATGAAGGCCCAGTTGTCGCGCTCCGGGGAATCGAAGGGAAACAGGGCCTTGGCCTTCTGTTCCGGCGTCAACAGGCCGATGAAGGCCTTGGCCTTGTCGGCCATCTCCGAAGCCTGATCGGCCTGTGCCACCGTCGCTGCGACCAGCGCGACCAAAGGAAGGAATTTGAGGGTCATTCCACAGACTACGGAGAAATCCGGCGGACTGTCACAAAAATCCTTGGCGTGCGGTGGGAAACGCAGTGCCACACCGCTTTGGCATGCGGTGTTGATGCGCATCCGTCATTGAATTCACAGATCGTCTCTTCCAAGCGAACTCAATGACCGGCTGGATTCGAGACGATTTGGATGCCGTTTGGAATGCGTGAATCGGATTGGCATCTGAAGGCGGTGTGGCGTTTCACTTCCCACCGCACTCCAAGGCGTCCTCACAAAGCCTTCCCGAACCGCTCCGAAACCTTTTCCCAGTTCACCACGTTCCAGAACCCTCCGATGTAATCCGGGCGGCGGTTCTGGTAGTGGAGGTAGTAGGCGTGTTCCCAGACATCGAGGCCGAGGATCGGGGTGCCGAAGTCGGCGTCGGGCACGATGCCTTTCATCGCCGGGTTGTCCTGGTTGGCGGTGCTGGCGATCTTGAGTTTGCTGTCCTTGACGATCAACCAGGCCCAACCGGAGCCGAAACGCTTGGTGGCGGCTTCGCCGAAAGCCTTCTTGAATTCGTCCATGCCCCCGAAGGCGCTGGTGATGGCGGCGGCGAGCTTTTCAGAGGGCTTTCCGGACTTGTCGGCGGAAGCGAGGCTTTCCCAGAACATCGAGTGGTTCCAGTGGCCGCCGCCTTGGTTGCGCAGGGCGGTGCGCAGGGCTTCGTCGGCGACCGATGGCAGGCTGCCGAGCACTTCGTCGAGCGGCTTCGCGGCGAGTTCCGGGGCCTTGGCGAGGGCCTCGTTGAGCTTCGCGATGTAGGCGGCGTGATGTTTGCCGTGATGGATCTCCATCGTCATCTTGTCGATGTGCGGCTCCAGGGCATCGAAGCCATAGGGCAGCTTCGGAAGCTCGGCAGGGGTCGCGGCAGCGGCGCGGCCGGGAGTGATCGCGGCGGCGGCCACGGCGAGGGTTCCCAGTTTCACGAAATGGCGGCGGTTGAGATCGGAGTTCATCAAACGCGAACCTACCCAGCTTGCGGGGGACGGCAAATGGAAAGCTTGTCGATTCTTGCGGGCCTTCCACCATCGCGGCCGTGAACTGGCAACTCCGCGACCGATCGATCTCCTTTCCGCGCCGACCGCTGATCGCTGGGATCGTGAACGTGAACGACGACTCGTTTTCCGGCGACGGCACGCTCGTGATCGACGACGCGATCGCCATCGCCCGTTCCCAGGCGGAGGCCGGGGCGGACATCATCGACGTCGGGGCGGAAAGCGCCCGCACCAATCGCGCGGCAGTGAGCGTGGAGGAGGAGGTGCGTCGCTTCCGGGGATTTCTGGATCGATGGAACGAGGTGATCGAGACCGCGACACCCAGGGACGCCGAACAGGTCTGGCCGCCGGTGCTTTCCCTGAACACCTGGCGACCGGAGGTGGTGGCGCAGTTGATCGGGGATCAGCAGGTCGAGTTCATCAACGACATGGGCGGCCTGCCCGACGACCGCAATGCCCGACTCTGCGCGGCGTCCGGATGCTCACTGCTCGTCATGCACAGCGTCGGCGAGCCGAAGATCCCGCACGTCCATCAGCAATGGGCGGACGTGATGGGCTCGATGGAGGCCTTTTTCGAGGAGAAACTGGCGCTCTGCGATCAAGCCGGACTTTCAAGGGAGCGGGTCGTCCTCGATCCGGGCATCGATTTCGCGAAGCAGCGTGACGACAACCTAACCGTCTATCGTTTTCTCGACCGTCTCCAGCGTTTCGACCGCCCGCTGCTGGTTCCGGTTTCGAGAAAGACGGTGATCGGCGAGGTGCTCGATCTAACAGACCCGACCGATCGCGATGCCGGAACGGTCGCCTGCATCGCCGCCTCGATGTCACGCGGCGCGCAAATTTTCCGCGTCCACCACGTCGCCGCCGCCTGGCAGGCGGTGAAGATGTTGTGGGCGGTGTGAAAAGAGATCCCTGCGCCGCGGGGTCATGAGCACCGGACGGACACCCGTCCGACCGCGCGCGTCCGCGACGCAGGGAAGGGGGTCAGCGGCCGCGCTTGCGCTCCTCCTCACGGACGACGTCGCCGAGGTTAGCTTCCGCGCAGAGGGTTTCGGCGAGGCTGGCGTTGCCAGCACGGACGGCGCGCGAGGCACGCATTTTCCGCGAGATCGCGTCCTTGGTGGCGGCCAGGGATTTAGGCTCGGCGACGAAACACGCGGCGTCCTTCATCGGAATGCTCATCCGTCCTGCCGTCGCGATGGCATCGACATTCGCGGCGAGGAAGAGGAACTGCCAGGCGTAGATTTCCTGCTGGTGACGGATCTTTTGTGAAATGGTTTCCCAGGTCTCGCGGATGGAGGCGTTCTCGTAGCCGTCGGTCAGAATGGCGATGATGACTGTGCCGGGACGGCGGGCTTCAGCGGTGGCGGCGAGACGTTTGCCAAGATCATCGAGCGTGCGACCGATGGCATCAAGCAGGGCAGTTGAGCCGCGTGGGACAAAGGTCCGGGTATCGAGCGGCCGGACTTTGGAGATCGGCAGCGAGGCGCAGGGGACCTCGTATTGATCGTCGAAGAGGACCAGCGAGAAGCGCGCCTCGCCCGGAGCGGCTTGCTGGTCCTTGAGTAGGCGGTTGAATCCGCTGATGGCGGCCTCGACCATCGAGCCCATGGAGCCCGAGCGGTCGAGGATGAAGGCGATTTCTGTGAGGTCGTGTTTCATGACCCCAACAGCTTGTCGCCGGGGGTGGGACAAGCATGGGGTGAGTCGTTGGAAATGCCGTTACGAAATCAGATGGGGATTCGACTTGAGCAGCTCCTGATAGGAAACGAGAGCCGCGTCGTAAACGGCAGCCGTGGAGCTGTTAGGCTCGATCCTGGAATCCTCCGCCGTGGTGCAGAAGACGGCCTGGAGTTTCGCAAGATCCTCTCCGGCAGCCGCAGCGGCGATCAGAGCGGCACCGAGCGCGGCGGAGTTGCCGATGGCGAGACGCTCGACCGGAGCCTGGAAAATGTCGGCCACCAGACGGGCGATGCCGTTGTTCTGGGAAGCGCCACCTGTTAGACGGATGCGGTCGGCCTTCACGCCGATCCACTGCGAGTGGAGGCGCATGTTGAGGAACTGGCCTTCCAGCAGGGCACGGATCTGGGCGGGGGCATTGCCACCGGCCTCGAACTCCGCGTCGCCCTGCCGAACCGGGCCATCGAAGTCGCCACGCGGCGTGATTTCAGGCCCGAAGAACGGCAGCATGCGGTTGCCTCCGTTGCCGGGAGCGGTGAGGGCCAGGCCGGCGACATCGAAGGCGGACCAATCGACGCCGAGCTCGTCACGCAGTGCCTCGCGGGCGAGCGAACCATTGCGGAAACAAATCAGCGACATGAAGCCGCCGGCTGGATTTCCGAACACGTGGCCGAAGCCAGCCGGATCGGTCTTCGGTCCTTCCATCGCCGCGAAGAAGGTGTCGGAGGTGCCGAGTGAGATGACGATGTTTCCCGGAGCGGTGGCCCCCATCCCGACCAGCGAGGCCGGGTTGTCGCCGGTGAAGCGCGCGACCTTGCAGCTACTGGAAAAGCCGTACTTCGAGAAATAAGGGGCGATGGCCCCGGTGATCGTCTGCGTAGGAGCGACGGCGGGCAGTTTCGCGCGGAGTCCCGGCGCAGTGGCGTCGAGCAGCAGGTCAGACCAATCGGAGCTGGCAAGGTCCATCAGGTTCATGCCGGAGCCGTCGCCCGGATCGATGGAGGCGTCCTTCCCGGCGAGCACCGAGGCCAGGAACGAGCTGATCAGGTGCACCCGGGCGGTGCGGGCGTAGCCTTCAGGATCGGTCTTGAAGAAGCGGCGGATCTGTGGGCCGGTGAAGCGCTCGATCGCGGCCGAGCCGGAAATTTTCCGGATCACCTCATCGCCACCCGCCGAGGCGGTGATTTCCGCGCATTCGGCTCCGGTGGAGGTGTCCATCCAGATCGGCGAGGTCGCGCGGGAAAAGGCGGGGGAGAGCTGGCCGGAAAGCGTGCCCGAGGCATCGAGCGAAGCGAGGCGTTCGGTAAAGCTGGCATCCAGGTAAACCGAGCCGTGCTGCTGGCCGGAGCCAGCGATGGCCACCACCTTGGAAAGATCCGCCGCGGCGGAAAGCCGACCCAGCATCAGGTCGAGCGCCTCCAGCCACATCCGGGGATCGCCGTGGACCTCGCCGTCCTTTGCTCCGGGAATGAAGCCGCTGGGCGAGCCGAACTGCGGAAGTTCGGAGCCGAAATTGACTGAGGTCTGCTGGACGATCTGGCCGGTGGCCGGATCAATGAGGAGGCCGGTGAGTGACTGCGTGGAGGAATCGATCCCTAGGAACATGCCCGAGGAAATCAGATTTCCCCGAGCGGAGCCAAGCGGAACCGTTCACCCGTTCGGGGATCAGTCTTTCGGCGTGTCGTCGTCCTTTGGCTTCAGTTCAGGATCGTATTCCACCGGTGGCTCATCGTGATCGCCTGCGACTTCCGCATCATGGGGTTCGTCGTGGTCATGATGATGGTGATGATCGTGATAATCATCATGCATGCCATCATGCTCGTCGCCCTCGGTGCTGTAGGGATCGAGATCCTCGTGCTCCAGAAGCATGCGTTCCATCCGCTCTCTGGCGCGTGCGGCTTCTTCCTTGGCCTCGGCCTCCTCCTCCTTGGCGCGCTTTTTCCCGTCCCACCAGGCCAGCCAGATGCAGGCCTCGTAAAGCACGATCATCGGGCAGGCCATCAGGCACTGGGTGAAAATGTCCGGCGTCGGAGTGAGGACGGCCGCGATGACGAAGATGGCGACGATCGCGTAGGTGCGGGTCCGTTTCATCGTCTCGTAACCCAGCAGACCAAGCTTCACGAGGACCATCACCACCACCGGCAGTTCAAAGGACGCGCCGAACAGCAAGGTGAACTGGGTGGCGAAGGAAATGTATTCTCCGATCCGCCAATCATTGGAAATGCCCATGTCATTTCCCCATTCGAAGAAGAACACCAGCGCCCGTGGCAGCACCAGGTAGTAGGCGAACAGCACGCCCCCGAGGAACAGGCCGAAGCCGATCGCCAACGCGGGCCAGAGCACCCGTCGCTCATGTCCATGCAGACCAGGCAGGATGAATTGGAGGATGAAATACAGCAGCAGCGGGAACGCCACCACGATGCCCGCGAAGAACGACAGGCTCATGGAAAGCATGAAGGTTTCCGTGGGCTTCAGTGCCGACATGCGCTGGGCATCGCTCATCGCGCTGAGCTCGGGATTCGCCTTCGTTTCCAGCAGCGCCCGCAGCTCGCGCTTGATCTCATCATTCACCGGCAGGTTCGCGACATAGCCTTCCCGCTTCTTCTCCTCCAGGGTCAGAACGCTGCGGAGGAGTGCCGCCGATTTTGAGTAGTGGACGATGGTTTCGTCTCCGATTGCCTGAAACAGCAGGGCCCGTTCAGCTTCGGTCAGCGGCGCGGCGGCGCGCTCCAGCTTCTTGGCGCTTTCCCAGATCTCCACCGTCAGAGGCCGGGTGACTTTGGCGTCCTCCGGCAGAAGGGACTGCTGGTGCAGGTACCAGACCCGCTCCACAGGGCGCTTGAGGACGTTCATCAGCTTGTCCTGAAACGTGAAACAGACCGTCATCGAGATCACCAGCGTCACCACGATCTTCGTGATCGTGATCCGCAGATCTTCCAGATGCTCCAGAAACGGCTTCTCCGCGTCGGAATTGGCGTGATCCCGGAGTTGGAAGAGTTTCTTGAGGACGAACATGGCAGGAGGCGGGGGCATTCAAGGTCGGTCGCGCCCCGCCCGCAAGGGCAGATCTCGGGTGTGGCACCACCGATGGACCGAGTAGAAAATCGCCGCCGGGAAAAAACTTCGCCCTTTTTTCCAAGAAACCTCTCCCAGGAGGGTCTTAGCCTGTAACGAAGCATGAGCGTGCCCTCTTCCGTCCATGGAACCCCGGAGATCCATCCACCCAGCCCCGACTGACCTGCCCAGGTCCGCCGTCGTGCCGATCCGATCCATCATGGAGGAAAAACCCACATTCCGGCAGGTCTTCGAGGCTGAGGAGAGTCCGCTCCTCCGCTTCGCCCACGGCCTCACCGGGATTCGGGAAACCGCCGAGGACCTCGTGCAGGAAAGTTTCCTCCGCCTCCACCAGCACTGGGCCGATGTCCAGCAACCCCGCCCCTGGCTCTACCGCTGCCTGCGGAACCTCGCCCTCAACCACCTCCGGAAACGCCGCCACGAATCCCCGCTCGACGACTCCCGCGAGTGGGAAAGCGCCAGCCCCACCCCCGAGCAGGACCTTGGCCGACTCGAAGCCTCCGGCACCCTCCGACTCCTCATTTCAGAACTCCGCGATGAAGACCGACGCCTCCTGGAAATGAAGTACCACGACGGCCTCAAATACGACCAGATCGCCGAACACACCGGCCTCACTGCCGGAAACATCGGCTACAAGCTCCACCACCTTCTCAAGGGCCTCGCCGATTCCCTCAGACGCATGGGCGTCGAATCCGCTGAAGGCTGAGACCTCCGGGATTTCCACTTTCCACTTTCAACTTTCCACTTTTCTTATGAATGACCATCCACCGCTACAGCCCGTCGGCGATGCCTCGCTTGAGGCGCGGATCGTCGCGTGGGTCCTCGGCGAGGCCACCGCCTTTGAGGCCGGGGAACTGGAACGCCTTTGCGACGAGCGCCCCGAGCTGCTCGTCTTCCGCCGCCGCATGCGCGCCCTCCACGGCCTCCTCAGCGAGGCCGAATCCGCCGAGGCCGATGAGGCTTGGAAACTCCCGCCGGAAAAGCGCGTGAAGATCGAGGAGCTCTTCGGTGAAAGCGCACCGCAGACCACCATTCCGGTTCTCCAGCCGGAAAAGGTCTCCACCCGCTGGCTGCTCAAGACGATTCTAACAGCCGCCGCCTGCGTGATGTTCGGAATGCTTTATCGCTTCGGATTCGATGCCACGAAATCCTCGTCGATTCTCGCGGTGAACGAGAAATCCGTGGATTTCATGCCAAGTGGCGGTGGCATGGGAAGCGCCGGTGTGGGTGGCGTCGAAATCGTTGCTGGCTCGCGCTTCGTGGTTCCCCCCGAATCTCCAGTCGCCAGGCAGGTTGAATCATCCCGGAGCCTCGTTGAAAAAGACCCCCAGGCAGGCCAGAAGCAGAACCTGCAAGCTGCAGAGGGAGGCTTTTCCTACAAGACCAAGGCCGCCCAAGCCGTCGCCGACACCGATTCCCTCGCCGCGGCCACGAAGCCGCAGATGGAAATCATTCGCGAGTTCAAATACCCGGCCGAATACGAGCCACCGGAACTGCCGAACAGCGTGGCATTCAGTGGCAAGGTTCTCGAAAGAACGGCAGATCTGTTCGCGGCTGATGGCGGGGCAGTCGATGGCGATGCGGACCCTTTCGCCTCGGCGCCTGCGGAACAGGCAAAGCTCACCGCGAGCAGGCCCGTCTATGAGCCAAAGCCCGGAGCGGCTAACCGCAAAAGAGTCTTCGCCGAGGGAGGGGTGTCCAACTTTGCCATCCCCGATCCCGGAGAGAACTTTGGTGAAATCTCTTCCCTCAGTTCGTTCGGCAACGGCGGTGCCGGTGGCGGTAATTTGAGTGGCGGCAGCGGCAGCGGTTTTGGCGCTGGGTCTGGCAGCGGACTGGCGGCAAATGATGACCGCGATGGCAGGCGCGTCGAAATCGAGGGCGAGCCCGCTTCGAGGGACCGAGTGATTCGTCGTGAGGTTCCCATTTCACCCACCGGAGAAGCAGCAGGCGGCGGCTTCGGTGGTGCCATGCCGGAAGAAAAGAAGTCCACCCCACCCGGACTCGCAAAGAATGGAACCGGCACCCTGCAACTCGGCGGAACCGCTACCTACACAGGTGGCACGCAAACAAGCGCAGGCGTACTCGGGCTCGAGAGCGCGTTCACCACGAAGAACAGAGGCGCTGTCCTTGAGATCGATCCTTCCGACGCCAAGGGCGACAAGTCTCCAACCGGCTACGGACTGGAGGTCGGCTCCGCTTTGCCCGGTGGATTGCGTAGTGGGGACGAGGGCATCAGTCGCAACAGCATCGACGCGGTGCTCAACAATACCGATCGCAGCAGCGGCCAGTCACCCGCTGGTCCACCGGCCGACAAGCCCGGCGAGCCATCCGGCGGAATCGCCGAGTTCCAGTCACTCAAGCCAGCCATGCCAACCGCCAAGCCGGCACCTGTCGCACCTGCCCCAGCGGAGCCAACGAAATCCGAGGCCGCGAAGGAGAAAATGCTTTCTGACAGCATTGTATTTAGCGACCCCGAGTCTCCGAAAAAGACCTCCGAAGACGCAGCGATAGACGGGAAAAACTCACCTGAAGAGGGAATCGCACACTCGCACTTGGGATTGGCTCAGCGTGAAATCCCTCGTCGCCAGGAGGCGGTCACCGAAGGTGATCGTCTGCTCATGGAAGGGCGAGATGCCTACACCAAGGGCGACTACCAGCAGGCATCCGAGAAATACAAGAAAGCCCTGGAAGCCGTTCCCAACGCCCCTGCACTTGCAGATCGTCGCGAGAGTTACGGCGACCACCTCAACGACGCCAACGTCGCCTTGGCGCAGCAATACCGGAAGGTCGGCAAGTACGACGAGGCCAAGGCCTTGCTCAGAGAAGTCCTCAAGCCCGGTGCCGATCCCGAGAACGCCGATGCGAGGCGTGAACTTTCCTGGCTCGAAGACCCGATCCGAACCAATTCCGCTCTGACCTACGAGCATACCGGCGACGTGGACAAGGTTCGAAAGAGCCTCTACATGGCTGAAGGAAACTTGGGCCTGGGCAAGTTCGATGATGCCAAGCGCGAATACGAAAACGCTCTCCGCACCGATCCCTTCAACTCGGCCGCACGCCGCGGACTCGAAAAGATCGCCTCGGCCAATTCCGATTACTATCGCGCCGCCTACGATCAATCACGGGCTGAATTGCTCATGAAAGTCGACAAGGACGAGGAATTGTCGGTGCCGAACGATGGTGCCGCTTCTTCGCCGACTTCCATGTTCGAGAACCCCCTTCGTGGCACGAACGCCTACGCGGAAAATGCCAAAAAAGGTATCGAATCCGATGGAGATGCGCGTCAGGAGATTTTGAAACAGGTGGACAAAGCCTGGGAACTGACTGCGCCGAGAGATGCGGTCCTCGGAACTTTGTCGCTTGGCGACGGCAAGCGCTCTGCCCCAGCCAGCCAAGTTGAAGCGAAGGTAAAACCCGCCCCCACTCCACCCCCTGTCCCGACCGACGAAATCTCCGCCAGCGGCGAGGCGTTCTCGACCTTTTCCCTGCATGTCAGCGATGCCTCGTTCAAGGTCGCCAAGGCGGCGTTGGATCGCGGCGAGCGTCCTGATCCGGAGTCGGTGCGGCCCGAGGAATTCTACAATGCCTTCGACTACGGCGATCCCACTCCCGCTCCCGGCGAACCCGTGGCCTGCGCCATCGAACAGGCAGCTCATCCGATCCTGCCGCAGCGGAATCTGGTCCGTGTCGCGATGCGCACCGGGGCCGCCGGTCGTGCTGCGAGCCAGCCGCTGAATCTAACCGTCCTTCTCGATCACTCCGGTTCGATGGAGCGCGAGGACCGACATGAAGGACTCAACCAAGCCATCGTCCAGCTCGCGTCCCTCCTGAAAGCGGGCGACACGATCACGGTCGCCGGCTTTTCCCGGACTCCTCGACTGATGGCCGACCGCCTGCCCGGCGAGCGAGCGAAGGAACTCATCGACATCGTCCGCAACACCCCAAGCGAAGGCGGCACGAACCTGGAGGAAGCCCTCAAGCTCGGTGGCGATCTCGCACTTCGTCAGAAGAATCCCGCTGCGCAGAACCGCATCGTCCTGCTCACCGATGGTGCGGCGAACCTTGGCAATGCGAAGCCCGAAGACCTCGCCGAACGCATCCGCGCACTCCGCCAGCAGGGCATTTCCTTCGATGCCGCCGGCCTCGGGGCGGGTGGGGTGAACGACCGCATGCTCGAAACGCTGACTCGCGATGGCAATGGCCGCTACTACCTCATCGACCAGCCCTCGGATGCCGACGCGAACTTCGCCAAGCAACTCGCCGGTGCCTTCCGCCCCGCAGCGGAGAACGTGAAGGTGCAGGTTCATTTCAATCCGGCCCGCGTCGGACGATACAAGCTCATCGGCTTCGAGAAGCATCGCCTGAAGACCGAGGATTTCCGCAACGACAAGGTCGATGCCGCCGAACTCGCAGCGGAGGAGGCGGGCGTCGCGCTCTATCAGGTCGAAACCCTGCCGCAGGGCACGGGCGAGATCGGCGAGGCCAGCGTTCGATTCAAGGACACCTCGACGGGCCAGATGGTCGAGCAGACCTGGACGATCCCCTACGATGAGAAGGCGGCAGCCTTCGATCAGGCGCCGCCCTCGATGCAGCTCGCCTCGCTGGCCGCTCTCGCCGCCGAAAAGCTGCGCGGTGGACCGCTGGCCGAGGCCACCGATTTTCAATCCCTCACACCGCAAGTCGCCAAGGTCCGTGCCCACTACGCGACCAGCAAGAAAGTCGGCGACCTGATCGAAATGATCGGGAAGTTGAAATGAGAAGATGAAGAACTTGAACCACGAATGGACGCGAATGGACACGAATCAATCAGACGACTCAACGGGGTCTTCATTCGTGTGAATTCGTGTCCATTCGTGGTTGAAACTTGCATCAGTCCGAATTGACGAAGCCTTTACACACCGATTTTCAAAGGTCGGTTAGAACCTGATTTCACCCCTGCATCTATGAAGACATTCTGCCTGTTCATGAGCGGCTTGCTCGCCGTTGCCTTCGCCCAGGAACCCTCAGCCAACCTGACGATCGGTCAGGGCGTGGCGGTGGTGCCGGTGGAGAAGATCCAGACACCTGCGCCGCTGTTCTTTTCGGCGGAAGCCACGGTCAACACCACGCTCGGCCTGGAATCGGCGGACACGACGATGGATCTCACGCTGCATCTTCTTCAGGGAAAGGCGGAGACGCTGAGCCTCTCGCTCCATGGCAGCGGCGAAATTGTTTCCGTGACAGGTGATGGGCTGAAGGACTGGGCGGTGCGCACCGAGCCGGATGGCAAGCGCTTCCTCGATCTGCATCCGATCCTCGGACCGACGGATTGGAAGTGGCAGGTCACCGCGAAGGCAGATCTGCGCAAGACCCGCTCGAAGGTCGAGCTGCTCCTGCCAGGTGCTGGAAAGGCGACGGGCTTCACGCTCGTGACGACTCTGAATGCGGCCGACGATGTCGACCTGCGCGTCCTGCAAGCCGATGGCCTGCTGCCAGTGGAAGGCGGAAACAACCGCAAGTTCCAGGGCACCGGTCTGCCACTTCTGATCGCTGCCGTCGCACGCGGTGGCGTGGCTCCGCGCGAGCTGGAGCTGACCAATGCGACGCTGAACGGAACGGCGACCGCGAATGGTGAAGGCGTGGCCTTTCTTCTAACAGGCGAGGCCCGCTCGACCAAAGCCGGTGCGGTCTGTGAGTTGCTCCGGGGCTCGGCTGCGCTGTCGGGCGAGGCGTCCGGCGATGGCTGGCATGTGCGACTTCGTCAGTTGGGCGAGGGCTATGTGCATGAGCTGGTAGCGGATCGCGCGGGCTCGTTTCCGGTGAAGATTTCCTTTCAAGCGGCGGTGAAGCAGAAGGGCGATGCGCGCCTGATCGACTTCACCCTGCCGCCGGGCGTGGTGGTGCCCTTGAAGATCGATGGGCTCGGCGCGAAGGTCGAATTCGACCGCAGTCTGGCGGTGATGCCGCAGCGCGATGGCGAGGCCTGGCGTGGATTCCTGCCGGCGAATGGCAAGGTGAACTTCGCGTGGAAGACTTCGCGTGAGGAGGCCGAGGGCGCGCTCTTCTTTTCCAGCACCGAAGTTTCCGAAGTCCGTGTCGGCAGCGGTCTGCTGCGTCAGTCATCGCTGCTTCGTTTCCGAATCCTCCAAGGCAAGCTCGGTGCGATCGTGGTGAAGCTCGATGGTCCCGGTGAAATCCTTTCCGTGCAGGGCCAGCAGGTGCTCGCTTGGGCGGTGACCGGCGATGGCGCGTCGCGCAAACTGGAAGTGACGCTGAACCAGCCGATCGAGGGCGAAGGGGATCTGCGCATCGAGGGCCAATCGGCGCTCGGCAGTTTCCCGGTGAAGGCGGTGCCGATGCGTTTCACGCCCGATGGAGCGCTGCGTCACAGCGGCTGGGTCCGCATCGCGAACCAGGGTTCTGTTAGACTCGAAGTCACAAGCGTGGTCGGCATGATGCAGCTCGCGCCCGGACAGTTTCCAATCGAAGGCGGCGAGAATCTCCGGCAGGCCTTCGTCTATCGCTTTCCCGCTGCGGATCGCTCATTCGAAATCAACGCCGATCAGGTGCTGCCGGAAGTCAGCGTGAACGAGGTGACGCTTTATGAAATCGCCGAGACGGATCGCCGCATCCTCGCCGACCTCGAACTCGACATCCGCGAGGCTCCTCTTCGCGAGTGGGAAATGTCCGTGCCGGAAGACTACGCGGTGGCCTCGGTGACGGGTGCCTCAGTGGCCGACTACACGGTCGCCAGCACAGCGATCAAAGGCACGCGGGTCGTGAAGATCCTATTCTCGCAGCCGGTCGATGGCCGTCAGTTGATCAGTCTTCGTCTGGAAAAGAATCAGGCCGCGCAGGCGGGCACTTGGGATCTTCCCTCGCTCGGATTTCCGGGCGTGAAGTCGCGTCGTGGATTTGTCGGGGTGGTCTCTGCTCAGGGCTTCCGCGTGACTCCCGCGAAGACCACCGCGCTCGCCGAAGTGCCGCTGACCTTTTTCCCGAAACAGGCGACCGGGCTTCAGCAGGCATTCCGTTTGCGTGAGGCCGCGTGGTCGGCCTCAATGAAGATCGAGGCGCTCGGCCAATCGGTGCAAGCGGACGTGTTCCATCTTTATTCGCTCAAGGCCGGTGCCGCTTATGGCAGCGTGCTGGTGAACTACTTCGTGGTCGGAGCGCCTGCCACCGAGTGGAAAATTTCCGTGCCGGAAGGCATCGGCAACATCGATGTCACCGGCCAGAGTGTCGGGCGTGACTGGCGTCGCGAGGGCAATGTGGTGATCGTTCCACTTTCCAGGCCAGTGCTCGGTGCCGGTACGGTGCTGCTGAGCTTCGAACAACCGATGAGCGCCCGTGGCGGCGTAATTTCTCCTGGAGCCGTCCGGCCTCTGGATGTCCAGACCGAGCGCGGCTACGTGCAGGTCGTCAGCCCGCTGCAGGTGAACTACGATGTCTCCCGTAGTGAAGGACCGCTATTGAAACTGGAGGCCAACGAGCTTCCCGCCGAATACCGCCTGCTGACCAGCGCGCCGACCCTTGCTGCCTGGCAGTATACGGCCCGCGATTTCACGATCGATCTGAACGTGAAGTGGTTCGAGCCCGGCGAAACCGCCGATCAGGTGGTCGATTTCCTCAAGCTCGGCAGCCAGGTCTCCCGCGATGGCCAGATCGTGACCGATGCCCGTCTGTTTGTGAAAACACGTGGTCGTTCGGCCCTGCGCCTGAAGCTTCCCGCCGACACCGTGCTTTGGGAAACGCGGGTCGATGGCACTCCGGTGAATGCCCGACTCGATGGCGATGACACGCTGGTGCCGCTGCCGACGAAGACCGATCCGAACGAGCCGGTGGAGGTTTCCCTGCGCTATGGATCGCAGGCGAAGACGGCCTCGTCGCCGATCCTGGCTGCGCCGGTGCTTTCATCGCCGGTGGTGATCGGCGAATGGACGGTGACCGGCGATGATGGCCGACGCCTTGTCCCGAACGGTGGTTCGGCCGAGTTGGTGAAGCCGGTGCTTCGTGCCAGCGGCTTTGACCGGATCTCCACCCGTGTGGCGAAGCCGGTGATGGTGATCGCGCTGCTCGGCGTGTTGGCGGTGATCTTCGGAGGCAGCATGAACCGCTACCTCCGCATCGGCGCGTTCGTTGCCGCCCTTCTCATGATTGGGGCCTGCTACCTGACCTTCGCCCGCGTCTGGAGTTCGGTGCCCTTCACTCAACCGGCGCTTGAATACGCTGCTCCGGTGGTGGCTCCAGGCCAGCAGGTCACGATCGAACTCGGCAACGTGGCTCCCTGGCGTGCGAACGTGGTCTGGCTCGGCGTGTTCTCGATGGTCTTCGGACTCGTGGCCTTCGTGGCCAGCTTCATCCGGAAAAGCCTGCCGCTGCGTGCGCTCGGAGTGGTGCTGTTGGGCGCCGGTCTGCTGGCCCAACGTGGCAGTGCACCGCTCTTCTTCGTGCTGCTCGCTCTGGCCGGATTGATCTTTCTGGTGGTGCCACTTGCACGCCGTCTCAGGGCGCCGAAGTCCACCCCGATTGCGGCCCTGCTGGCGCTCGGCATGTGGCTGGGAGCTCCAACCCGCGTCGAAGCCGCCACGGATACTCGTGCCGCGGAGTCGATCGTCCAGCAGTGGAAAATCGCCGATGGGCGTCTGCAGGGTGAGATTGATCTGGCGGTGCGAGGCGAGGTTGGGGATCGCTTTCTCCTGCTCAAGCCACCAGCGGTTCTAACAGCCTTCACCGGCACCGGCCTGCGCGCCGTGAAGGCTCCGCTCGAAGGCAAGGATGCGTATTTTCTTGTGGTGGAAGTCGCCGGACGGGCGACGGGTCGTGCGACCTTTGAAATGCCACTTCCACGTCCCCAGGACGGCTGGGCGTTGCCCACCGGACCGGCTGCGGTGCAGAAGGTGAATGTGCATTGGAAGGAGAAAGGCTGGGAGTTTTTCTCGGTGGCTGCGGCCTCCACGGAAAATCTAACAGGTCTTCCCGAGGATGAAAGCGGCGCGGTCCTGATGCTCTCGCCTGCTGCGGCGACGACCATTCAGGTTCGTCCCCGTCAGCGCGACGTTGCTGCAGAGGCGGTGCGGTATTTCTCAGAGGTCTCGAACCTCTTCCTGCCTGGACCCGGAGTGGTGAATGGCCGCCATCGGATCACGATTCGTCCGACACAAGGACGCGTCAGTGAACTGGTGTTGAAGGTGCCGGATGCCTTCACCGTGGGTGAGGTTTCCGATGGGCCGGTGGGTGGCTGGCGTTTCGATCCCCGGACCCGCGAACTGCGTGTGGCCATCGAGCCTGCGCAGCAGACCGCCTTTGCTCTAACAGTCGAAACCCAGCGCGGCAGTGATGCCTTGCCGGTGGATCTGACCTTTTCTCCACTGCGTGTGAATGGCTCGGCGGGTGAGGTTGGTCTTCTCGCGCTGGCCTTCGGCGACGAGGCGCAGCCGGAAGCGGTGACGCCGAAGGGCTTGTCGGTGGTGAATCTTGAGGACTTCGATAGCCGCCTGCTGCCTGCCGATGCGAAAGGCCGGGCACTTGCCCTGGTGCAGCGCGTGTTCCGCTACGGAGCCGATGAAGCCTCGGTCGCGGTGAGAGTCGCGCCAGTGGCTCCCGAGATGCGGGCCGAGTCGCGGCAGGTGCTTTCACTCGGTGAGGATCGCATGATCCTTGCCACCGATCTGGCCGTGACGATCACCCGGGCCGGCGTGTTCCGTGTGGTGCTGGAGGTGCCCGATGGACTCGAAATCGAAGCCGCGACTGGTGCCGCACTCAGCCACTGGACCGAGGCGAAGGAAGGCGGCAAGCGCCTCGTGACGCTGCACCTCAACGGTCGCACGATTGGTCGACAGGAGTTCGCCCTTTCCCTGGCCGGACCTCCACCAAGCGCTCAAGCCTCCTGGAACCTGCCACGCATCACCCTGCGCGAAGCCTCGCGTGAAACGGGAACGATGATCGTGGTGCCCGATCGAGGCCTCCAGATTCGCGCCGTGACGCGTGCGAATGTTTCCCAACTCGATCCCCGCGAACTCGGCGACATGCCGCAGGCCCGCAATGCGGTGCGCCCCGGTGCCTTGGCGTTTCGCCTGCTGCAATCCGATTGGAAGCTCGCCCTCGCGATCGAACGTCTCGATGCCTGGGTGACCGCTCAGGTGCTGCACGATGTCACACTGCGCGAAGGACTGATGTCGCATCGCGTTTCCCTCCGCTACCGGATCGAAAACGCGGCGGTGAAATCCCTGCGGGTCCGCATTCCCGGGCTCGATGAAGCAGCGGCAGGCACCGTGCGTGCGAGCGGCCCAGGCGTGGGCGACCTGATTCCGGTGGCGGGTTCTCCGGGTCTCTGGGAAATCCGCTTCCAGCGCGGCATCGCGGGCGACACCACGGTCGATCTCGAATTCCAAAGCCAGTCAAAAGGCGGCGGCAAGGAACTCATCGAGCCGCTGGTCGTCGAGCAAGTACGCCAAACCTCGTATTTCGTGGTCGTGCATGCCGGTGGTCGTCTGGAAATCGATGCCCCCTCTCCGGCGCGTGGCTGGCAGCGAACCGACTGGGCGGTGGTCCAGGCGTCGATCCCGCAGCTTTCCGGCTCACTGGCTTCGGGTCTCGTCTTCAAGGTCGCCGAAGCAGAGGCACCTCTTTCGCTCGATGTGAAACGCCACAACCTCGCGAACGCGCTCAAGCTCCGCGTGGCGTCCGGGGCGTTGACGACCTTGCTTTCACCCGATGGCGATGCGCTGACCGCCGTCGATCTCAAGGTGCAGGTCGTCGAGAAAGGCACGCTGCGTTTGCGACTTCCGAAGGACTCCTCGCTCTTCAATGTTCTGGTGAATGATGAAGGCGTCTCGCTGGTCCGCGAAGGGGATGCCTGGTTGTTCCATGTTTTCCCGGCACCTGAGGGCGATCGTCCGGCCTCGGTGCGTTTCGTTTATTCGGCGGGATCTGGAAAGGGCTTGAAGCTGGAAGGTCCGGCGCTGGATGTGCCGCTGGAAAACCTGACCTGGCGCGTGCTGGTTCCGGAAGGCTGGCAGCTCGCCGGTCATGAAGGGGATCTCGACCTCAAGGAAGAGACCTCGGCCGGAAGTTTTCGCTTGGAGGATTACCAGTCGTTTGTCCGTCGGAAAAAGCAGTCGGACGCCAAGGATGCGGTTGCCCTGCTCGATCAGGCGAACAAGTGGCTCGCCAGCGGTGAGCAGGACAAGGCCAGCCAGGCGCTCAGCAAGGCGGCGAAGTCCAACGCGCTCGATGCCGCCTCGAACGAGGATGCGCGGGTGCAGCAGCGGCAGTTGAAAACCCAGCAAGCGGTGCTCGGCCTCAACACCCGCCGCCAGAAGCTGTATCTCGACAACCGTGGCGATGCCTCGCAGGTCTTCAACGGCCAGCTCGAAAGGGCGGCCAATGAGAACCCGCTGCTCCAGGGCAACACCAACTACGATCCGACCCAGTTTGACCGGCTCATGGAAGGCAACACCGCCGATGAAAACACCGCGCTCAAGGCCATCGCCAACCGCATCGTCACCCAGCAGCTCGCGGCCGATCCGGCACCGGTCGCCCTCGATGTCACCATCCCCGAACGCGGCACCGTGCTGACCTTTGGCCGCAGCGTGCAGGTCGACGGTGGCCACGCGATGCAGCTCGATCTCGATCTGAAACGCACCAGTTCCGGCGGCCTGATGTGGGGCACCTTGCTTTGCGGCTTGCTTGGGCTGATGGTTGCCCGGAGAAGTAACCCATGATACGCCGTTCCTACGTTCTTCCTCTTGTTGGAGTCCTGTTGCTGTCTGCTTCCGGAATCCTCATCTGGCAGAACGTGGGAAGGGCAACCCCGTCACCCGGTTCGAAATTGCCGGAAACAACTGCGCAAACCCGAAGTCGCAATGTTCCTCCAACGAGACAACCGGATCAGAAAAGCCCTGGAAACCGCAGCCGCACCAGCGCGGAAAAGCAGGATATCGAGCAAATCAACGAGTGGCTCGCGGACGAAGCCCTGACTCCAGAAATGGCGGCGAACAAGCTCTGGAAACTTGCGGCCGATCCCGAGCGTTCAGAAGCCGTCCGCGAGGAGGCTCTCGTGCATGCCTTGAACCTGACCGACGACGAAACCTTCAAGTCGGTCGTGGTTCCACTTCTGGATAAGAAGAGCCTCTGGCCCGACACCTTGGGAGAAAAAATTCTCGATGATCTCTACAACCGGCCAGACGCACTCAAGCTCCAAGGCACGCTTGCGCTCTATCAGAATTCCACCGGCGAGCTGCGCACGAATGTCCGCGAGCTCCTGGTCTTCGAACTCGGCGACCCTGACTTGGAAAAGCTGAGCGAGGCCGAACTGATCCGTCGTGCGGACGAGCGGATGAAGGCTCCTCCCGAGTAGGCTATTTCCAACGCTCCACCTGGGCCTTGACGTTCTCCACCGACGGCGCGCCAGGGTTGGTCCGTGCGGCGAGGGCGCGTTCGAGATTGAAAACTGAAGTCGCGTCTGCCGTGTAGGCCGGATCGATCGCGGTGAGGTCGAGTTGATCGAGCGGCACTCCCGTTTTCACCGACTCCGCGACGGCCTTGCCGACGAGCTCGTGCGCATGACGGAACGGCACGCCTTGTTTCACCAGCCAGTCGGCCAGGTCGGTGGCGAGCAGCATCGGGTCGCTCGCAGCAGCCTTGCAGCGCTCGATGCGGATCTCCATCGCGGCGATCATCTCGGTGTTCACCGCGAGGATCATCTTCAAGGTGTCGATCGAATCGAACAGCGGCGGCTTGTCCTCCTGGAGGTCGCGATTGTAGGTCAGTGGCAAACCTTTCACCGCGACGAGGAGGTTCATCAGATTGCCGACGAGGCGACCGGTCTTGCCGCGGGTCAGTTCGCAGACGTCCGGGTTCTTCTTCTGGGGCATCAGCGACGAGCCGGTGGTGTGGGCGTCGGAAAGCGTCACGAAGCCGAACTCCGCCGAGCACCACAGGATCAGGTCCTCGCTGAGGCGCGAAAGGTGG
This sequence comes from Luteolibacter sp., assembly GCA_031411755.1. Classification (GTDB taxonomy): domain Bacteria; phylum Verrucomicrobiota; class Verrucomicrobiia; order Verrucomicrobiales; family Akkermansiaceae; genus Luteolibacter. Next base: position 7,704 of record JANOBS010000546.1, on the reverse strand, counting down.
ATGCCGCAGAGCGAAACGGCGAAGAGGATCTCGGCGATGTAGTCGCGATCGGCGATGGCATCCATCGAGTTGGTCGTCACGCCGTCAAAGCCGAGCTCGGCGGCGATGGCGCGACGGTCGAGGTTGATGGTCGAGCCCGCCAGGGCCCCGGAACCGAGCGGGGAAATGTTGAGGCGCTTGGCGGCATCGGCTAGGCGGGACTTGTCGCGCTCCAGCATCTCGACGTAGGCCAGCAGGTGGTGGCCCACGGTCACCGGTTGGCCGCGCTGGAGGTGGGTGTAGCCCGGCACCACGGTGGCGGCGTGCGTTTCCGCCTGACAGACGAGTGCGGCTTGGAGCTGGGAAAGGGCGCTGATCAGCTCGCCGGCCTCGTGGCGCGAGTAAAGACGGGTGTCGGTCGCGACCTGGTCGTTTCGAGAACGGGCGGTGTGGAGTTTCGCGCCAGCGGGACCGATGCGCTTCGTCAGTTCGGCCTCGATGTTCATGTGGATGTCCTCCAGCGAGGTCTTGAACTCGAATTTCCCGGCCTCGATGTCGGCCTTGATCCCGAGCAGCCCGCTTTCGATGGCGCTGAATTCCTCCTCCGTCAGCAGCCCGGCGTTCTTCTGCGCGCGGGCATGGGCGATCGATCCAGCGATGTCGTGCGGGAACAAGCGCCAGTCGTAGGAGATCGACTCACCGAATTGCTGGACGAGCGAGGAGGTATCTTGGGCGAAGCGGCCTTTCCACATGGGCGTAGCGGGGTTGCGAAGTAGAAACATGCGGACCAGTCCGCGCCGCAGGGTGTAGCCACCCCGGGGGATGAGGGAATCAGAAAATCCTGAGGACTCAGTTCTTCGCCAGCTTGCGCAGTCCGCCGAGCACTTCGGCAGCGAGAGGATGAAGTTTCCCGCGCCACAAGCCTGCGATGACGAGTTTCGGGAAATCCGGCAGATCGAGGACTTTGACGCCCTTGGGAAATTTCATGCCCGGAACCCGAACACTGACGCCCAGCCCGAACCCCTGAGCCACGTAAGCGTTTACAAGTTCGATGTCGCTCACTTCCATGCGAGACGGCCAGGTGAGGCCAAGCTTTGCCAGACCCTTCGCGAACAGCCGCGCCACGGTGGAATCGGATGCCGGACGGATCAGCGGATGCTTTCCAGCCAACGCACGGATGTCGGCTTTGGGTGATGCGAGCCCGGGTGGCAGAAGCAGGACCAGCGGCAGCGAAATCAATATCTCATTGTTCACGCCGGACGGAGCCGATCCCTCCAGCTCGGAAATCGCCAAATCGACCTCCTCGCGTTCAAGCAGCTCAAAGACCTTGCGCTCGCTCGCTTCCACCAGCGTGAGTTCCAGATCGGGCTGCCGCTTTCGCACGGAGGAAATGACCGCTGGCAGATGATCCCGGATCACCAGCGCGGGAGCCGCCAGACGCAGATGCTTGGAGGCCTTTCCAGAAATCCGTTCGGCGATCTCCGGGAGCCTCCCGAAGAACGGCGCGATGAAGTCGTACAGCTCCTGACCCGCAGGAGTCGTCGTGAACGGTCGTCGCTGGAAGAGCCTCACGCCGAGTTCCGATTCCAGCGTGGAGATCTGCCCGCTGACCGCCGGCTGCTGGATGCCGTAGGGCATCGAACGCGTCGCGGCCGTGATGCCACCCGATTTCACGACGTGGTAAAACAGCTCCAAATGGTGGAGGTTCGGTGGGAATTGTGGCATTCCAAGATCATTGATTTTGTCGATGATTTGGCAATTTCTTTCGACTCACGAGGATAAATCAAATCGGGCTAGAACTCCGAGCGTGATCCCCATCCTCCTCATCGTCATTACCGTGCTCATGCTGGTGATCGAGCGGGTCTGGCCCGGCCAATCGCTGCCGGATGTGCGCGGCTGGTGGTGGCGGATCGCCTTTGTCAACGCGGCGCAGCTCGGCCTCGTGCTGCTCGCGGGCCTGACCTGGGACCGTTGGTGCGCAGCGGTTTCCCTGATCCATCTGGGTCGATGGATGGGTGACGTTCCCTCCGCCCTGGTGGCCTATTTCCTCTCCACCTTCGTTTACTACTGGTGGCATCGCCTGCGGCATGAATCGAAGTTCTTCTGGCGGCTCTGCCATCAGCTCCATCATTCGCCGAGCCGCATCGAGTTGTTGGCGAGCTTCTACAAGCATCCTGTTGAAATCTTCCTCAACTCGGTGATCAGCTCGCTGCTCGTTTACACGCTGCTTGGATGCTCCATTCGGGCGGCCGCGATCTACACGTTGCTCACAGCGGTGGCGGAGTATTTCTACCACTGGAACATCCACACGCCGCGCTGGATCGGCTGGCTGGTGCAGAGGCCCGAGTCGCATCGCGTCCATCACCAGCACAATCATCACACCCAGAACTATGCGGATCTTCCCGTGTGGGATTGGCTTTTCGGAACCTTGAAAAATCCCGCGGAGTCTCCTGCACGCTGCGGATTCGATTCGGATAAGGAAGCTCGTGTTCCTGAGATGTTGGCTTTCCGCGATGTCCACCGGACGCCTGCCGGACTGCTGCCGACCTGCCTCGGCTGCAAGAAACGCTGGGCCTGCGCGGCGGGGAAATCAGGTGTTTTACTCAAGTCATGAAAACCAGAAACGCACTCGCGATCTGCATGCTGTGCATCGGGTCGTTCCAAATGCTCGGCTACGCGCTCCAGTCACGCCTGCTGCGGGGCATCGGTGCGGCGAGCGGGATCGCTCCATTTCCCAAAGTGTTTTCCGAGGCTGACGGTTATGAGGCCTTTGCAGCTCGTTTCAGTGTGGAGGGCGAGCGTGAGGACGGCTCGAGATGGACGCGCGAGCTCGACCCCGAATGGTATTCCAACATGAAGGGCCCGTACAATCGGCGGAATGTTTATGGTGCTTCCCTGGCGTTTGCTCCAAGGCTGCCTGCCGAGTTGCGGCAGACACTCTTTAATCAGGAGCTCGCGCCAGGCTCGGCGCTCCGTCGCGAGTTGCTGATTCCCGAAGACGTGAGAGATCTCAAGATCACGATCATTCCGAGAGATGGGGAGAAAGACGGACCATGGACTTTTCAAACCAGCGGCTCATGAAAACGCTCTCGCCATGGCAATTCACGTTCTTCCGGATTCTATTCGGAAGCTATCTGGCCATCCACTTCGCCATGCTGGTGCCTTACTCGTCGGAGCTCTTCAGTCGTGACGGATTGATCGGAAATCCGGCGCTCAACCCGACGGCAGGCCTTTTCCCGAATCCTCTCGCTCTGGATCTGCCTCCGATGTTCGCGACTGGATTTGTCCTCGGACTTTGCGGTCTCGCGCTGCTGTTCGCCACAGGCTTCATGCGACCGCTGATGGCCGGTTTGTTGTGGTTCGGCTGGTCCGCCTTGCTTCATCGCAACAACCTCATCACAAATCCATCGCTGCCCTATGTCGGATTGATGCTCGCCCTTTGCGTGCTCGTTCCGCGCGGTGAACCGTGGTCACTTGGGCAGCGGAGAAATGCGGAATGGTCGATGCCTCAGTGGGTGTTTCGCACGGCCTGGCTCCTGCTGGCGGCAGGGTATTTGTTCAGTGGTCTGACGAAGTTGAATTCACCAAGCTGGATTGATGGCAGCGCGATGACGCATTTGTTGATGAACCCGCTGGCCAGGCCAGGGATCTTCCGCGATGGGATGCTGGCCCTGCCGGACGGATTGCTGAAGATCACCACCTGGTTGGTGCTTTCAGCGGAGCTTTCATTCGCACCCTTGTCGATGTGGTCCCGTTCGCGTCCTTGGACCTGGCTGCTGTTGGTGCTTCTGCATCTGGGCATCGTCGCGATGATTGACTTCGCCGATCTCAGCATCGGCATGCTGATGATCCATGCGTTCACGTTCGATCCCTGTTGGCTGCGGCCACTCGGCGGGAAATCAGGAAAAGTGACCTTGGCCTTCGATGGCGGCTGCCTGATGTGCAGCCGGCTGATCCGTTTCCTTGCCGAAGAGGATCGGGGAAAGCACCTGGTCTTCACGACCCTTCAAGGGAAAGTGGGGCAGGTCATGGAGGCCCTCGACGGTGGCGGGAATTTGCAAAGCATGCTGGTGGAGGTCGATGGCGTGATCGTTTCCAAATCGTCCGCCGCACTTCGATTGCTTGAGGCTTTGGGAGGACATTGGCGCGTGATGGCGATGGCGGGGAAGTTGCTGCCGCGTCGATGGCGGGATGCTGCCTACGATCTCGTCGCCTTGAAAAGACATCGCTGGTTCCTGAAGCCAGACACTTGCGAGCTTCCATCGCAGGCCGTCAGCGCGCGGTTGATGGCGGAGTGACCTTCCTGCCGTAGCTTTCCACGACTTGCCGCGGAGTGACGATGTCTGAAACCCCGTTTCGATGCACCGCATCGAGCTGGAAGCCTGAGTAGTGAAGTCCGGCCACGACCAAGGTCGCGCAACTATACGTCGTGCCGACCTGCTCCAGTGTCTCCGGCTGCCACGGAGCGTTGCGGAGACCGAGAATCCCCGCGTAATCGTAGGCTGATTTCGGATCGGACGCGGTCTGGACCACGCGCTGCGTGAACTGATGCAGCCGCTTCACATCCACAAAGCCAACGGGCGGACGATAGACGATCCACGATTTGTCATTCAGGTAATCAAGCCCCTCCTTCGCATTCGCCGCCTGCTTCATCGCGAGCTGAAGCAGCCGCAGACCATCTCCGTGAGGGTTGGGAACGACCAGCGCGATGTGGCCATAGCTGAACAGCTCGTAAGGCACTTTCTGAATATTTCCATGCTTCAAATAATCCCAGGCCTCGGCATGGCTCATGTGAAAGGCGATCACGTCGCCCGGGTGGAGTTGGCGCAGCAATTTGGCAGGGCTTCCGGAAGATGCGCGGTAACTCATCACGACACGCATTTTCTCGGACTGATCGTTCTGATGAACCGCAGGCGGCCGTTCCATCATCGAAAATGGGAACCGGCCATGGTGCGGACTTTCCGTTGAGCACCCAGTGGCCAGTATCGAGAACAGCACAAGTAAGCGTCGGGTTCCGTGGGGGAGCTTGCGTTTTCTACGGATAGAATCGGGTTTCATCGCAACGGATGATGCCCCGGAATCAGGAAATCCAGTGAATCGAAGTTTCTTTAAAGATCATTGAGAAAATCAATGAGTAGAAGCAGCAACCTGGATCGGTTCAGTCTTTCTTGTAGCCATAGGCAATTCACTTTCTGAATGACGCAAGACCGTAAATTCCGATGAGCTGAAATCAAAGCCCGCTTTCCCGTCGCAAGCCCGCGGGTAAGGTCTCCTCAGGCCGGAGCACTCGAAATTCGGGGCTGTCTCTCGCCACTCGTCAGGCCTGTGGCCAGGGTCGCTTGGATTTGCCGACAAAACCCGCACGGTCCGGCGCTTATTCGGGTGATATGAAGATCTCACATTGCACCTCCAGTCTGGTTGTCGGCCTGGCTTTCGCCGCCGCCCCTCTCAACGCTCAGGAAATGCCTGCCATGCCCAATCGTCAGCGCTTGGAGCCCATGGAGCGGGTCGAGCGCGTCGAGCGCATGTTGCGCGAGAATCGTGTGCGCGCCCCCCAGGAAGCCGCAAATGAAAAGCCATGGCGCATCGGCGTGATGGTGAAGCCCATCGATGATACCCTCCGCAGTTATCTGGAAATCGAGTCAAACTCGGGAGTCATCGTCACGAAGTGCGAGAACGACAGCCCCGCCAGCAAGGCAGGGATCATGGAAAACGACATCATCCTGTTCGCGGCCGACCGACCGGTTGGGTCTCTCGAGGACCTCCGCCAGGCAGTGGAAAAGTCCGGCGAGTCCCTGTCCTTGAGCACCCTTCGCAAAGGCCAGCGCCGCCAGGTCGTCATCCGCAAGGAAATGCCGAAACCGCTGGAGATCCGCCCGATGCCGCCCACGCCGGATGCTCCGCCCACCCAGCCGAATCAAGCCGCGCCGCTGCGCGAGCAGGAAGCGATGATGCGTCGCATGTCCGCGCAGAATTCCCAGGTGATGGAACGTCTGGAACGCCAGGAAAAGGAAATGGCGCGACTCCGCAACCAGCTGGAAGAAGTGACCAAGGCCATGCGCGAGATGAAGCGCGATGGCCAGAAGAAGGATGGCGAGGTGAAGAGGGATGACGAGGTGAAGAGGGGTGACGAGGTGAAGAAGGATTGAGCTCATCCTCCCGAGGCGAGACCCGGACGCGGAAGTCCGGGTCTCCTCCCCCCCCCTCAGCATGGACTGAGGCGGGTGTTGCTTCCTGGGTTCATGACTTTGGGAGCCCATTTTCCGCCGGCCAACCTGCTGGCAAGGTCTTCGAAGGCCGGAACGTTTGAAATTCCCGCAGACTCTCGCCTCGCGAAGAGACCTGATCAGTGGGACGGACCGGTGAAATGATCCGCGAGCGCCATCTTGATTAAGGACTGGTAGGGCACATCGCGCTTGTTCGCCTCGCAACGAATGGCCTCCAGCAGGGAGGCAGGCATCCGCAGGGAAATGGTCTCCGTGGTCGGCTTCAGGTTCGGAAGGGAAACCCTGACCGCTTTGGACAGATCCAGATGCGCGGTGCTGCTGGCGGGCTCACGAGGAACCTGGAGTGGTTCAGTCTTTCTGGTAGCCATAGGCGTTTCGTTCTCTGGAGTTCATGGGACGGGCGGAAATACAGCCCTTGTCCGAATCGCCAGCATCGTGGCAAGCATTCAAGCACCCTGCTCAGCCTTCAGCCGTTCGGCGAGCCAGACCTTGACGATGGACTGTCTTGTGACGCCGACCCGCTTGGCTTCGCGATCCAGGGACTCGATCATCCACACGGGCAGGTCCACATTGACTCGCCGTTGTTCGAGGCCGGGACGTCGGGCCGTGCTCCAGTCCAGAAAGGAGCCCACGTCCTCGCCTTGATCGAACTTCCGGTCGAACTCCTCAGCACTGATGGTAGCCTTGCTCTTCTTCATGTCTTGATCTCCTGACTGAGATGATTCGGATGCGCTCCCCGCGCCGGGTGAAAATGGCGGTCCACAACCGATTCTGGTAGCGGGCGATCATCGCGAACCGGGGCTCCGATTCACTTCGCGCCGTCACTTCAAGTCGGTTGGTGTCCAGCCAGAGGCACCGAGCCTGTGAAAAATCGATCCCGTGCTTCTCCAGGTTGCTTTGGGACTTCTTCTCATCAAACTCAAATTCCACTTTGGTATAATAAAAGCACCTTTTTGGACGTCAAGCTGCAATCCGGTGCGCTTTCCACGTCCACTGATCTGCGTGCGGTTTTCGCCGAGGATGGCTTGCTCTACGGTGGGAAGAAGCCCGGAATCTAAGCGCCGAATAGACGGGCCGGAGTCCTGCTGGAAAGGTCTGCAGAGGCCCGAACACTTGATTTTCGGGACTGCCCCCCGCCACGCTGACCCCCGCCACGACTTTTGGAGCGCCAAAAGCCTGCCTTACCTCCATACTTTTCATGTCTAACGCTACTTAGCAGTGACGCCAAAGCACTCGTACAAGGCCAGCCGCAGGGGCGTGAGGTCACTCACGCGGTACTCCAGCGGGCCGTTGAGCTGATTGATGGCGAGGCCCTCTGCTGCCAGTTGTGCTTCGTCCGCAGGATCGATCATTTTCACACCTACCATTTTGAAGCCAGACTTTAGGTAGATGTCATGTGCGGTTCCCTGGGGGCTGCCGGCCTGAGCCGTGCCGCTGCTGGTCTGGGTTCTGATATCGCGGTGCGCCACCGTATCCAGATAGATCGTCCTCGCACCAC
>JANOBS010000545.1:0-15217 GCA_031411755.1 Luteolibacter sp. | reverse complement strand
GTCATTGCCGTGACAGCAAGAAACACGAATGAGATTGGTTTCATTGGGAAGGCAGAGTTGAAAGTGATCCTTCCTGGTGGACGGGGAGTTGAGAGGGTCGCAACTAGACGACCGCGATGGCCTTTAGCCATCCCCGAAAGGCGGCCTGGACATACGCCACCGCCTCCCCGGCCGTTTGGTCGGTTTGGCGGCATCGTTGTGCGGTCGATGCCGACCGCCTGTTAAGAGGGTTCTAAGGTCCTCATCCACCGGGAGGTGGACACTTGAATCAAGCGAACTGGAAGCACCTTCACAAGCAGAACTTTGTTTATGAATAGCTCACGGAGCCTGGCCTAACCTGATTTAGTTCAGCGATGCATTTCGACGATATTCCGTCTCACCGACGTGCATGGCGAGGTGGTCAAGAACATCCTGGCGTGAGCCGTGGCGGCGGATTCCATCCGCCTAGCCTAAGAGCCTGTCTAAAAAGTGCTGCTTGTGGAAGATACCTGCTTACCTTCTCCGCAGAGGCACCGAGTAGTCGCAGAGATCGCCGAGAGAACTTTGATTGGGATACTCCGCGACCTCATCCAAGCTCATCGAACTTTCCCGTGAACGGGCTTCGTCAAACTTTCACGTTGGTTTCATGAACCCTTGATCGGGGTTTCATCCGTGGGGTCCTTCATCGCCATCGTCCAACAAGACGACCGCCATGAAACTCCTGATCCGCCTGCTCTATCTCGCCACGGTCTACGCCTTCCTCACGCTGGCCACGCGTGCGGAAACGACCGCCGCTCCGTATTTCCACATCGCCTCCTCGGGTGATGCCGCCGGTGAAACCCTGCCGCTGAAATCCAGCAAGGCGACCGTCAGCATCGACGGCACGATCGCCCGCGCCACGCTGGAGCAAACCTACGCCAACAACGGCGACAAGCCGATCGAGGCAATCTACGTTCTTCCCGCCTCCACCCGCGCCGCCGTGCATGGCATGACGCTGACCACCGGCGGCAAAACCATCGCGGCCCGCATCCGCGAGAAAACAGTCGCGAAGGCGGAATACGAAACCGCGAAGTCGCAGAAGAAGACCGCCGCGCTGCTGGAGGAGGAAAGGCCGAACGTGTTCCAGATGTCGGTGGCGAACATCCTGCCGGGCGATGACATCAAGGTCCGCGTCGAGTGGTCGGAGACGGTGCCGGCGGTCGATGGCACCTACGAATTTGTCATGCCGACGGTCGTCGGCCCACGCTACGGCCACGGCAGCGGCGAGCCTGCGGAGAACTGGACCGCGAACCCGCATCTGCATCAGGGAAAGGCCTCGCCTGCGGGCTTCGAGCTGGCCGTCAGCCTCAACACCGCGCTGCCATTGGCGGAGGTCGTGTGCCCGAGCCATCCGGTGAAGATCGAATTCAAATCGAAGACCGCCGCCAATACCGCGCTGGTCACGAAGTCCGGTGAGGAAGCCGCGAACCGTGATTTCATCCTGCGTTGGAAGCTCGGCCAGGATCAGGTCGATGCCGGACTGCTGCTGCATCGCGGTGAATCGGAAAATCATTTCCTGCTCCAGGTGGAACCACCGAAGCGCGTGACGCCCGACCTGATTCCGCCGCGTGATTATGTCTTCGTGCTCGATGTTTCCGGCTCGATGACCGGCTTCCCGCTGAACGTGGCGAAGGACCTGCTCCGCGATCTAACAAAAGTTCTCAGGACCGAGGATACCTTCAACATCGTCACCTTTTCCGGCGGCAACGAGGTCTTCTCCGAACAACCGGTGCGCAGCTTGCCGGACGAGGTCGAGCGGGCACGCGCCTTCATTGACAAGCATCAGGCTGGCGGCGGCACCGAGCTGGGCGAGGCCTTGAAGATTGCCATGGCCCTTCCCGGCGGTGAAGCGAGCGCACGCTCGATCGTGGTGGTGACCGATGGCTTCATCGGCTTTGACAAGGAGGTCATCGGCCTGATCCGCAGCCATCTCGGAACGTCGAATTTGTTCGCCTTCGGCATCGGCACCTCGGTCAACCGCCACCTCATCGAAGGCATGGCCCGCGCGGGTCAGGGCGAGCCATTCGTCGTGACGCAACCAGCTGAAGTGAAGGAAATCGCGACCCGCTTCCGTGATCTGGTTTCGAGTCCGGTGCTCGCCAAGGTCCGCGTATCAGCGGAAGGCTGCGAGCTTTCCGGCATCGAGCCTTCGCCGCACCCGGACGTCTTCGCCAACAAGCCGCTGATCATCACCGGCAAGTGGAGCGGCGAACCGAAGGGACGCATCGTCGTGCGTGGCATCGCGGGAAATGGCGAGGCGTTTGAAAAGGTGATCGACCTCGCCGAAGCCGCCGCGAAGGGGATGGATCATCCCGCGCTGCCGGTGCTGTGGGCGCGCGAGCGTGTGCGGCGACTGGAGGACGATCAGACGCGATGGGACGGCGGACGGGATTCTTCACCCGTCATTTCGAATCCCGAAACCGTCCGCGAAATCACCTCGTTGGGACTGAGCTACTCGCTGCTGACCAGCTACACGTCCTTCCTCGCGATTGATGAAACGCCGCGCACCTTCGACGGCATCGCGCAGACGGTGAAACAGCCGCTGCCTTTGCCAAAGGGCGTGACGAATGCCGCCATCGGCTCGGCGCCGCCGCAGATCGTGGCGAACGGATCGGTGCCGGAACCGGGATCGATCGGACTGATCTCACTGCTCACCGTCCTGCTGATGCTGCAACGCAAGCGCTGAACCCATGAACGTGCTCGTGCCGAAACTTCCGGCCATCATTGCGCCCACCGAGAGGCCGAGGTCGTTCGGAGCCTATCCAGCGTGGCTGATCGCGGCGGCGCTGCTGCCCTTGTTTGTCTGGTATGTGCGGCGGCTGAATGATGGCAGCGACGAGCCGCTCGGGCTGATTTCCCTGGGGTTGGGGGCGCTGCTGGCGTGGAGTGATCGAAAGAACCTCCACGCCGGCAGCAAGGCCCGCAGCGCCGGATCGATCCTGATCCTGGCATCGGCCCTTTCCTTTCCCTGGCTGCCACCACTCCTGCGGGCACTGATCGCGGTGATGGGCATCGCCTGTTTCTACGGTCTTCATCGTAGAATCGGATTGCTGTCGCTGATGATGCTGTCGCTGCCGCTCGTGGCCTCGCTGCAATTCTGGGCGGGCTACCCGATGCGTGTCGCCACGGCGGAGGGTGTGGTGCAGGCCCTGAGGATCAGCGGTGCAGTCGTTGGGCGCATCGGCACCGGCATCGCGCTGGATGGGCAAATCATCAGCGTCGATCCGGCGTGCAGCGGCGTGCGCCTACTGTGGCACCTGCTGGTCGCGACCTCGGCACTCGCGGCCATTCATCGGCTTCCATGGAAACGTGGACTCGCCTTGCTCTCACTGGCGACGATCCTGACGATTCCCGCCAATCAACTTCGCGCACTGGTGCTGGTGATCCAGACCTGGCGTGGCGATGCGGAATCCTCGCTGCTCCATGAGTCCGCCGGGCTGGCCTGCGCGGCCTTGATTCTGGCGGTGCTTTGGTGGCTGGCCGCGAAATATCGTGGCGCTGAAACGCCTGCAACTGTTGCAGCACCCGTTCGTCGAGTGCACTTCGCCGTGCTCATCCTCGCCGCCATCGCCGGGCCTTCGCTGGCGGTCACCGCGCCGGATCATCCGCTGCCTGAAAGCGCCGCGCCGGCCTTCACCGAGTTCACCTTCGAAGGCGTCACCCTGCCCCTGCAACCGCTGCCCTCGACCCCGATGGAACAGGCCTTTGCCGCCACCTTTCCCGGATCGCTCGGCAGCTACGGGTGGAGCGGCCGGCAGGTGATCCTGCGGCGTGTGACCACCGCGACGCGTCGTCTTCATCCCTCGCGCGACTGCCTCCGTGCGGCGGGCTACGACACCACCGAGGCGATCATTGAAACCCACGCGGATGGAAGCCAGTGGGCCAGCTTCACCGCCACGCGTGAAGCTTGGAAACTGCGGGTCCGCGAACGGATCGTCAGCGAGGCGAACACCGAGAGCTGGACCGATCCCTCGGCCTGGTTCTGGGACGCCCTGCTTCATCCGCTGAACGGCCCGTGGCGAGCGGAGACGGTGATCGAGGTGAATTGAACCTTGGACTGCGGTGGCAAACGCAGTGCGACACCGCTTTAAGATGCTGAAAATGCGCCCATCATCCGGGCAATACCCAATCCGTAGCAAACCACCGCCCCGCCCATTCGGACAGCGCTCGACGAACTGCCACCAACCCAGCGTCCGATCGTGTGTCCCGCATGCCAAAGCGGCGTGGCGCTTCGCTTCCCGCCGCACTCCAAAGTTTCTGCCCTTCGCGCTTCACTTTCATTTCACGAAACCCTCACCGGGACCGCGTCAGGCTTTCATCGGGGCGGTTCTGAATCGCCATCGTTCCCATGAATCTCCGCCCGCTCCTTCAACCTGACGCCGCCTGGCTCGATGATCCGCATCCTCGACGGATCCTCATGGTGGCGATGGCCACGATCCTCGGGCTGGCGGCGTATGGCTTTACGGTCGGTTGGTGGCGCTCTCCGATGATGGGAGTCTATGTGGCGATCAAGATGCCGCTGCTGGTGGCCTGCACACTGGGTTGCAACGGGCTGCTCAATGGTCTGTTAGGCCTGTTGCTCGGCACCGGCCTCGGATTCCGCCAATCGCTGCTCGCGCTGCTGATGTCCTTCGCACTCGCGGCGCTGATTCTTGGCTCGCTGGCGCCGATCACGTTCTTCCTGGCGTGGAATGCCCCGGCTCCCGACTCCGTGAATGCGGGCATGGCCCACTCGGCCTACCTCGTCACCCACACCTTCCTGATCGGCTTCGCCGGGATCGCGGCGAACGTCCACTTGCACAAGTTGCTCGCCGCACGCGCACCGAACCGCACCTCAGCGACCGTCACGCTGCTGGCCTGGCTGGGTGGAAATGGCTTTCTCGGCGCGCAGTTTTCCTGGGTGCTGCGGCCCTTCTTCGGCAGCCCGAAGCTCGACGTCGCCTTCCTGCGGCCAGACCCCATGAAGGGAAATTTCTATGAGTCGGTCTGGCATTCCATCGACCACCTCAGCGGCGGCCACGCGGTCACCGCCATCCTTTCCCTGCTGCTGCTCGTCTCCATTCTGGCGATCCCGGTGATCGCCGCCGTCACCTCCTACAAGAAACCAATCCCATGAATCCAAACGATCCGATGAACCCCACCATCCCAGCCACACAACCACCGCCGCTCGAGGCTCCCCTGCCGGATAAACTCGACCTGCGCACCTTGTTCGAAGCCCTGCTGCGTCGTCCGCGCGATCTCGTGCTGCGCCTCGCGAGGCCCGGCCACGGCGCGACCGGGCGCTTCGTGTTGCTGACCATCGTTTCCTTCCTGCTCTTCGGCGTGGTGCTTGGCTGCTTCGCGAAACACGAGCAGCTCTGGCAGGCACCGCTCAAGATCACCGCCGGCCTTCTCATCGCCGGCGCGATCTGTTTCCCCAGCCTCTACATCTTCTCCACGCTCGCCGGTGGAAAGCTCTCCGTGCAACAACTCGGAGCCTGCCTCGCCGGAGCGCTCGCGCTGGCGGGACTGCTTCTGTTAGGCTTCGCGCCCGCCGTCTGGATCTTCGCGGAATCGACGAATTCATTCGGCTTCATGGGCGTGCTCGGGATCGGCGCATGGCTGATCGCCCTGCTCTTCGGCCTGCGTTTTCTCAGAACTGCCGTCCGGGTTGCTGGAGCCACCCAGAGCGGCCCGATGGTGATCTGGAGCATCGTGTTCGCACTCGTCACCCTGCAGATGACCACCTCGCTGCGACCCATCCTTGGTCGTTCCGAGCAGCCTTTCACGCAGGAGAAAAAGTTCTTCCTCCAGCACTGGGGTGATTGGTTCAACGAGACCCAGGGCGTCACCACCTCGGACACACCGAAGACCAACCCCTCCAACGACTCCGACGTGACTCCCGCGAGAGGAGGAAGCCGCAACCCCTTCAACGAGTGATCCAGCCATGAAACCTCCGCAGGGCTTTTCCGGTTCCACCTCCGAACAGAAATCCAAACGACAAGCTTGGGATCGAAAGCCGTTCAAACCGATGAATCCACCTTCAAGAAAGAACCGCAGCAGGAAGTCCGCCGCGGATGATTACAGCGACTGGCGGCTTGAGTTGCTTTGATCCACCTTGGACTGCGGCGGGAAGTGAAACGCCACGCCGCTTTGGCATGCGGGACAGATCGTCGGACGCTGTGGTGGGAGCAGTCCGTCTGTGACTTGCGATCAGGGAGACCGTCGGAGGTTTAAGACGGACTGCTCATCACTTGGCGGTTGGACACATTACCCGCATCTGAAAGCGGTGTCGCACTGCGTTTGCCACCGCACTCCAGGGCTTTTTCGATATCACTTCTTCAGTGAATCCAGCACCTTTTTGACTTCCTCATCCACCATCTTCTGGGCCGTGGTGTTGCGGGCGGCGGCGGCTTTTTCCAACTGCTGCATTTCGCGCTGGCTGAAGTTGGCGTTGAGCTTCACGGAGGCGGTGTTGGGCAGATCGAGCCAGGCGTCCTGGGCCTTGGCGAGTTGCTTGTCATCGAGTCCGAGGGCCTTGAGGATACCGGTGGCCATCATTACATCGCCCGGAAAGACCATGTGGACTCCATCGCCGGTGAGGGCATTCTTGCCGGGGGTATTGGCCTTGGAAACGGCGGCCCGCATGTCGGCGTTGAGGTCGGCGAGCAGGCATTTCTTTTCCTTCGCGAGGCTGCGGAGGAAGTCGTTGTAGGGAATGAGTTTCTGGTTGTTCGGGTTCGCCTGGTCCTCGCCGATCATGGTGGAGGTGAGGAGGATGACCTGGACGCCTGCGGCCTGGGCCTGATCGACGATGCTGGTGATGTTCTTCTTGTAGTCTTCCAGAGGCACGCCCTTCTCGCCGTGCCAGACATCGTTGACGCCGCAGCTCAGGGTCATCCACTGGGGTTTGAACTTGAGCACATCGTTCTCGAGGCGGCCGAGCATCTGGTTGGATTTGTGGCCGCTGATGCCTGCTCCGATGACTTCGATCTTCACTCCATTGGTGGCGAGGCCGCTGCCGACCAGGTTGACATAGCCGCCGGGGTTGGACTTGCCGGCCGCAGTGATGGAGTCACCGAGGAAGGCCAGCTTTTCACCAGACTTGATCGGGATTTCCGCCTGGGCCGGCGTGATGGAGGCGAGGGCCAGGGCGAGGAAGGCGAGTGCGATGGTTTGTTTCATGATTTGTTGGAAGCTTTCTTGAAATTTGGGGCTCGTGATCCTGTCCGCTTCTTTTCGCCGCAGAGGCGCAGAGGAGAGGGAGAAATTCGAACAAACTATGATGGCAACATTCTCCGCGACCTCATCTTGCCTCTGCGACTCAGCGGAAAATGGGCCACTCAGGATGTTTGGGTGACCGTTCTACAATAGGCCAGCAGGTAAACTTTCATCCGCCGAAGGCGCTGGCAGGGACTCCGTGGACGCCGAGGCCGCGGACGACGAAGAGCCGGCCGGCGTGCTCCTCGACGACGGATTTGTGAATGCCGGTGGTGACGTAAAGATCGGCCAGGCCGGGACCACCGAAGGCGCAGGCGGTGGTTTCGAGGCAGGGAAGATCGACGCGACGGAGCTCATTTCCCGTAACCGGATCGTAGCAGACCACGCAGGCCCCGTGGCAGAAGGCGACCCAGAGATGGTCATCGGCGTCGATCGTCACGCCGTCGGGTGAGGCGTCGATGCTTTCGGTGGAAACGGCGGTGCGCGGGTTCCGGAGGTGGCCGTCCTCGTAGTCGAAGGCGAGCACCTCGCGACGTGGGGTGTCTATGTAGTAGACCGTCTTTCCATCGCCCGACCACACGATGCCGTTCGAGTTCGTGACCGGCCCGAAGACCTCGTGGAGGCTCAGGTCCGGGTCGAGCCTGTAGAGGCGGGCGTCGCCGGTTTTCTTCACCAAGCTGATCGTTCCGGCGAAAAAGCGGCCGTCGGGAGAGCACTTGCCATCGTTGAAGCGGTTGTCGGGTTTGTCCGGCTCCGGGTCGGTGATCGGGGTGAGGGCGCCGGTTTCCTCGTCGAGGAACAGCAGCCCGTGGTCACCCGCGATGACCAGCCCGCCGGCCTCGCGCGGGACGACGGTGCCGACCCGCTGGCCGACGTTCCACGAGCGCTCCTCGCCGCTGGCGGGATCATAGCGGTGGACCTGGTGGCCCTCGATGTCGACGTAGTAGAGCACGTTTTTCCACCAAATCGGGCCTTCGCCCCAGCGGGCGCGGGTGGAGGAGACGGGTTCGACAGTCAGCATCCGGCCAGCGTAGGGTTCTTAAGGCCGGAGTCGAGAGTCGGATGTGGCGATTCAAGCTTCCACATGGGCCGGATGAAATGACGTTGTCATCCCGGAGAAATCCGCGTATAGCGGCTACCTGTAACGAATCGTTGACCTCCGCATGTCGCGCCTCCTCCGCTCAATTCCCTCCCGCCTCGGCTTCCTCGCCCTGGCAGTGATGCTCACACTTCTCTGTGCCTCGGGTGCCCGCGCCCAGGCCGGCTGGGAGGTGGTGAAGATCGGTGATCGGGAATACGTGACCGTGGACAGCATCAAGACCTTCTACCAATTCGCGAAAATGTCGCGGACCGGAGACACGATCAAGCTGGAGAATCCACGTGTCGAAATGCAGCTCAAGGTCGGTTCCCAGGAGTGCCTGATGAACAACGTGAAGTTCGTCTTCAGCTACCCGATCGAGACCAGCGGCTCGAAAGTCTGCGTGTCCCGCATTGACCTTTCGAAGCTCGTCGATCCAGTCCTTCGTCCGAACTACATCAAGAACGCTGGAAATTTCCGCACGGTGATCATCGACGCCGGCCACGGCGGCAAGGACGCGGGAGCCACCAATCCTTACGGCTGCGAGGCCAACTACACCCTCAAGGTCGCGGGCAAGTTCAAGGCCTTGCTGGAGGCCAAGGGCTTCAAGGTCGTCATGACCCGCAACAGCGATGTGTTCCTCTCACTTGAGCAGCGAGTGGAAGTGGCCAATGCCGTGAAGGACAGCGCGCTGTTCATCAGCATCCATTTCAACTCCGGCAGCAGCGCCGCACGCGGCATCGAGACCTTCACGCTCTCGCCACAGGGAGTCGCCCACTACGGACGCGGCCTGAAATCGAGCGACTTCAGCAACTTCAACGGCAACGAGCACGACTCCGCCAACATCGCGCTGGCCACCGCCACGCACGGCTCGCTGCTCCGCCGGCTCGGGACGAACACCTTTGATCGCGGGATCAAGCGCGCCCGCTGGAGCGTCCTCACCGGCGTCCAGCACCCGGCCATCCTTGTGGAATGCGGCTTCGTCAGCCATCCCTACGAGGCCCGCCTGATCGAGAACGAGGCGTATCAGAACGCGCTGGCCACCGGACTGACGGATGCCGTGGTGAAATACCGCTACGCCGTCAGCCAGCGCCCGCAGCAGTGATTCTCAAACGCCGTCGAGGATCGCCTCGATCATCCGCAGCGCCTCAAGATTCGGTTTCACATCGTGGACGCGGTGCAGCCTGACACCGAGTTCGCGGGCTCTTGCTGTTAGAGCCACCGTCGGCCACTCGCGGTCTTCCAGCCGCTCGCTTTCCAGCACGCGTCCGATAAAGGATTTCCGGGAAACACCGAGCAGCAGCGGACGACCCGCAGGCGCGAGATGAGCGAGGTGCCGGAGCAGTTCAAGATTGTGTGCGACGGATTTTCCAAAGCCGATGCCCGGATCGAAACAGAGCGCCGCTTCCATGATTCCTGCGGCGGTCAGTGTGGCCAGACGCTCTTTGAAAAATCCCCGCACCTCCCTCACGACATCGTCGTAATGGGGCGCGCGCTGCATCGCTTCCGGGGTTCCTTGACGGTGCATCACCACCACCCCGCAGCAGGATTCACGACAGACCGCCGCCATTTCCGGGTCGCCGGTCAGGCCGGAAATGTCGTTCACGATGTCCGCGCCGGCTGTAATTGCCGCACGCGCCACGTCGGCTTTCCAGGTGTCGATCGAGATCAGTCCGTCCCACTCCGAGCGCAATGCGCGGATCACGGGGGCAGTGCGGGAAATTTCAAGCTCGCTGGAAATCATCGCCGCGCCGGGACGGGTGGATTCGCCGCCGATGTCGATGATTTCCGCGCCCTCGGCGATCATCTGCCGCGCGTGGCGGAGGGCTGAGTCGAGCGCATCATGCCGTCCGCCGTCGGAAAATGAATCGGGCGTGACGTTGAGGATGCCCATCACCACGCCGCGGTGGGTGAGGTCGAGGCTCCGGTTTTTGAGCTGCCATTCCATGGAAACTGTCCGCTTGCAGTGGCCTGCCGGGAATCCTACCTTTGCCCTCATGAATTTTCTGACAATCCGCAAATGGGTGGGTGCATTGATTTTCGCCGTCTCCTGTCAGGTCGGCTGCTCGGAGAACGACTTCGACAAGGTCGATGGCCCGAACGTCCGCGTGATGCGCAACGAGGATGGCTCGCGCACGATCTTCGAGCGCAGCCCGGACAACAAGACGCTGACGAAGAAGACCTTCTCCGGAAACGGTGTGCTGCAACTGGTCACCGTCTACCGGATGGACGACAACGAGAATCCGCTGAGCTGCAAGATCTACGACGGCAAGAAAAACGAGCTCTACAAGGTCAGCTACGGCTATCGGAAGAGCGATGCCCAGCTCATCGAGGAGCGGATGTTTGACTCCCGTGTGCGCCGGGTCAGCCCCGATGGCGTCACGGAAATGCCGGTGAGGCGCTTCATTTACACCTACGATGGCCAGGGAAAACGCAGCCGTGGTCAGGCGATCACGCTGATTCCCGGACACAACGCGAACGATATTTATGGCAAGGAGGCCGCAGCTCCGGAGAATCCCTTCAAGGAAGCCAAGCCGACCAATCCGAAGGCAACTCCGCTCAAGCGCTGAACCGGCTGATCCCTGACTCCCCGTGGCATCCGCCTCGAAAGTGCTACCGTGGGTGCTGGGCTCGGTGGTGGCCGCCGCGGGTTGGTTGCAGGCGTTCCATTGGCGCTCGTTGGCGAACAATGGGAGCGACGACTCGCAGCTTGAAGAACTCCGCGAGCAGATCGTGTCCCTCCAGCGTGAGAATGAAGTGCTGCGACTCAAGGTGGGTGAGGCTCAGGAGTTGCAGATCGCTCCGGAGCTGATCCGGCGGGTCGAAACGGAGATGGAGCTGACGTTTCTCCAGCCGCCGGTGATCGAGCTGGCGGATCCGGATGAACTGCGTGGCCGGATTTCCGCTGCGATGGAAATCCGCTTCGGGCCGGGTGGCCTCGATGACCGTCAGGAGGCCTGGCGTTTGATGCTGTGCATCGGAAAAGACGACTCGCTGCTCGACGGCTGGACCGCCGTCCAGTCGATCGGGGCGCAGACCTGGTTCGATGAGACGACGGGAAAGGGAGTCGCCGCCAAGCGCTTCGATCCCGCCGCCATTCCCAGTCAGGCCGCGCTGGTGGGATTGCTGACACGGCTCCTGCTTCATCAGCATTTTCCGCCTTCGGAAACTTATCCCGGAGACGAAGTGGCACGCGCCCGAGAGGCCTTGCACGCTGGGCTCGCCTCGGGTGCGGAAAGCCGCTTCCTCACTGCTGCCGCGCGCGAATCCGGATTCATCCCGCTGCGCGAAAACACCGACAGGGCCCGCTTGCTGAAAACACTCCCGCCGTTTCTTCAGGGGCTCGTGACCTTTTCGTCGAACGAGGGGAAGAGCCTGGCAGACTCGCTTTTTGTGCAGGGAGGTCGCCCGGTGATCGACGCGCTGAAGCAGCCACCGGTATCCACCCGGCAGGTCCTGCATCCCGGCGCGACGGTGGTTCCGCAGAAACTGGAAATCCCAGTCGAGCCCTTGCTTGATGAATCCGCCGGTGAGCTCGGGCTGAAGTCATGGCTGGCCGCGCACGATCAAGCCGGAGAGATCTCCGCTGCTTGGCTTGGGGATCGCTACTGCCTGTTCGCAGACGGTGAGACGCTCGCCGTTGTTTGGGACATCCGCTTCACTTCTTCCGAAGCGGCGGATCGCTGGCTGGCATCAGCGTCCCTCCTCATTGCTGGAGGTTTTGGACTGACTGAAGCGCTTCAGGTTGGAAAGCCCGTCGCCACCGCATCCGGGCGCTCGGTTGTGATCCATCGGATCGACCCGACCACGGTTCGTTTCGCGAATGCCGCCAGCATGGAAACCTTGAACAAGTTGGCGCGCTGACGCATGTCTCCGACATCACCATGATCGCCAAACGCATCATCTTCGAAGGCCGTGTACAAGGCGTCGGGTTCCGCTACACCACCAAGGATCTCGCCAAGGGCTTCGACGTCTGCGGCTGGGTAAAGAATCTGGAGGATGGTAGCGTGGAACTCCAGGTGATGGGCGAACGCGGGGAGGTCGACGACTTTGTCCGCGAGATCACCGAAGAATCCGCCGTGGCGCATCACATCCAGAATGTGACCCGCGAAACGATTCCGCTGATGGAGGGCGTGAAGGGGTTTCGGATCGTTCAGATGTGAATGGTCTTTCCCTCACCACTTACGATTCACCACTCACCATTTACCCTCTTCAAAGCTCCCTCGCACTGAAAGTATCCCCCTGGCGGATGTCGCCGGATTGATAGCACTAAGCTGATTTATCTGGATCGCCTCCGTAAATATCGAGAACGATCTCAATTCCACGCAATCCGAGCGCTGCAAGTGATTCATGGGACAAACTCCAAACCTCGTTACTTCGTTCCATGAAGAGGCCACAAAACAAATCCACACAATAGCGACTCGCCAGCCCTCTCCAAACTCCAAGGTCTTTTGTCAACGGATCCAGGATCTCAGCAATTTGATCGTCAAAGTTTCCCGGCTCACGATTGGATACAGAGAGGCTCCACATGCCACTTGGAGCAATTCTCACACTCCCTGACTTCTCGCCTACGATCTTCTCGCCTCTCCGTTGGGCCGATGTCGGCTTAGCACCGAGGAGAAATGAAATCTCATCGGGGTCGAGATCCTCTCCCATGATACGAAGCGTTGCCGCCGAATGGTGCACTCTTGCCATATTTCTTAGCTCACCATTTACCCTCTTCAAAGCTCCCTCGCACTGAAAGTATCCCCCTGGCGGATGTCGCCAGATTGATAGCCTTTCATGAACCAGCGCATGCGCTGCTCCGAGGTGCCGTGGGTGAAGGAATCCGGGACAACATGGCCGGTGGCCTGGCGTTGCAGCGCGTCGTCACCGATCGCTTTCGCTGCGCGCATGGCTTCCTCGATATCGCCGGGTTCGAGGAAACGGGTCTGATCATTCTGCTTTCGCGCCCATACGCCGGCGAGGAAGTCCGCTTGGAGTTCGAGCCGGACGGAGAGCGCGTTTTGCTGAGACTCGCTGACCCGACCGCGTGCTTCATCGAGTGGCCGCGAAAGGCCGAGCTCATGCTGCACGTGGTGGCCGATTTCGTGGGCGATGACATAGGCCTGGGCAAAGTCCCCCGGCGCACCGAAGCGCTGTTTCAACTCGCGGTAAAACGAAAGGTCGATGTAAACCGTCTGATCCGCCGGGCAGTAGAACGGCCCCACGCCGGAGTCCGCCGTGCCACAACCGCTCTGCACCTGACCGCTGAAAATCACCAGCTTCGGTGGCTGATACGGCCGACCCAGTTTTTCGAACTCGGACGCCCACACGAGCTCCGTGCTGCGCAGGACTTTTTTCACCAGCACGGCCAACTTCTCATCTTCCGGCGATGCAGGGGCCGAGGCAACAGACCCGCCGCCTTGTCCTCCGACCAGCTCCAGCAGTTCCTTCGGAGCCCCGAAGAACATCACCGCCACAAGGACGATGATCGTTCCGAGTCCTCCAACCGCTGCCCCACGGCCACGGCCGGATCCCCGGCGGTCTTCCACGTTCTGGCTTTCTTCTAGGTCGTCGAGTCTCATGTCAGTGCATTGGGAGTGAGTGACAAGTTGGCCCCATCCGTCCACTACCACAAGTCGCAGATTCAAGCGGCTTGCGTGATTCCCGCCACGCCGTCACGATCCGCCACATGAAACAGCGCCCACGTGGACAGGAACATCAGGCCCGCGACAACCGCCACGTCCGAGGCACCGAGACCACCGCACCCGCGATGGAGGAGGAGGACCTTTATCCGCTCATCCAGGACAACAAGAACGCCTTCATCCTGATTCTCGACTGCGTGCAGGATCCGCACAACCTCGGGGCCATCCTGCGCACTGCCGATGCTGCGGGCATCCAGGCCGTCGTCGCGCCGAAGGACAAGGCCGTCGGCATCACCGACACCGTCCGCCGCATTTCCGTTGGAGCGGCCGATCACGTGCCCTTCATCCAGGTCACCAACCTCGCCCGCACGATGGAGAAGCTGAAGGCCGCCGGGCTGTGGCTGGTCGGCACCTCAGATCGCGCGACGAAGACCATTTTCGAACTCGATCTGAAAGGCCCGCTCGGCCTCATCCTCGGCGCGGAGGAAAAGGGCATGCGCCGGCTCACCGAGGAGAACTGCGACTTCCTCGCCTCCATCCCGATGTCCGGAAAGGTCGCCTGCCTCAATGTCTCCGTCGCCACCGGCGTCTGTCTCTTCGAAGCCGTCCGCCAACGCCGCAGCGTCTGAGGATGAAGGAGCCCGTCCGCATCCTTTCCGACCTGCATCTGGGTCATCGCGTTTCGAGAATCACATCGATCAAGTCGTTGCGTCCGCTGATTTCCGGAGCCGCGACGGTCGTGTTCAATGGCGACACCTGGCAGGAGCTCGCAGTGATGTTCCGGGAAAAATCCGCCGGGATGCTGGAAGAATTGAGAGCACTCTGCCGCGAGGAAGGAGCCGAGCCGATCTTCCTTTCCGGCAATCACGATCCCGGCTGGCCCGGCACCGGTTGGCTGGAGCTGGCAGGTGGAAAAATCCTCATCACCCACGGCGATGCGCTGTTCTTCGATGGCTCACCGTGGAGCCGCGAAGCCATCGCCGGTCAGGACCGCATCCGCGAACTCTGGGCCCAGCATCACGCTGCAGCCGACGATGCCGGGGAACGCCTCCGGCTCGCCCGCGAGATCGCCCGCTACCTCGTGCCGAAGACCTTCCCGAAGGGGAAGAAACTCTGGCAGCGCATCCTCGAAGCCATCTGTCCGCCGCAGCGTGCGCTCAAGATGCTCCACGCCTGGCTTACCCAGGCCGATGCCGCCGTCGACTTCGCCGACAAGTTTTTCCCGCACGCGGAAATCCTCGTCATCGGCCACTTCCACCGCTCCGGCATGTGGAAAAAACGAGGCCGAGTCGTC
>JANOBS010000544.1:0-1376 GCA_031411755.1 Luteolibacter sp. | reverse complement strand
CGATTTCGAAGCCAACGCCAAGGAAGGAATCTCGATCCCTTGGCCCATCGGCTACAAGGACCTCGCGCCTTGGTATGACTACGTCGAACGCTTCGCCGGAATCAGCGGATCGCGGGAAGGCCTCGACATCCTCCCGGACGGCATCTTCCAACCGCCGATGGGACTGACACCCGTCGAACTCGACCTGAAGAAAGTGGTCGAGAAGAAGTGGTCCGGCCGCAAGATCATCCCGGGCCGGGTGGCCCACCTCACCGCGCCAACCGAAGAGCAAATGAAGCTCGGCCGCGCTTCGTGCCAGTATCGCAACCTGTGCAGTCGTGGCTGTCCCTTCGGTGCCTACTTCAGCAGCCAGGCCGCCACACTCAAGGCGGCGGAAATGACAGGAAACATGACCCTGCGACCGCACTCAATCGTGCACTCGGTCATCTTCGACGATGAGACGAGCAAGGCGGTCGGCGTCCGCCTGATCGATGAGCTGACGATGGAGACCACCGAGTTTTTCGCGAAGATCATCTTCCTCAATGCCTCGACGGTCGGCTCCACCTCGATCCTGATGAACTCGAAGTCGAAGCGTTTTTCGAACGGCATGGACGAAAGCGGGTCGCTCGGTGGCTACCTGATGGACCACCATCTTGGAGTCGGCGCGGGTGGCATTCTCGAAACCCATCTCGACAAGATCACCTATGGCCGCCGGCCCAACGGCTTCTACATCCCGCGTTTCCGCAATCACACGGAAAAGCCGGGCCAGAACTACCTGCGCGGTTACGGCTACCAGGGCGGCGGGATGCGACAGGGCTGGACCCGCCAGATCGATGGATTCGGCGAGGAGTTCAAGAAGAAGATGACCTCCTTTGGGCCCTGGTCGGTTTCCATGGGGGGCTTCGGCGAATGCCTGCCCTACGAAGACAACCGCATTTCCCTGCATCCCGACAAAAAGGACAAATGGGGTCTGCCCCTCGTCGTCGCGAACGCCGAGTTCAAGGACAACGAAATCCGCATGCGTCTCGACATGAAGAGCGACGCGATGGAAATGCTCGCCGCTCTCGGAGCGAAGGACATCCATGGCAACAACAGCACGCCTTCGATTGGGCTTGGCATCCACGAAATGGGCACCGCGCGGATGGGAAGCTCACCGAAGGAATCCGTGCTCAATCCGCACAACCAGGTCTGGGGTGCTCTCAATGTGTTCTGCACCGACGGAGCCGCCATGGTCTCGTCCGGCTGCACCAATCCTTCGCTCACCTACATGGCCCTCACCGCCCGGGCGGTGGATCATGCCTTCACGGAACTGAAGAAGGGGAATCTCTAGAAGTGGTTTCAAAAGTCTGAAAAAGGACTGGTACTCTGCGGATACGTGCCTATGAACAGTGAGCGTG
>JANOBS010000543.1:0-1816 GCA_031411755.1 Luteolibacter sp. | reverse complement strand
CGGCGGGTGCGGTAGCGGGTGCGGTATTCGGGCAGCTTGAGATTTTCCAGCAAGGCGGCGACCGGAACCCCATCGACCTTTGCCGGCTTCACCAGCGGTCGGGACGGATAGGTGATGCGATAGACGCGGCCATGCATGTGGTCGCGCAGTGGATCGCGGGCGCTGTGCTGCATGTGGCCGATAAGGGCATTGTGCCAGTCGATCACGTAGAGCGAGCCGTCAGGCGCGAATTCGAGGTCCGCCGGGCGGAAGTTTCCATCGGAGGATTTCAGCAGATCCTGACGGAAGGTGGTCTTGTAGCCGGTGCCATCGTCCTTGATCGAGTGCTGCTTGATGCCGAGGAAGCCGATGTTGTTGGCGAGGATAATGTCGCCCTGGACTTCATCGGGAAAGTGGCTAGAGGAAACGAACTCCAATCCGGAGGTCGGGCGGACTTTCTGCCCATCCGGCACGAGATCGCGGGTGAGCGGGGTTTTCGCGCCATAGGGAGTCCACAGCGAGCTGGGCATCATCCAGTTCAAGGGAGGTCCGGAGGTGTGGATGAAGAAGTCCTGACCCCACTCATCGAAGGCGATGCCCCAGGGATTCGGAATGCTCAACTGAGCGGTGCGCTCCAGGTGCGTGCGCTGCGGGCTGAAGCGGAAGAAGCCACCATCGACCCCGCGCACCGGTCCGTAGGGAGTCTCGACATTCGAATGAAGGAAGACTCCCTCGCCCATCACAAAGGCCCCGGAGGGATCGGCGCAGTAGGCACTGATCGCGTGGTGGGTATCGTGCGAATCGAAGCCGGTGAGCACGACTTCCCGGCTGTCCGCGCGGTCATCGCCATTCGTGTCGCGCAGCAGCACGAGATGCGGCTCCTGGGAAACGTAGACCCCTTCCGGCGCGAACTCGAAGCCGATCGGCAGGTGCAGCTTGTCGGCAAACACGGTTTCCTTGTCGGCCTTTCCGTCGCCGTTGGTGTCCTCGTAGATCAGGAGCTTGTCGTTTGGCAGGCTGTCGCCGGGGCGATAGTGCGGGTAGGTCGGCATGGTGGCCACCCAGAGACGTCCGCGATCATCGAAGGACATCTGCATGGGCTTGGCGAGATTCGGGAACTCCTTTTCCGAGGCGAAGAGCGTGATCTTGTAGCCTTCCGGGACCGTCATGGTTTTGAGGGCTTCCTCGCCGTCAAGGTAGTCCGGACTGCCGTTCTTGTTGCTCGGCTTGTAGTTGGTGACGACCGTCGGCAGCACCGGGGTGGCGCCGTCAGCGGTTTTGAGATCGAAGGTCTTGCCATTGGCGATCGCCCAGATCGCCTGGTCGCGGTTCACCGTCATGGCACGCATCTTCGCCGTTTCCGCCGGGTAGTTGTCAGGGCCGAAGGGGTTGTGGCGCCGACCATCGACGTGGACCCCATTGAGCATGCGATAGTCGTTGAACCAGAACCAGTTCTTGTCCTTTACCGCCGCGAGAATATCGGTCGGCTTGCCTACTGCCGGGCGAGGGGTTTTTCCATAGAGTCCTTCGGAGAGCATCATCGACAACTGGCGATAGCCGTCGTCCGTCGGAAGGAACCCGTTGCGGGTGAAGGGAGTCTTCGCGGATTTGTAGAGCTCGGCGGTGGGCGCGAAGACGTCCACGAACCCCACCTTGCGGCTGGCGGCGATTTCCTGGATGGCCTTCGAGTAAAGCGCGAGGTTCGCATTCTCGGTTTTCCCATTCGGCAGGTCGCGCTGCGCGGAAAGATCCTCGAAGGCGATGGGCGAGACCAGCACCAGCTTGGGAGCTCCCTTGCCGTTGTATTTCTGGGCGAAGGTGTGGGTGATGAAGGCGT
>JANOBS010000542.1:0-17866 GCA_031411755.1 Luteolibacter sp. | reverse complement strand
CGCCAATCAATCTTACTGAATCCCTAGAACTGTGGAACACGAATTATCCTAGTCTGAAGCCTGTAGGCATAAGCAGTAATGGGCAAATGATAGCCCTAGCGACGGATGCCGATCCCACCCCGACCAAGCACTATAAGCGGTTGGATGTTAATGGAGCTGCTATAGGCCGAATGGATGGGACGAACGGCTATGAACCATTTGGCTACGCTGGAACTGGGCAATCGGATGTTTGCCCATCAGGGTGGGTAGCGTCACGACTTCAAAAAGTAAACCAAGCAGTTGGTCGGGTAGCTCTTTGGAACTCAGCAAATACGATTGTGGCCTTGCCCGAAGCTGCAAACCATAATCTTTACCCTATCAACCTCTCGGATCTTGCTGATGAAAGGGTTGCTCTAAATTGCGGCGTCACATTTCAAAATCACACACTTGCCAGCAGGATATTTCTACCAGACAGCGTGGGGACGTATCAATATGCAGAGAGTCTGACCTGGGAAAGGATTCAATTTTTCGGTGGCGACGGAACAGGTATCACTTACGATGGGAAAATTTGGCGAAATGGCCGAGCTATACCACTTAAAAAGCTTTCTGGGCTCTACAATACTCGGCTTGCAGAAGGCTATGAAATCCACCCTATCAGAGCGAATAAGAATGGAGTCTATCTCATGGGCATGGTGTCACCGCAAATGGAATATAAAGGCGCATTGCTTTACCCCATTCAGATCGTGGATGCTTATGGAATGGCCGCTACCGAACTGAGGGTAGGGAAAATGGATAATAGTGGTATCCGCTCATTGGTCGGGACAGGATCTATTACAAAACTTGACATTGATCTTGACGATGACCGTTTTTTCATTCGTATCCCCGGTTTAAACGGGACCCACGATGTCAAAGTAAAATTAGAATCTTACGATAACCCTGATCCGGAATACAACGACGACCCCACGTGGGTGCAGCTAAATGAACAGGGGGATTTTTATGAATCACGGTCACAGCTTCTAGTTTCTGGAGACGTGGATGATGATCATCAGAACACGGAATTTGATCTCGGGGAAGATGATCCAAGTTCAGAAGCAAATTTTGATCGAACTCACAAAATACAACTCGGTGGTTATTTGCGAATTTCGGCAGTCAAGATCGATGGTGTAGAGAGCTCTTGCTTCATGGAAATTCCTGTCAAAGTGAAGAAGACCGTCACCGTTAATTTCATTGCTATGGATTACAGTGGCGCGTCCCCAGAATCGATTGCTGAAGATTTCAAATTCGCCAACGAGCGTTATGCCCAGATTGGAGTCAAGCTCAAGAGAGGGGCCACCTATTATAGAAGCGCAGAAGACATCCCAAGCTTTCCCCGTAGTTCGCGAGAAGAATATCTACCAGAGACCGCGAACACCCTTGACATTGTAACTTCGGGAGTTGGTTCGATCCCCGAAAAAGCCAGATTGCTAATTCAATCTTTCGGTACCACTGACAGCATTGAGGATATACACGCATTTTATGTTGAGGGTTGTGGAGTCGGTGGTGGTATACAGGGGGCCGCGATACCTGAATTCCGAGGTGATCAGGATCCTGGCTTTTCTAACAATTTCTTCATTTCTAGAGCACACAATAATTTTCATGTTGTGGCGCACGAGTTGGGGCATGTTCTTACAAATAGAGGTCATTGGGCGGTTGAATATGGATACCCGACACCTATCCAATACAACCGGAATTTGATGCGTAATGGGGGGACTAGTTCATTTGATGTTGATGGGATCGCGAAACCCAAACGCCTCGATTCCATTCAAGAAGATTTAATATGGAACCACAGATCGATAGAATGAAAATATTATTCATAATCATCTTGGTCTTTTTTTTATTCCGCGATGAGGCCAAAGCCGACTTACATCTTAAGGTGGGCGGGGTTGATTATTCTTCGATGGAGCAATTAATAGAGGCTTCAGAAGACGAGTATTTAAGTGAGGATAAAAAAAGTTTAATTTTGAAATATGTCAATGAAACTCCAGGGCTATGGATTCAAATCACAAAAGAATTCTGGGATGGGTTGGAATCCAAAGAAAATTGTAATCCCGGGATATTGCTTCATGGGCTTTTGGGTTGTAGAGATGTCCCTGATAGTGAGTGGCAGAAAATTCTCGACGAGGTTGTTAGGCAGGCTCACTTGCCAAAATCTCAACGTAATCCGTTATGGCCGTTCCTCATCGAGGGCGGTCTTTTGGCAATGACTCAACGTAAGGACAGTCGTACTGAGGCACTAACACTGCACTTAATCCATGAGGCTCCGGAAGAGAAATACTCGGTAAACTATCAACGCCGAATCGAGTCTGCACTGGAAAAAATGGGAGGGCCTGATGCACTAGCTTATCTGGATGCCCGGTGGGAGACAATGCGGAAGGAGACGATTGCAGGTCCTCCGCCGCCACAAATGAGTCCTACTGCCGCAGCGATTCGGCGTCGTTTGAGGGATGAAGGCAGGGCTGTTACATCTTACAGGGGGGGCTCAAATGATTCCGTTCCAGATTTTAGGATTACGGAGCAAACAGTCGCGAGGAACGACCGCTTTGGCTGGATGGCTTGGCTCGCCTCAGTCGCTCTGGGATTTGGACTCTCTTGGGTTTTTCGCAAACACTTTCAATATAGGGACTCAAAATGAACAGTTTTTCCTCTCAAAAAGGCAGATTTGTTCAAAGAGGAATGTTCGTGCTCCTCATAGTGATTGGACTTCCGTTGCCCGCATCTGAGCGATCTGACAGAATGGCTGCCGAACGGGAAGCGGAAGCGAATGAACTCGGAACCTATCCTGACATACCTTTGTTGACGCGGACGGAGGCAGAGATCGTCGCGAGCGCTACGATCCCAGATGCCAAGCCAGAGGCCATGAAGGTCCTGAGAGAGAGACTGAAACTGACAGATAGACTGCTGGAATCGACGTGGGACAATTTCGAGAATCAACGGATCTATGGGACGAGAATGCTGTTCAAGGCTTTGGCGCTACGGTCTGACTTGAAAACAGATGATGTGAAGCGAATTGGGGACGAGATTGAGAGACAGATTCATCTTCCAAAGCAAAGCCGCTCCAACACCTGGACGACGACGATCCCGGAGGGTTTATTACTGCTGGCGAAAAACCAAGAGCCTAGAACCGAGCAGCTCTGTGTTTATTTGCTGGAGAACAGTGACGGAGTGCCGTTCATCCAGTCGATTCTTCAAGCAATGGAGCTTGTTGGTGGAGACGAATCACTCCAAGCGATTAGAAACTACATGGAGCGGAATAGGGGAAAAGGCCCTGATCCCGGACGACCAATCGGTCAGAAAACGTATGAAAAAAGCCTGAACGCTGTCAGCCTGAGAGTGTCAGGTCAGAGCGAAAATCTGCGAACGACGGGGAATGCCTCTCCTTTGCCAACAATATCCAGCACTTCGTCGCAATTAATAGGTTCAGGTCGGAACTGGGGTGGACTTTTCGCTGCTTTTTTGGGGTCCGCTTTTCTTGGGTGCTTCGCGTTTTCGCCTAAATTTGGAAAGAAAGCCTGAGTTTTTTAAGAATTTTCGCAGCCCGCCGTTTGGTGCTCAGCGCTTTTTCAAGGTGGAAATGAGGGTTAGGCTGTTGGCAATTTGTTTGAGCTGAAGACCTTCTCTCGGCCTCTTCTTTACAGCCGACGGTTGACGTGTAGCCTCGCGGGGCTGCTCCCCATCCCCCCAGATGTTTTTTCGACAACCCCAGCAACCCGATCCTGACCGGGAGTTGGTCTCCCAGGCTCAGAAGGGCGACACGCGTGCCTTTGACGCGTTGATCCTCAAGTACGGAGACAAGCTCTACGGACTCGTGTACAACATGACCTCCCACAAGGAGGACACCCACGACCTGTTGCAGGACATCTTTGCCCGGGCCTACCAATCTCTCGGGAAATTCCGCGGCCAATCCAGCTTCTACACCTGGATCTATCAGATCGCGGTGAACCAGACGCTGAACTTCCTGAAGAAGCGGAAGCGTCGCGCCGGGGTGAGTCTCGACGACCCCGATTCCTCGGCAAAGGACGATCCGGGCCTTGTCGACACAGCCCATGCCGCCAATCCGGAGCAGCAGAGCAATCTCAACGAGCTTCAGAAAAGATTGAACAAGGCCATGGGTTCGCTGTCTGACTCCCACAGAGCGGTGGTGACGATGTTCGACATCCAAGGCATGCCCCACGGGGAAATTGCCAAGGTGTTGAAAATTTCCGAAGGCACCGTTCGGTCGAGACTCCACTACGCCCACCAGCAGCTCCAATCATTCCTTCAGGACTGTTGGGAGCAGAGATTTTAAAAAAATCTTGCCAAGCGGGTTAAAATTTTACATACCTTAACCATTGCCCGCTGTGAAACCAACGATCGAACAGATTGGAAGTCTGCTAGCCCTCAAGCGCGAAGAGCGCCCTGAGGAGGGTTACTGGCAGGATTTCCTTTGTGAGTTCCATCAGCGCCAGCGCGAGGATGCCCGGAATCGGCGCACCTTCGCCGGCGTCTGGGAGCGCACGACCGATTGGTTCAGCGAGCTTGGCGGAGCGAAGTGGTTGTATGGCGCCGGATTGGCCTATGCGACTTTCATGGCGGCTCTGCTGGTGATTCCTCGCGGCGTCGAGGTTGAAGGTGCTCCGAGAGTCCCCGTCAGCCACCAAATCGTTCCTGCTCCCGCTTCGGCTGTGCAACAGCTCGACGAGTTGGACCTGGGTCCTGCGACTCAAGGTAGCGCCGGTGAGCAGGAGTTCTGATCTGAGACCAAATGGTCCGGACGATGATCAAACGCCGGATCCGGCGGTCGATTCGCTCAGGCGTGGCATCGTTTGCTCTGGCAACGGTGGTCAACGCGGCGGAGTTCGAAGTGGATTTCCCTGCGGTGAAGGATGGCAGGCCTTGTCATTCGGTAGCCATTCCCGTGGAGGACGGCAGCCTGCTGGTGGCGGTGGTGCTGAGTGGCGCGGATGCCTCACAGCCCGTGGTGAAATCCGGCGGCCAGCCGGTTACGGTGAAAGTCATCGGCCACGATCCGGTTTCGAGGCTTTGTTTTCTGCGCCCTGAGCGTCCGGTGGCACTTGGTAAACTGACTTGGGAGCCAAAGACTCCGACCAGTCCCGGGATCGAACTTCTGAGCGGCAGCCAGCGGGCCCGCACCAGCGGCTGGGTCAAGCAGGTGGGAACCAAGGTGCTGCCACTGGCCCTGCTGCGCGTGAATTTTGACGGCCCGGTTCCCGCTCCGGGTGCTCCATTGCTAACGTCAGGTGGAAAGTTGGCGGCGGTCGTGTTTCAACAAGTCTCTGGTTCCAACAGTGCCTATGCCCTGCCGGTGGAAGCGCTTCATCGTGTTGGCAGGGATGTCGTAAAATCGGGTAACCTCGTCCGCGGCTGGCTCGGGCTCTCACTTCGGGCAGAAAGCCCAGCCCCTCAAATCACCCGCGTGGCTGCGGGATCTCCGGCTGACAAGGTCGGCATCCGAGCCAATGATGTGATCCTCCAGATCGGTGATCGGGGCGTCTCCGACTATGCCGATTCAGTGAATGCGTTTTTCTATCTTACTCCGGGCGAACCGGTGAAAATGCGCCTGCTGCGTGGCGCGGATTCGATCGAGGTGGTGGTGACCCCTGTCGAAGCTCCGGCCCGCGAAGGGGCGGCGCGCTGAGCGACGGTTTTGGCTTTCGGGCCTTGCGAAGTTCGATTTTCCTCCCGGTGTGCAAGTCATCCTCGCTTCTGCATCGCCACGACGCCGTGAACTCCTCGCTGTGGCTGGAGTTTCATTCGAGGTCAAGGTTTCGCCTGCCGAGGAGATCCACGATCCCTTGATGCCGCTTGCGGAACTTTGCGAGCACAACGCGCGATTGAAGGCACAGGCCGTGGCGCTCGATCATCCAGACGCGGTGGTCATCGGTGCGGACACCTTGGTTTGGATCGACGATATTGCTTTGGGAAAACCGACCTCTCTCGAAGAAGCCGAGGCGATGCTGCGAAGACTTTCCGGGCGCTCCCACAGCGTGTGCACGGGAGTTTGCCTCTGTTGGCCGGGCGGCGGGTGCGAGGTGTTTCACGCGATCACCACGGTGGACTTTCACGACCTCGATCCGCGGGCCATCGAGGAATATCTTTCGCTCGTCCACACGCTCGACAAGGCGGGCGGCTACGCGATTCAGGAGCATGGCGAACGGATTGTGCGCGGGATCTCAGGCAGTTACAGCAATGTCGTGGGCCTTCCTGTGGATGAAGTGGTCGAGCGTTTGCTGCACCTTGGGGAAACGGGTTGCGGGACGTCCGGGTTTCAACGATGACTCGTGCATGGCATTTCCGCCGCGATATCCGCTCATCTTCAATCCCAAGGCCAGAAGCCAGCGGGGCCAGCGGACCTTGCGCTTCCTGATGGATCGCTCGACGCGCTTCTATCTCTGCGCGACGAACAGCCTTGAGGAGGCCCGCTCAATGGCCGCGAGGTTTGCCGCTGAAGGTGAACCCATCGTGGTGGCTGCCGGTGGAGACGGGACGCTGAATGCGGTGGTCTCCGGCCTCGCAGGATCGAAGACCGCGCTCGGCGTGCTGCCGGCGGGGACCATGAACGTGTTCGCCCGGGAGCTTGGAATTCCCTTCGATCATCTTGGAAAGGCGTTTGATGTGATCGAGCGTGGCCATGTTAGGGAGATCGATCTTTTCGAGGCGAACCACGCGCCGTTCGTGCAGATGGCGGGCGTGGGTTTCGACGCGATGGTGATTGAGGAGACGACCTGGGAATCGAAGAAGATGCTGGGTCCCTTGGCCTACCTGCTCTCGGCAGTCAAGGTGCTGGGCGAGAAACCGCCGCAGATGGAGGTGGTTTTCAGCGACGGTCGGCGCGAGCACGGAGTGGCGGTGCTGGCGGGAAATGGGTCGCTCTATGGCGGGCAGTTCAAGCTCTTCCGCAAGGCCGACAACCAGGACTCGATGCTCGACGTGCTGGTTTTCAAGGAGGCGGGTTACCGCTTCGTGCTGGATTCGCTGAAAGGCCTGGCCAAGGGCGGAGTCGATCTCGCGGTATCAACCGAGTATTTCCAGTCCGAAAGTTTCACCGTGATCGCGGATCGCGAGGTGCCGATCCAAGTGGACGGCGAGTTGCTGGGCCGTGCCCAGGAGGTGAAATTTGCGGAGAGTGCGAGACGGCTTCGGGTCATCGCCCCTGAGGAGCCGATGATCAGTCGTTTCGCTGAAGTGATGCGCGCCATGAGCCTGTGGCCGAAACGAATGGCGGAACCCACAACCCAGACTGGCGGATGAGAAGAGTTGGCTCGTCATGGATCCGGAGGTTTCTCCGCCGGGGTGTGCTGGTGCTTGGGATTCTTTTCGTGGTGGGGTTTGCCTTGATCACCTACACCAATCTGGTGGCGACCCGCTCAGCCGAAGGGCGGCTTTTTCATGATGCCGCTGGGATCCCCAAGCACCGTGTCGGCCTGATCTTTGGTTGCGATGACCAGATTGACGGTCGGGAGAATCTTTATTTCCGCTACCGGATCGAGGCGGCGGTCCGACTTTGGAATGCAGGGAAGGTGAGCTGCTTTCTCGTCTCGGGCGACAACCGAACGAAGTACTACAACGAGCCGGAAGCCATGAGGCAGGCATTGGTGGATCGCGGAGTGCCGGCGGACCGGATTGTGGAGGATTTTGCCGGGCTCAGGACTCTTGATTCAGTGGTGCGGGCGAAGGAGATCTTCGGTGCGACTGACATGGTGTTTGTTTCCCAACGGTTTCAAAATGAACGGGCGATCTACATTGCCAGGGCGAATGGAATCGATGCGGTCGGTTTCAATGCACAGGACGTTCCCGGCAGCGGAGGCTACAAAACCAAGCTTCGTGAAGTGGGGGCGCGGGTGAAAATGTGGCTGGACGTGAACATCCTTTCAACGCGGCCCAAGGTGATGGGGCCTCCGGAGATCCTGCCCTGAAAGGATTGAGGGGGATTCCCGGTTCCTCCAGCTGCATGATTTGCGCCCGACAACGGCCGGGCTGCGGATTCTGACGCAAAAAAAAGGCAGTGGCGTCGACTTCACCCTTTTCCATTCAAGAAACTTTGAATTTAATAAAGCCAATGGAACTCGTAGGTGAAACCTCACAAAGCGTCATCACGTGCAAGAACAGCCAAGGAACCGAACTCACGGCGAATCTCCTGAGGATCAAGCGCTATTCGGTCGTCTTTGAGGTTTATAACCCCTACAGCATCTTGCAGTTGTCGGAGGTCTTGTCGGACTTCCGGATCATGGCGTCGAGGCGGATGCTTTACCACGGCAAGGCCGTCGTCAGCAATCTGCTCAACACAGGCATCGTGCTGGTGTGCGAGGCGACCCTCGATGAGGGCTGGGTCGAGGTCGATTTCCTTTCATCCGTCGCGGGAGGCTCCGATATCGGAGGCCAGTTCTCCTCGTTCATGACCGAGTGGAAATCCGCCAACAAGGTCCAGGACCCGTTCAAGCTGGTGGTGGCGGACATGGCGAACATGCTCAATGGCGTTCAGCACTGGCTTACGGGAGTCGATGTCGGCATCCGAACCACCGTGACACGTCGCCGCGATGAGTTGGAACAGGAGGTTTTCTCAAGTGTCCAGACCCGGGTGATCGAAGAGGTTCTTCCCTCGATGGAGCGCTTTGAGTTGGTGGCTGGTGAAGTGAGCGACGATGAGTCACCCGTTCACAAGGCTTACGTCCGCCGTGAACTTCACCCACTGGTGCTCTGCTCGCCGTTCCTCTATCGGACCTACACCAAGCCGCTCGGCTATGCGGGCGACTACGAGATGGTGAACATGATGCTGCGCAATCCGTATGAGGGGTCCTCTGCATTTGCCAAGCTGCTCAACTATACGTTGCTCCATACCGAGCCGGTCGTGGCCCATCGCAACCGCATCGACTACCTGATCAATGTCCTGATGGATGAAACCCAGCGTCGTGGGGGCAGATCGAAGACCCGAGTCTTCAACCTCGCTTGCGGACCTGCCGTGGAAATCCAGCGATTCCTTCGCGATCATGATGAAAGCGATCTGATCGAGATCGATCTTCTCGATTTCAATGGTGAGACGCTTGAATACACCAAGGAACGCATTCAGGAGGCGAGAATGGCCGGCGGTCGTGAAACGGTCGTCCGCTATTTCCAGCGTTCGGTTCACCAGCTTCTCCGCTCGGCGGCTCAGGGCGGGGAAGAGGACTTTACCGGATATGACGTGGTCTATTGCGCCGGTCTGTTCGATTATCTTTCCCAGCGGGTTTGCAAGAAGCTGGTCGAGCTGTTCTGCACGATGGTTAAGCCTGGCGGCCGGGTCATCGTCACGAACGTTTCCGCCAGCAATCCGCGCAAGGCCTGGATGGAATATCTGATGGAGTGGAATCTCATCTATCGAGACTGGGAGGAAATGGAGGATCTGGTTCCCGACGGCTTCCCGATCAAGGGCGTGGAAATCACTGAAGACTCCACAGGAGTGAATCTTTTCCTCGATATCACACTGGCAAATGGTTGATAGCGTTCCAACGGGCAAATTCGTGGATCAGGAGAGGCTGCGTGCGGCTTTTCTTGAGTACGAGCATGCCGTTGCGGTGGACAACGCCCGTCGTGCGGCGGTTCTGGCCGGACTTTTCATGCTCGCTGGGACCACCTTGGACTGGGTGGTTTTTCCAGATTACGCCCTCAAGTTTCTTCTGATCCGCGCGGTCTGCTCCTTCCTGCTGGCGGGAGTCTTCGTGATGCTGGGGCGGATCAAGGCTCCAGCGCTGTATGAGGCTGTCTCCCAGAGCATCGCCCTGCTCCCCATGCTCTCGATCAGTGTGATGATCGCGGAGACGGGCGGTGGAGATTCCGTTTATTATGCGGGACTGAATCTCGTCTTGGTGGGTCTTTCCCTCCTTCTTCGTTGGTCGTTCCTGAATTCATTCTGGATGAGCGTGGCTTGCCTCGCCTCCTATCTCGTGGCGGTTTATTTTTCCGGAAACCACAGTGATTGGAGGATTCTCTTCAACAACAGCTACTTTATCTTCGTGACCTCGGTCTTCGTGCTCGCGGGGAGTTTTGCTTACGAAAGACTTCGATTCCGGGAGTTCGCACTCCGGAAGGAGGTGGAAGCCTCGCGCGAGCTGCTGGAGTCACAGAACCGACAGCTCAGTGAACTGGATGAGGCGAAGACCCGATTCTTTGCCAACATCAGCCATGAGCTCCGGACGCCCCTGACCGTGATGCTGGGCATCAGCGAAAGACTTGGCAAGCTGCCCGCCCTGACCAACGATCCGAGGGGCGCGGAGATGACCCAGTTGCTCGGACAGAACGGACTGCGGCTGCTCAAATTGATCGACGACCTGCTCGATCTGGTTCGCTTCGACACCGGCCACGCCGATGTTGTTCGCCAGCCGACGGAGCTCCAGCCGCATCTTGATGGCATGCTGCGCTCATTGAGGCATCTGGCGGATCAGGATCGGGTGGCGTTGTTGTGGAACTTCGATGGGCATGAGCAGCCTTGGATGATCGACCGCGACAAGTTCGATAAGATCATCCTCAACCTCGTGGTGAATGCCATCAAGTTCACTCCCTCCGGCGGGAGCATCGAGGTGGGTGTCGTGGTCGAGGAAGGAATCCTGAAGCTGTCGGTCTCAGACACTGGGGTTGGAATCTCACCCGATCTTCTGCCGAGGATTTTCGACCGCTTCTGGCAGGTCGACACCTCGTCAACGCGCAAGTTCCAGGGAGCAGGCATCGGCCTTGCCTTGGTTCGAAGCCTCACGGAGGCCATGGATGGCAAGGTGAGCGTCGAAAGCCACGTCGGGAACGGCACCACTTTCAAGATCGAGTTTCCAGTGGAGTCCGGCGTCGGCGTGCAGGTGGCCCAGACAGGCGGCGACTCCGGAGAATCCGTCATCGCCGATTACCATCGGAAAGCAGCGCTTTCGATGCCATCACGAGGTGCTGAGCCTCTACCTGCGGGCATGTCGGTGCCAAGACCGGCGACCGTCATCGGTCGCCGCAGCGATGCTCGGCCACTTGTTCTGATCGCGGACGACGAGCCTGATATCCGGCGTTTCCTGAGAATGCAGATGGAGGATGTCGATGTCATCGAAGCCAGCGACGGAGCCCAAGCGCTCGAATTGGTGCGCCAACGCCAGCCGCAGCTCGCCCTGCTCGACCACATGATGCCCGAAATGGACGGCGTGGAGGTCTGCCGAGGAATCCGAAATCATCATACCACCCGTGGCGTCGCGGTCATCATCCTCACCGCACGGGCGGATGAACAGACCAAGCTCTCCGCGCTCGAGGCCGGAGCCAACGATTTCCTGACCAAGCCCTTTTCGACAGCGGAACTTGGACTCCGTTTGGAGAACCAGCTGGTGATGGCGAGAATCCGACGCGAAATGTCGGATCTGAACCGCGAGCTTCAAGCCGCCCTGGACCAGATCAAGGAGAATGAGGTCCTTCTGATCCGCAACGAGAAGCTTTCTGCCTTGGGTCGGATGAGCGCGGGACTGATCCATGAAATCAACAACCCGCTGAACTATTCACGGGCCGGGATTCACACGCTCGACACCTTCACGAAGCTGCTTCCGGAAGGCGAGCGGGTCGATTTCGCAGACATTGTCGGGGATATCCGGGAAGGGGTTGAGCGGGTTTCCCAGATCATTCTCGATCTCCGTCAATTCACCCGCGAGGACCCCGGCGTGGAGGGCGATGCGGACCTCGTCGATATCATGGAGCGCTCCCGGAGGATGGTCAGCCATCAGACCGGCGGTGAGGTCGCGCTGACCATTACGGCACCTGATCTGGCCCCGATTTGTGGAAACACCAACCAGCTCGTCCAGGTCTTCATCAACTTGTTCCAGAACAGCATCGATGCGATCCGTCAGCGCAACGAGACCGACTCGCCGGTTGCCGGCAAGGTGGACATCACGGTCGAGCCTGCGGGCAACTCGTGGATGGTGACTGTTCTGGACAATGGCATCGGGATTCCTCCTGAAAACGTACAGAAGATTTTTGACCCGTTCTTCACCTCGAAGGATGTGGGCAAGGGGATGGGGCTCGGCCTCAGCATCACCCATCAGATACTTCAACGCCATCGCGCTCAGGTTGAAGTGGAAAGCCGTCCTTGTGATTTCACCCGATTCCGAATTCTGTTTCCTTCTGCGGACGACAAGCCGAAAAAGAGCGAAGAACATCTCGAAACTGCAATCTAGCCCCGACCGACATGCCTGACATCGACCAATACGACTATCAACGTTACGCCATTCTGTTCGTCGATGACGAAGAGAAGACTAGAAAGTATTTCAAGCGCCTCTTCGGCGAGAAGTTCCGCATTCTTGAGGCCTGTGACGGCATTGAGGCTCTTGCGGTTTTCCGCCAGCATGCCGATGAGATTGGAATCATTGTGACGGACCAAAGGATGCCAAATGAGACTGGTGTTGGCTTTCTCTCGAAGATCGCAGGCAGCTATCCGGATATCATCAAGATTCTCTCGACCGCATTCTCAGATATCGATGCCGCAATTGGTTCAGTCAACGAAGGTGGCATCTTCCGGTACATGACGAAGCCCTGGGATATCCCCCAGCTCGAAGTCACCCTGCGGCGGGCGATGGAGTTTTTCACGGTAAAAACTGAGCGTGATGCCCTTCTCTCCGCCAAGATGCAAGCGATGGGCAACGTCCTGATGTCAAGCAGGCTTGCGGCGTTTGCCTTGGTTCCGGTTTGTGCCGGCATTACGGCAGGTCGTGCCGGTGAGGCGGTTGCTTCGTTCATCAAGCTCGGAATTTCTGGTCGCGGTGGTCACGATGTCGGTGAGGTTTCGATCAAGACTCCGGATTGGAAGCGGCTTCACACCCGGCAACTGGCCTTGGCGGAGGCTCTTCAGCTTGAGCTTCCTCCCGCGATGGCGGCCAACGGCCTGTCGTCCCGCGTCCAAGCTCTGGCGTCAGCCCTCGAAGCTGCGGGATCAGGAGAGGTCAAGCTGACGGAGGGGGAGGCGATCACACGTCTCGCCACCGCAGGGGATCCAACCGCTGATCTTGTGGGCTCGCTTCTTGGGAGGACGGATGACGTTGCGGTGACTGCGTCAGCGGTGAAGGTACTCGCCGCAGTGATGGCGGTTTACGACGCCGGAGCAAACGTGAAACGCGTCCGTGGAGCCGGTCTCGAGCTCGAAATTTTCCCTGCTTTGCAAAAAGCCGCCCTTTCTCCCGGGGCTGATACCGCCAAATGGCTTTTCGATGATGATTTCCTGATTTCCTCAGCTCTCGGCCTGATTTGAGGAAAATCTGGCGGGGGACGAGCGGTTTTTTTAAAAATTGACATTCAGGATCACTTAAATTAAAGATTCGGCGTCCCTGTTCAAACCAGCCCTGTCCCACACCCCGTGAAACGTCGTGATGTAGAAGTCGTACATCGCAACGGTCAGTTTCTTGTGTTTAACGCACGAGAGCCGTTGCCTATGTCCCTTTCCGCCATTGCCAGAGAAACCTGCTACCGGGTTGATCGGCTCTGTTTGGTCGTGGGCTTGTCAGAGCGTCACCTGCGGCGGGTTTTCGAGGAGGGCTTGGGGATCTCGCCCAAAGACTGGCTCAGGAAAGAGCGCATGGTTGCAGCAAGAAGTCTGCTGCGGGAAGGCTCCGCTGTAAAAGAGGTGTCATCCG
Organism: Luteolibacter sp.; assembly: GCA_031411755.1. GTDB lineage: Bacteria > Verrucomicrobiota > Verrucomicrobiia > Verrucomicrobiales > Akkermansiaceae > Luteolibacter. The sequence continues at coordinate 4,235 of JANOBS010000542.1, read as the reverse complement.
ACCTCGGGTTCGCCTCGCCGAAGATTTTCGCCCGCGAATTCCAAGAATTTTATGGGGTCACTCCGACGGATTTCCAACGGAAGGATTTTTCCTTCCGGATGATACCGGTAGCCTGAGTGGCACCACTGACTGACTTCAGGATTCGATTCTGACGGCGGCGTAAACCATGGCTTCGGCCATGTCGAAATCCGTCTGGCTGTTCGCATGGATCTGGCAAAGCGGCGCTCCCTGGTGGATGGGCTCGCCGATTTTCACGAGCTGATCGAAGCCGACCGCGTGGTTGACCGAGTCGCTGGCTCTCGCTCGTCCGGCACCGAGTTGCAGGGAGGCCTGTCCGATCATTCCGGCGTCCACGGATTTGACGGTGCCAGTATGTGCGGAGGGGACTTCACGGATGATGGGACAGCGATGAATTTCCGCAAGCCTCGGCAGATCGAGAGGATTACCACCTTGTTCGCGGACAAAGGCATCGAAGAGTTCGCGCGGTTTTCCTGAAGCGAGCAGTGCTTTGAGCGCTTCCTCAGACCAGCCTGTGATTGGAATGGAAAGGTCGATGATGGTGTCGATCAGGTCGCTGGGGCCCCTGCCTTCCAGGACGTCAATGGACTCGATGACCTCGAGTGCGTTTCCAACGGTCCGGCCGGTTGGCTGGTCCATCGGGTTCAGCCTGGCGTGAACCTCGACTCCCATCTCGCGACCGACGGCGATCATTCCGTCGGCCAGGGTCTTCGCCTCGATCTTGTTGCGCATGAAGGCTCCTTTTCCGTACTTCACATCGAGCACCAGACGGTCCAGGGACTCCGCGAGTTTCTTTGACATGATCGAGGCCGTGATCAGCGGGATGGAGGGAACAGTGCCGCTCACATCGCGGAGTGCGTAGAGCTTCTTGTCCGCCGGGCAGAAGCGCTCGGTCTGTCCCATCATGACCACGCCGATGCGGTCGAGCTGGGCGTAGGCCTCTTCCAAGCTAAGCCCGACTCGGAAACCTGGGATGGCCTCAAGCTTGTCCAGCGTGCCACCGGTAATGCCAAGTCCGCGTCCGGAAACCATCGGCACCCAAACTCCGGTGCAGGCAACGAGGGGAGCGAGGACGAGCGAGACCTTGTCACCGATGCCGCCTGTGGAGTGCTTGTCGACGATCAACGGGTGGCCGTCGCGATGCTGCATCACATCACCACTCTCCATCATCGCCCGGGTCAGCGCGGCGGTCTCGACCGCATTCATCCCTTGGAAATAGACCGCCATGGCGAAGGCGCTCATCTGGTAGTCAGGCACCTCGCCCGAGGTATATCCATTCACCAAGGCTTCGATTTCGGAAGAGCCGAGTGCTTCGCCGTCACGCTTCCGCGCGATGAGGGTGGGAACATGCATGCCACAGCCAATCAGTTTCCCGCGAGCCGATCACGGAAAAACCCTCCGCCCTCGGCAGGATCTCCCAGATGGAGCGGCCACCTCGTTCCGGAAGCATCTCGATGGATGAAGACCTGACCTGACTCGATGCGGAAAAACGCCTCCTGTTTGTACTGAGCGGACAACTCCGCAGCTGTAGCCAGGTCAGCTCCGACGAATCCCCATCCGGCTTCCTGGTGCTTCAAATCAGGCGAGGCTCCCGTGACGCGGAAGGGTTGGAAGCCACGCTCCACCAACGTTTGGTGAAGTCTGGCATCCATGATTTGGTTGTCGGCGTCGGACGTGTCCTTCGCTCCGGCCGGATTAAATGCGGTAATGATCGAGAAGTCGTCCGGCCAGCCGGATTGCGTCTCTTCACCGAGAAAAACTGTTCGAAAAAACAGCGGATTGACCGGGAACAAATGTCGCTCGACCAGCTTGGAAACCTTGTCGAATGAGTCTTCGTCAAAATCTGGATTTGTGACGTTGAGCGCCATCACGGGAACCTGTTCCCGGGTGTGGTCCGTGCCACGGTGGTAGGGATCGTTGCCATGATCCGCTGTGAGGATCAGCAGGTCGTTGGGACCGACTTTCCCGATGAATGTGCCGAGCCATTGATCGAACTCCATCAAGGCGTCCGCGTAGCCTCCAGGATTTCGGCGATGCCCATAGAGACTGTCGAAGTCGACGAGATTGGCGAAGAAGAACGTGGGCGATGAAACGGGCTTCGACCAAAGTTCATCGATCGTTTTCATCCCATCCGTATTTGAAACGGTCGGGTGGGATTGACTGATGCCGGAGTCAGCGAAAATGTCCGCGATCTTGCCGATGCCGATGGTTTCGACTCCCACGGCTTGGAGACGGTTCAGGCAGGTGACGGGCGGATGCAGTGAGTAGTCGTGGCGATTCGAGGTGCGCTGGAAGTTGTTGGAGGAATCCCCAAGGAAGGGTCGGGCGATGACGCGTCCGATCGGGACGCCTCGCTCATCAAGGACTTGGCGGGCCAGCTTGCAGAGCTTGAGTAGGCGCTCTAGTCCGAAGATCTTCGGGTCTTCGTGTGCGGCGATTTGAAGCACACTGTCGGCGCTTGTGTAGAGAATCGGGCGGCCGCTTTTCAGATGCTCGGCACCGAGTGCGGTCAGGATCTCCGTGCCGGAAGCGGCCACGTTTCCGATGAATCGTACATCGCCGCGCTGCTCCAGTTCGCGGACCAGGTCTTGAGGGAAGTGGTCGAAGGTCGCGAATGGCTTCTTGAGCGTCGCGCCCATCAGTTCCCAATGGCCGGTGGTAGTGTCCTTGCCCGCCGATTTTTCCGTGAGGGCAGTGAACCAGACCGATGGATGCAAGTTTGGGGAGGGAAGGGAGAATCGAGGGCTTAGACGCTTCAGGATTTCATGAAGCCCGAGGCTGGCGAGGTTGGGTAGGGAGAGCCCTGCCTCGCGTTCGAACAGATGCCCAAGTGTATCCGCGCCGGCATCTCCGTAGACCGCCGCATCGGGGGCTTGGCCGCAGCCGACCGAATCCAGGACAATGACCAGTGCTCGTGATTTCATGGAGGATTCCTTGCCACAAAAGCGGACTTCGCGCATGCGATTTCGCCGAAAGGTCCTGACAAAAATTTGTATAAAACTTTTTGAATAATGAGGATCCGATGGCATCCAATGGTCAGCAAACAGCAATCCCGGCGTGGCGTTGGGATTGCGTAACGATACATTCACCATTGAAACACCACCGCTATGGGACTCGATAAACTCACCAACAAACTTCAGGAGGCCCTGCAGGCCGCCCAAGGCATCGCGACGAAATCAGCTCATCCCGAGCTGAAGGGGGCTCACGTGTTGCTTTCCCTTCTGCAGCAGGAAGGCGGCATCGCCACGCCAATTCTCCAGAAAGCGGGCGTGGATGTGACCCGGCTTAAGGCCTCAGTCGCCTCCTCACTTGACAAGGAGCCGCGTCAGCAAGGGGCGACCAGCCAACCGCAGCTCAGCTACGGATTGCGGACGGTGCTCGATGCGGCTGATGAAGCCCGCACTGCGATGGGCGATGATTTTCTCAGCGTGGAGCATTTCCTGTTAGGCGCTCTGAAGGCCGATACCCCGATAGGCAAGCTCCTGAAGGAGGCCGGCCTCGACGAAAAGAAGGCCCGCTCCGCTGTGGAATCCGTCCGGGGCCCGCAGAAGGTCACCGACGCCGATCCCGAGGGGAAATACCAGACGCTTGAGAAATACGGCACCGACCTCACCGCCCGTGCGCGTGCCGGGAAGATTGATCCGGTCATCGGTCGTGATCATGAGATCCGCCGGGTGATGCAGGTGCTTTCCCGTCGGACGAAGAACAATCCGGTGCTCATCGGCGAGCCGGGAGTCGGCAAGACCGCCATCGTTGAAGGTCTGGCCCGGCGCATCGTTTCCGGCGACGTGCCGGAGTCGATGAAGAACAAGCGGGTCATCGTCATGGACCTCGGTGGCATGCTCGCAGGTGCGAAGTTCCGTGGAGAATTCGAGGAGCGTCTGAAGGCCTTCCTGAAGGAGGTCACCGAATCGAATGGTGAGATCATCCTTTTCATCGATGAACTCCACACGATCGTGGGCGCTGGTGCGAGCGAAGGCGCGGTCGATGCTTCGAACCTGCTCAAGCCCCAACTCGCCCGTGGCGAACTCCGGACCATCGGCGCGACCACGCTCAATGAGTATCGCAAGTACATCGAGAAGGATGCCGCGCTGGAACGCCGCTTTCAGCCTGTCATGGTCGGCGAACCCTCGGTCGAGGACACGATCGCGATCCTCCGGGGTCTAAAGGAGCGCTACGAGGTCCACCATGGCGTTCGCATCAAGGACGGCGCGCTT
>JANOBS010000541.1:0-3453 GCA_031411755.1 Luteolibacter sp. | reverse complement strand
GTGAAATTTCGTGTCTTTCGTGGTTTAACTCTTCCTCAACGATGCCTCTCCTCGACGTCAAGAACCTCTCCACCCGCTTCCACACCCGCAACGGCGTTGTCCATGCGGTCGATGATGTGTCCTTTTCGGTCGAGGCCGGGAAGACGCTTGGGATCGTCGGTGAGTCCGGCTCCGGGAAATCTGTGACCTGTTACTCCCTGCTCGGCCTGATCCCCCAGCCTCCCGGCCGCATCCACTCGGGCACCGCGATGTTCGACGGCATCGACCTCCTCAGCGCCTCGGAAAAGCAGCTCCGCAAGATCCGGGGCAAGCGGATCTCGATGATCTTCCAGGACCCGATGACCTCGCTGAACCCCTTCATGAAGGTCAGCAGCCAGTTGACCGAACCACTGGAGATCCACGAAGGCATCTCTGGAAAAGCCGCGCTCGACCGCGCCATCGAGGCCCTTGCCGAAGTCGGCATTCACGAACCGGAAAAACGTGTCCACAGCTACCCGCACGAGTTCTCCGGCGGTATGCGCCAGCGCGTCATGATCGCCATGGCCCTCATCACCAGGCCGGAGCTCCTGATCTGCGACGAGCCCACCACCGCTCTTGACGTCACCGTTCAAAAGCAGGTGCTCGATCTCATCCGCGATCGCCAGAAATCCCTCGGCACCGCCGTCATATTCATTACTCACGATCTCGCGGTGGTGTCGGAAATGTGTGACCACATCAACGTGATGTACGCCGGACGAATCGTCGAAAGCGCCACCAAAGACGACCTTTTCGAGAATCCCCGGCACGCCTACACCCGCAGCCTGCTCAAATCGATCCCCGCATCGCATCCAAAAGGCGAGCCGCTCTACACGATCCCCGGCCTGCCACCTAGCCTGGTCAGCCCGCCCATCGGCTGCGCCTTCAGCCCGCGCAACCGGATCGGGGATTCGTCGCTGTGCCTCACCGACCGTCGCCCGGATCTCGCGGAAATCAGTCCCGGCCACTTCGCCCAGAACTGTCCGGGCTGCTTATACCTTTAGGCCACCAGTTAAACGCAACTTAGGCATCACGACACAATTCTTGATTTTTTATGATCGGCGCTTCAAAAAAGTGAACGCTATCACGACAATCAACGAAACGCCGACCACCCATGGCCAGTAGGCCTGAGTCGTGGTAACTGAATTCGTGTCTTGGCTAGCAACCGATGCTGAATTGATTTTGTTTTGGGCAATTGATTCGCGTTCGTTTTCGGCGCGATTTTGCGCTCTGAAATCCAGTTCTTGCTTTTTTAACTTCTTTTCGAGCGCTTTCAAACTCCCTTCTACATATATGCCATAAGGTCGCTCAGGAAGACTCATGGATTGACGAAGATATTCGAGCTCATCCTCTCCACCACATTCTTCAAGGAGGCCTATTGCAGAAATTACAACACTATCTATTTTTTCTTTTCTAGCATTGAGCTCAATGTATTTTTTGGAAGATTGTAGCGGAATGGACTTATTGCCTTTTGATTGTATCATGACCGCAATTATATTCTTTTTAACAAAAGAATCATTGGTTTCAAATAACAGTTCAGAAAGCATTGGATAAATTACTTCCCCGGTATCCACAAGCGCTTTAAATGCAGCACTATGATCGATTCCCACAGTCCCCCCTTGGTCACCAGGAAGCATTCTAAGGATTTCCTTTTTGGTAATTTCCTCTTTGGACCATGTATTCTTCTGATCTGCATTGCAAATGCACATCACAGAAAAAATCGACAGAAAGCAAGAAATTAATTTATTGCGCATGGGAGTCATTTTGAATTTTAGGTTCGTCCGCTAAATTGAATCTTTTTGAACTCAGAATACCATCAACGGTAGTTCCGCCACCGATCATGAGTTGTAATTGCGGAAGTGATCCCTGTAACGGTTCGTGCCCTGCATTTGTGAGCAAGTGCCCAAGTTCGTGAGCAACCACAATCCCGCCACGTTCGTCTGAATCGATGTCCATCATTCCTATAAATGCATTGTATATGTAATTATTTCCCACTGCTTCGCTAGTGTGTAATGGGAGTGAGCAGCCTCTAATTTCTACGTCACCTGGTATTGTAACTCGGTTTGCGAAAAATATCTGAATATCACTTGGATCGAGTGTTCCAGCGCCTTCAATTAGACTTTTCGCTTCATTGCTGAGTGGTGATCCTTCAGCTTGCCTGACTTTTAGATTACCGGCATCATTGAGATCTACTCCCGAAGGAGGTTCTTTTGGGACTACACCAGTCAACTCGATTTTGACTCCTACCTGAGCATAACGATCTGCGACAGCTTTAAAATATTTTCGCACTTTGGGATCCGACACCACTAATTGTCCTCCTTGCGCAATTGGCTTATCGTAAAGAATCACCGCATTCACCTGCACAGTCTTTACCACCTTCACTGGAGTTTTTAACTCAATAGGCATCCAAGGGTCGGTTTTGACTTTAACAGCGCTAACGACAAAGTTTCCTCCAAGCTGAATCTTGTGGGTGCGATCGTTTGGCTGATCATCGGTCACGCTGCCAAATGGCACGTCGTCATCTTCATCGTCCGAGACAAGCAGCTGGCTATCCGAGACCAAGTCACCTCCGTCGGGATGTAGATTTATTTCGGTTGGATCATCATGGTAAGTTGAATCCGGGTTATCGGCACTACCGACCTTAACCGAGATCGGACCCATGCTCGCCGCATCTTTAATTCGAATCGAAAAGCTGTCCCGGTCATTGTCAGGGATAATGGTCCTGTTGGCATTTATGACGCCAAACTCAATCATGTTTGCTACCTTCAATTTAGCGGCGGCATTATTTTTGCTGTCGATGACTTCGATTGGCAGTAAACGAGTAACCGTAGTTACTGATGTTCCGAGCCCAGAAATAGGAAGAGCTGTTACATCACAGAAATTGGAGTAATATTGATTAGGCTCAGTCGTAAACTTGACGATCTCGCTGACAGTTGTAGTGGTAGGTGCTTCGTTACTTACCGCAGTAGCCGTCTCGATAATTTTTAAAAAGAATCGCTCGACTTTCTCGGATTTCTTAGGAGTTAAAATCCACACGCGATCTCGATTCATACTACCAAAGCAGTGAGATCCACTAGAATTGACAGTAAAATGAGTGATTGTGGAGGTTGAACGAATAGGACCGATCACCAGTCCATCCGGATTAACCGAAGGATGAGTAGGAAGCTGGGGAAACTGCCGCAGGTTGGAATATGCTTCCAGAATGACTGCGGAAAGATCTTGAGATACTTGTGGATAATTTACACCTATCGGATTAAACCAAAGTGAGGCTTGGTAATAATTGCAGTGCGATGAAAATTCCTCGCTGCCATTAAAAGTTCCGCTTCCTTGAGCAGATTGATTGGCTACAATCATATACGGAGGAAAGTCACCTGCATCTTTGGGATTAGTTTCAGCATTTTGCTCTGTAATATTGGTCGAGCCGTCACCATCTGGATC
>JANOBS010000540.1:0-9733 GCA_031411755.1 Luteolibacter sp. | reverse complement strand
ATCACCGGCCAGTGCAATGCGATGGGCTCGCGCCTGTTTTCGAACACCACCAGCCTGATCGGTGGGCATGAGTTCACCGATTCAGACCATCGCGAAAAAGTGGCCGATCTGTTAGGCCCAGTTCTGCTCCTGCTGGATCCGCTCGATCCCGATGCCTAACAGATCCGCCACTTTTTGGCGATGCGCGGTATCGGCGAACTCATGACCGGCGATCAGGCTGGTGGTGTTCGAGAACAGGCGCGAGCCCATCGCATTGCACTGGCCGGTGATCGAGTTCGCGCCGGTGCCGGGCTTGCCGATGTTTCCTGTCATCAGGCAGAGGTTGATGATCGCCTGTGCGGTGCGGGTGCCTTCGTGCGATTGGTTGACGCCCATCGTCCACCACCACGACACGCGCTTGGAGGGATCGGACACGAGACGGGCGAGGTCTTCAATTTCCTCCACGCTCAAGCCGGTGCGATCCGCCACGGCAGACGGCGCATAGGCGGAAAGGAACGCGGAGAACTCCTCGAAGCCGCTCGTGTGATCTGTTAGAAATGAGGCGTCCACCCGGTCATCGCGGACGATGCAGTGGGCCAGCGCGTAGAGCAGCCAGAGGTCGCCTTTCGGCTTCAGCGACACGTGGCGGGTGGCCGACTGCGCAGACTCGGTGCGACGCGGGTCGATGACGATGATTTCCGGCGAGCGCGTGTTCATCAGTACCCTCTGCCAGAGGATCGGGTGGGCGATCGCCGGATTCGCCCCCACGAAGACCAGCACATCCGACTCCTCGAAATCCGCGTAGGTGAAAGGTGGAGCGTCGAAGCCGAAGGACTGCTTGTAGGCCGCCACGGCGGTGGCCATGCATTGGCGCGTGTTGCCATCGCCATGCTTCATGCCCATGCCGAACTTCGCCAGCGCTCCCAGGAAGGCCATTTCCTCATTCGTGATCTGGCCGGTGGAAATGAAGGCCACGCTTTCCTTGCCGTGCGTTTCCTGGATGGACTTGAAGCGGGTGACCATCGTCTCCAGCGCGAGGTCCCAGCCGATTTCCTTCTGAAGGCCCTCGGCATCGCGCAGCAGTGGCATCGTCGCCCGGTCCGGCGAGTCCAGCACCGCCAGCGATTCCCAACCTTTGGGACAAGCCATGCCGAGATTCACCGGGTAAAGGGTCTCCGGCGTCAGGCCCACGGCTTCACCGTCCTTCAAATGCAGGCGCAGTCGACAGCCGGTCGAGCAGAACCCGCAGATCGAGGTGGTGACCGCATCCGGCACCAATCCCGCCGGGACCTGCCCCAGTCCGAAGCGACCCGGCTCCCGCAGCAATTCGAGGGTCAGGGGACCGGTGGTTTGTTTGAACAGGCGGCGCATGGGGAGTCGATTACGGAAAACGGGTGCACTCCCAGAGAGCACGGCCCGTGCACGCACGCACGGCCATTTCCAACTTCAGCAGGGAAGGCCATCATGCCCCCGATGAATCGGGCTCATCGGTGAAGTTGCGGCTTTCCGCTTTCAGCGACAACTGTTAGGGGCGACTTGGGAGAGGACGAGAATACTTTAGGGTGCCATGCTTCCATGGAGTGGCAGAAGCGTCAGGCATTCCAGCCAAGCTGCGTCTGAATTTTGTAATGATCCTCCGATTCCCTGCTTGCAGGATTCCGGAATAGCGCGTATTTGGATTCCATGAAAACGACGATTGATATTCCTGATTCGGCGTTGGCGGATGCCATGCGCTACACCGGGGCGAAGACGAAGCGTGAGGCGGTGGTGAAGGCTTTGGAGGAGTTCAATCGGCGTCAAAGAGTCGATCAATTCATCAGGGATGCCGCAGGATCGATGCCCGATTTCCCCAGCAACGATAAGGTCGAAGCGGCGGACCTGGAACGTGAGGAACGCCTTCGCAAGCTTTGGGGGAGGGAGAGCGATTCTTGAAAGTGCTCGTCGATAGCTCGGTTTGGATTCCATTCCTGCGAGGGCACGCCGAGCTTCCTGCGGAAGTCTCCCGCGCAATGTCCGAGGGCCGATCACACCTCTGCCCGGTCATTTGGGTCGAGATTTTCAGGGGAGTTCGCGGCAAGAGGGAGGAACGAATCGCCGCGGAGCTGAGTGAACTCTGCCCCTCCTTGCCGATGGATGCCGAAAGTTGGGATGAAGCTGCGCGTCTCGCTCGCGCGGCCTCACAGTCAGGTCTGAACTGTCCGCTGGCGGATGTCCTGATCGTGGCCTGTGCGCGGCGGCACAAGGCAACCCTCCTTCACAACGACAAGCATCTGAAAGCCCTGATGGAACTTTGACTCATAAGGAGCCGGGGCATTTCCGCCCCAAGGCATCTTTGTTGCGGCAGAAATGCTGCAACTCCTTACTTAAAGATGTATCGGAGGTCCTCCACTTCGACTTCAGGCGGGACCTTGTTCTTCTCGAAGAGGTCATAGCCTTGCTTCAAGTTTTTCCAGAAGTCCTCCCAGGGCTGGCCGGTGGTGGTGGCCATGCGCTCCGGGGTCATGCGGAAGGGGAAGACGTGGACGCGAAAGTAGGGCTGGCCGTTTTCCAGGGCGGCGCCGCAGAGGGTGTAGATTTCCTCGATCTTCGAATCGGTCATGGCGAGGCAGCCGATGGAGCACTCGTTGCCATGAATCATGATGTAGGTGCCGGTGCGCTGGTGGGCGCGGTCGTAGGCGTTCGGGTAGCCAAGGTTGAACGCGAGGTGGAACTGGGAGTCCGGTTTCATGCGCTCCGGGGTGACGACGTAGAAACCCTCGGGCACCTGCGAGTCGCCCTCGGCGAGCTTTGGGCCGAGACTGCCGGAGGCACCGGCGATGGGCCAAATACGGAAGAGCTCGTATTTCCCGGAGTCGCGGCGTTTCACCCAGAGCTCCAGAACGCGCTCTTCCTTGAAGGCACGGAGAAAGACGGGATCGCCGAAGCGTAAGCCTTTATCCGCGAGTTCCTTCTCCAACTGCGGTTGCACGCTGGCTCTCGCTGCGGCGGCGCGTTCGGGGCCGGGGAGGGGTTCGGAAAAATCGGTCGGCACGGCGGCGGGTTCAGTCGGCACGGGGGCAGGGGATGGCGATTCCTCGGCGTCAGCATTCTTCGGTCGACAGGCGAGCAGGGAAATCCCGAATAGGCAGATCAGGCAACGGCGCATGCGGGTTCGGTCCGGGTGAGGCGTTCGAGCGCGTTTTTCAATCCTTCGACATCCCCGGCGTCGATCTCGGTGAGCAGGGGATGTGAGGGCAGCCCGCAGGCGCGGCTGGCGATGACCGGAATACCCATGGCGAGGGCACGGAGGGCGAGTCGTGGCTCATGCTCGATCCAGGCGGGCATCACCAGCGCGGTGGCGTTGGTCAGCTCGGCGACAGTGGCGCGGCGATGCCTGATGGCGGCAAGTGGATCACCGGTTCCTTCGCGCGCGGCTCCGAGAACCAGAAGCTCGGCATCCATTCCGCGCATGGCGGCGGCGAGTTCATGGATGCCTTTTCGTCCGAGGGCGGAGGCCGGTAAAAACCAGACAGGAGCGCGATTCGAAACCGATGCGCTCGGTGAGCACTTCGGAGAAATCCAATCCACCAACAAGGCCCGCGAGCCGAAGTGGGCGGCGATGGCGCGATGCGGCGTGACGAGCCGCGCAGCCGCGGCGAGTGCCTCCGTTTCGGCCCGGACGAGCTCGGGATCGGCGCGGAAATCGGCGAGGGTGTCGGACTCGGGATGAACTTTGGCGGCGGCATCGAGTCGCGCCTGAAGCTCGGCAAGCGGCCAGCGGTTGACAAGCACATCGAAGGTGCGACCGCCGAGGTGACCGGCTTTCCAGAGATGGGGGAGGAGGGTTTGGGAAACGACGAGGTGACGCGCCTTCGGGTCGAGGTGACGGGCGAAGTGCTCGGCAAGCTGATGTTGGGCGGCGAGGAGGAATTTCTGTCTAACAGCTCCCTGCGCGGGAAGGCGGCGTTGGAGAAAGGAGCGCTTCAATGTCTCCAGGGTGGCGTGATGGCGGGCGGCACCGGCGGGCAGGTTCCAGGCGTAGTTCGGCTTTTTCCAACGCTGGCCATCAAGCGGAGTGAGCCAGTGGTCGCCGTCGTGGGCGTGGCGTGCGCACCAGTCGTCAAACTCCGGCCAGCGGCCGTCTAGCAGCCAGGCGGTGTGACCGGAAGCGGCGGCATGATCCTTGATCGCAGTGGGGTGTCGGAAACAGGAGGTGACATTGCAAGTCAGACAGTCGCCATCAGCAGCGGCGCGGACGGGTAGGCCTTTTTCAAGGGGCGCGGCGGAAATTTTTCCCGCAACTGAGGAGTCGGTCGCGCGGATGGAGACGACGAGGTGGGTGTCGGTGAGGCGGCATTCGAGTCGCCAAGCGAAAGGGGCCACGAAGCGGAGGTCGACGTAGTTCCAGAAGACGGTGGCGTCGTTTTCCGGGAGCAGGGTCACGCCGGGCAGGCTGCGGGAATGGGTGTGGCGCTCGACGACTTCGAGGCCGGCCTCCAGCGCGGCGGCGTGGAGGAGTCCGGAGAGTTGGCAGAGTCCGCCGCCGAGGTTCGGGACGAGGCAGCCGGAGCGGAGTTCTCGACCGGCGGTGAAGCCGCGTCGACGCGTGGTGCGGCCGAGCTGTTTCCAGAAGCTGAAGACCTGATTGGCGGGAATTTCCAGGCCGTGGAGGCGGGCGCAGGCGGCGCGGAGATTCTGCACTTTTCCGGCGGTCAGTGGAAACTCGGCCTCGGTGATCTGGGTCCAGAGCGGGGCCTTGGTTTTCGCGATGACGGGGGCCTTGATCGAGGCGATTCCAAATGGGTGGACGGCCACCGGATGATTCTTCTCACGCCACCAGCGGCGGGCAATGAAGACGCGGGTTTTAAGGAAGAAAGCCACGGCCTCGCCGCGACTGGGTTCGTGGTGCTCCACTTCGAGAGTGTTGTGCATGGGGCGACCCGCAGAGGGTCCGCGAAATTACGCAGGGACGCGAGACAATCTGTCTGTGAGTTAGTTGGATTGTTTAACCACGAATTTCACGAATGGACACGAATGGGGCTGGCCTGAATTTAGGTTTCACGCGGAGGCGCGGAGAACGCGGAGTAAAGAGCGGGTTGGGATTTGAGAATCTGCATTTCGGATTCGTGTCCATTCGTGTGAATTCGTGGTTCAAATTCTCCCACTCCGAGCGCTCGACGCGGGCGGATGACCCTGCTTTTCTGCCTGGACCATGGAGCAGGCAGCGATCGGAATCATTGGAGGCAGCGGGCTTTACGAGCTGGACGGATTTGAATAGGCAGAGGAGCGGATCGTTGCCACGCCTTTCGGAGAGCCGTCGGATGCGCTGGTCGGCGGGACGTTCGCGGGTCGACAGGTGTGGTTTCTCCCGAGGCACGGTCGCGGCCACCGGATCCTGCCGACGGAGATCAACCATCGCGCCAACCTCTGGGCGCTGCGCAGCCTGAACGTCCGCTGGCTGATCTGCGTCACGGCGGTGGGGAGCTTGAAGGAGGAATACGCGCCGCGCGATGTGGTGCTGCCGGATCAATTTTTCGATCGGACCAGCCGTCGCGAGCACCACACGTTTTTCGGGCGCGGCATTGTCGGGCATGTCTCGTTCGCAGAACCTTTCAGCGCGGGGATGCGCGGGATTTTAAAAGACGCCGCGACCGAGGCAGGCTGCCGGGTGCACGACGGCGGGACTTATGTGAACATGGACGGACCCGCTTTTTCCACACGGGCGGAAAGCGAGACAAACCGGAAGCTCGGCTTTGACGTCATCGGGATGACGAATCTTCCGGAGGCGAAGTTGGCCCGCGAGGCTGAGATCGCGATCGGCACGCTGGCGATGATCACCGACTACGATTGCTGGAAGATCGAGGAGGAACCGGTGACCGCCGAGGCTGTAATGGGTCACCTGCACGCGAACGTCAGCGCGGCGAAGCGGGCCATTTCCGCAGCGATTCCGAAGATCCCGCTGGTGCCGGACTGGCCGGAGCACCGCTCGCTGGACGGGGCGATCATGACGCCGAAATCCCATTGGCCGGAGACGATCACGGCGGAACTTTCCCCGCTGCTGGGACGCTTTTCCTGAACCGACGGTTAGAAAACCGGGCGTGACAATGGCGGGCCGTGTGGGGATAGTCCCGCTCCAACCCCCATGCGCTCCGCCATCACCCGCCACATGAAACGGATTTTCGCCACATTTTCGATCGCTCTTCTCGGTGTCACTCTCGGAAGTTGCAGCTCGGAAAAGCCTGCTCCGATTCCGTCTGGTCCGGCCGCCGCAGTGAAGACCACCCGCAATACCGCCTATGTGACCCCGCCGGTCCAAGGGCCAGTGCCGCGTAATCCGGACATCAACCTGTCCTCAAACTTTTCGAAGGGCGGCAACATCAGTTTCTCCCGCGTGCCGGTCTCCGGCCAGTATTGCGCGATCACTTTCGATGACGGTCCGCACGCACAGAACACGCCGCGACTGCTCGACATCCTTCGCGCCCGCAACATCTAGTCGACGTTCTTCGTGGTCGGCCGCAACGTCGATCTCTTCCCCGGCATCACCCGCCAGATCGTGGCGGAGGGGCATGAAATCGCCAGCCACACTTACACCCACCGCCTACTCACCAAGCTCAGTGATGACCAGGTCAGGCAGGAACTCGACAAAACCCGCGACGCCATTGTCAAGGCCACCGGCATCCAGCCACGTGTGATGCGTCCGCCTTATGGAGCCCTTCTTCAGCGCCAGCGCGAATGGGTGCACGCCGAGTATGGCTACCCGACGATCCTCTGGTCCGTGGATCCGAACGATTGGCAGCGTCCCGGCCCCTCGGTGGTCTGCGCGCGGATCCTGACCCAGACCACCGCCGGTGGCATCATTCTGGCCCATGACATCCACTCTGGAACGATCGATGCAATGCCAGCCACCCTCGATGGACTGCTCCGCAAGGGCTTCAAGTTCGTGACTGTTTCCCAGCTTCTCGCCATGCGTTCGTCGGGTGCCACAGCTTCGGCGCCCGAGCCCGCCCCACTGCCAGCTCCCTAAGGAGATCCGCCTCGTCCTGTTCTCTCCAAGCTGCCCCTGCCATGTTCGGCGAGCGCTACTTCGCGACGCGCGAGCGGCTGATGGAGGTGATGCGCGGCATCGTCGATCTCAGCAGTGAAACGCAGACCGACATCGGTTCGGAGCTTTCCGCGGACGCTGTTCAGGAAGGTCTTTCGGCACCCTTTCTGTTCGTTATTTCCGGCGAGGTGAATGCCGGGAAATCGACACTCGTCAACGGCCTCTTCGGCAGCGAGCTCTGCAAGGTCAACATCCTTCCGGAGACCGAGCGGGTGACCTGGTATCGCCATGGCGCAGTGGCAAAGGATGTGGAGATCACCCCGGTCCTGGAAGAGCGCTACCGTCCGATCGGATTCCTGAAGGACTTCAACCTGGTCGACACGCCGGGCACCAACTCGGTGGTGAAGGGCCATCAGAGCATTACCGAGCGATTCCTTCCTGTCGCCGATCTGATCCTGTTCGTCTTTCCCGTGTCGAATCCCTGGGGCGCGGCGACCTGGGATTTCCTCAACAAGATGCCTGCGGACGCGCTGCATCGCGTGGCCTTCGTCATCCAGCAGATCGACCAGCGGGACGCCGCTGACATCCCGGTCATCCTTGGCCACATGCGCGATCTTTCGATGAAGCGGATGGGGCACGTACCACCGATGTTCGCGGTGTCGGGAAAGCTCGCGATCGAGGCGAAGAAATCCCAGCCCTTCGCCAAGGATCGCTGGGAGACGAGCGGATTCCAGCCGCTGGAGGACTTCATTTCCCGAAGCGTCTGCCAGTCCCCGCAGCGGGTGAAGCTGCTCGATACCTGGCGCCGGCATTCGGCGGATGCCTTGCGCAAGATCGAGGATCGGATGGAGGAAACGACGCGCAACGTCGAGCGGTGTTCGCGTTTTCTCGCCGAGATCGAACGTGAGATCGACGGGCTGCGGCATCAGTTTGTCGTCCGACTGCCGCGCCATCTAACAGGCGTGGCCGAGGTCTTCCAGACCGAGGCCGCCTGGGTGGCGAAACGGCTGAATCGCCGACTCAGTCCCTTGAACACACTGGTGCGGCTTTTCGTTGGCGATCGTTCCGGAACGGAGACCGAGAGTCTTTTCTCGGAAAGGCTCCAGGCCGCGGTGGAGAGCGTGGCGGAAAAGGACGCGGCGGAAACCGCCTCGGTCTGCGAGGCCCACTGGAACGCTCTGATCGGACGGGTGAAAGCGGAGATGGGCGTGACGATTCCGGACGCCAGTGGCATCGCACCGGAACTGACCCTGGCACGCGGGCGATTTGTCCAGCGTCTCGGTCGGGCGGCGCGGCAGGGAATTGGAAATCTCAAAGTCCGCCACGGACTGGACATGGCCCTGAGGCAACGCAATACAGCGCTGAAGACCCTGATGGCGGCGACCCTGCTCGCTCTAAGCGCGGCCGGACTCTGCGGCTTCCTCGGTCTGGTCTGGACGCCCTGGATCTGCGTCGGCGGAGCCATGGTCACCTCTGGGATCGCACTGGTTTACGCGCTGTTGAGCAGGAGGGAAATCGTCCGCTCATTTCGTGAACGACTGCTCGATGCCTGCGGCTCCTTTGCGAATGCCCTGCGCGGTGATTACGAAGAAGCGCTGCGGGTGCTTTTCCAAGACTATGCCGGTTGTCTCAAGGAGGTGCGCCGTCATGTGGCCAATGAAAAGCTCGCGCTGGAGCCGAGGCTGCAACGCTGGAACTCGTTGTTCCTCGCACTGAAGGCGATCGAGCAGGAGCTATGAAAAAGCCGCGACCCGGAGATCCGGATCGCGGCTGAGATTCAATGAAGCAACTTGAGATCAGTTGCCTGCTGGAGGGGCACCTTCGCCACCCTTACCGCCCTTGCCGCCTGGGCCACCGGGGCGCTTGCCGCCTGGGCCTCCTGGACCAGGACCGAAGCCGCCGGCTTCACGGGCAGCCTTCTTTTCCTCGTCGCTGAGCTTGCCGTCCTTGTCGGTGTCGAACTTCTCAAGCATTTCCTTTTCACGAGCGGCCTTGGCAGCGGCCCGTTCTTCCTCGCTGAGTTTGCCGTCCTTGTCGGTGTCGAACTTCTCGAGCATCTTCTTTTCAAACTCGGCCTTCCTCGCTTCGCCAGCGGTGCGCATGGCAGCACGCTCGTCCTCGCTGAGCTTGCCGTCGCCGTCCTTGTCGAACTGCTTCAGGATCTCTGGAGGAAGTGGACGGACTGGACGCTTTGGAGCCTCTTCGGCGGTTGCGAGAGAACCGGCACCCAGGAGGGAAGCCAGCACGAACAGGGTGGTTTTCGATTTCATCGTGATATTCGGTTTGGTTTGAGAGGGTTTTGAAGATCCTCGTCTGGTTCTTACAACCCGGGGTTCTGAAAAAGGTTGCGCAGGGAATTCGCGGAATGATTTGCCACATCCCCCCCGGCCCGGTTTGGATGCGCTGGCACATGGCTGATTCCCCGCCACCTCCCGCGATCTCGAAGTCCCGCACTTTTCTGCGGAGGTCGATCAGTACCGTCATCCTCTGGACGCTGGTGGGCTCGGCCTTTTTCAGCCAGCGCGCCTGGGCCCACTTCGCACTGGTGGCGGTGCTTTCCCTGATCTCGACGCTGGAGTATTTCCGGATGCTGAAGGCTGCGGGTGTGAAGTGCTTTCCGCGCTTCGGCGTCCTCGTCTCAGTTGCCTACTCCGCCGCGCTTGGCTGGTTCTATTTGAGCCCCGGGCACCTCGCTTTGGGAGGAAAGCTGGAGCTGCCACCCGAGTTCGATCT
>JANOBS010000539.1:0-12228 GCA_031411755.1 Luteolibacter sp. | reverse complement strand
TGACGGCCAGAAACACGAATGAGATTGGTTTCATGGGGAAGGCTAGATGGTGTCAGGTCCTTCCTGGTGGACGGGGAGTGAAGAAGTCGCAACAGGACGACCGCGATGGCCTTTAGCCAACTCCGAGGAGGTGGCCTGGACATACGCCACCGCCTCCCCGGCCGTTTGGTCGGTTTGGCGGCATCGTTGCGGTCGATGCCGACCGCCTGTTGTTGCGAGGTTCTTCACGCCTCATCCATCCGATGGATGAACGCGGATACTTCATTGAATTACCCGCTGCGGCGCAAGCAAAAGCTAAGCGATCTCAGTTCATGAAGATTTGCACAGTGAAACATAGGTCTTTGCAGGCAAGTGTCCAAAACCCTCGCGCCGCTGGAGGCGATTTCCCGCTGATTTCTGAGGAAAGCTCCTCGATTTCCCCTTGGCGGACGGCGATTGCGGGCTTACAAACCCTCCGCCATGACACGCACCTCCATCGAACGCTGTGCAATTGCCTTCATCATTGCCCTCAGCGGCACCTTCTGCTGGGCGATCTACACGGTCTTGAAGACCATGGGAATCCTTTGATTTCCCGGCTTTCCGGTCATTTCCAGTCGACCTCGACCTGCTGGAGCTGGCCGCCGCGGTCCTCGTATTTGAGGTGGCCGTGTTCCAGGGCGTATTCATGGACGCACTTGGTGACCTTCACGTCGTAGGCACAGTATTCGGCGATTTTTCGGAGCACCGCGAAGTCGCCGGTTTTCTTGTACTCCTGCCACCAGCGGAGGGCGTCGAGCCCGTCAGCGGTTTTTCCGGTCCCGAGGGTGGCGGAGGCGGCGGAGTCGAGCTTGAGGCGGAAACCGAGCTTGGTTTCCAAGTCTGCCATCATGTCGAGGTTGATCGTTTGCTCGGTGAGGGTGGGGAAGATGTGGGGTTGTAAAACGGGGTAGTCGAAGTGGAGGTGGTTCCAGCCGACGACGAGGTCAGCCTTGCAGAGTTCCTCGCCGAGTTTGTCCAACTCGTTTTCAAGATACATCTCATAAGTGCCGCGGGCGGTGCTGTAGGTGACAGCGATGGAGATGCCCATTTTCCCCTTGTTGGCAAAGCCGCCGACGTCGCCGCCGCTGCGCTGGGTTTCGAGGTCGAAGTAGACGATGTTTCTTGCGGACACGGGGTGTTCCTAACGCAGGGCGTGGGCAGGCGGCAAGCCCGGGGGAGAGGTGATTTGTGCGGTTACAAATTATTTTCAAACAGATTTGAATACGCTGCATGATTCATATCGCGAATTCGTATACGCCTTCATCAGGACTTTCCTGACCCCAATGAAAACGTTCAATTCCGCCGTTCTGGCGTTTAGCGTGGGAACCACCAGCCTCCTGGCTGCCCCGCGCCTGTTTGTCTCGACCCCCACACTTGCTCCCGAGAGTGGAATCGAATTGATCCTCGACCGCGCCGTTGTGCCGGATGAGTCCGTCGGTAAAACCGTTGCCAATGACTGGCTGCTCGTCGAACCCGAGCTGCCTGGAAAACTGGAATGGAAGTCGCCCAATGTCGCGAAGTTCCTGCCGGACAAGGTCCCGGCACTCGGGACCAGCTACAAGTTCACCGTCCGAGGTGGCCACAAGCATCTCGACAAGTCGCTGGTGCCGGAAGGCCTGATCGCGACCGTCGCGACGACGCCCTTCCAGCTCGACAACTACCGGCGACTGAGCGGTTACGACGAGGACGTTTCCCAACGCACGATCTCATGGGTCGTCCGTTTCAATGACGCGGTCGATCCGGCGGCGACGGCGAACTTCTTCACGTTCGTCGACAAGGCAGGCAGGAGGGTTTCCGCCCGGGCGGAAAGCGTGACGAATGGAACGATCACTTCGCTGGGGATCGATGGGGAAACCTGGAGCCAGCGATTTGAAACCGCGCGCAAGCCGAAGACTGAAGGGGAAAAGCCCGCCAAGCCGGGGAAGGAACTTTTCCCGCAGGGGCTGATCGTTTCCCCGATCAATCCGCTGCCGGTCGGCGAGGACTGGCAACTGACGGTGACCGCCGGACTACCGAACCTGGCGAAGACCACGAAGCTGGCGGAGACGATCCAGAGGCGGGTCGGTACGATCGAACCCTTCAAGGCCTCTGATCTGGAAGCCGTCACGATCCCTAACAAGCCGCGGTATCTTTCCGTGTCGTTCAACTTGCCACTGCGCAAGCTGAGCTCGGACAAGGTGCTGCCGGAAGGCGTCTGGCTGTCGCCGATGCCGGATCACCTGCGCCTGGAAACCGAAGGTCGTCAGCTCCGGATTTTCGGGGATTTCAACAAGCAGGATGCCTGGACCCTGGAGGTGAAGGCCCCGTTCGCCTCGGCGGACGACCGCGCGCTGATCGAGCGGGTGACGAAGCAGTTGGTGTTCGAGCACCTCGATCCGAGCCTGGCCCTGCCAAGCACGGAAGAGGCCCAGCTCGCCGCCGGAACGCGGCAGTATCGGATGGAAACCGTCAACCTGAAGGACGTCCATGTCCGCGCCAAGCAGCTCAGCGGGCTCGACCTCATCCGCGCCCTGCAAGGCTACCGGCATTACACGGGTAACGGCCCGAACGGAACTGCCGTGCGACCTGTCGCGCCGCTGCCTTACGAGCTGATCGCGGGTGCATCGGTCATCGACAAGACCCTGTCGCTGAGCGACGTGATCGACACCTCGAAGACGATCACTCTGGTCTGGGATGAGTTGATTCCCGGCGCTCCGAAGCACACCGCGTTTTTCCTGGAAGCCACCGGCACGCCCCTGGCGGAAAAGCCCGACTCCGAGGATCCACCGAACCCGTCCGCGCAGGCCTTCATTCAGCTGACCGACATCGGGCTCGCCTGGAAGCTCACGAAAACCGAGGCCAAGGTTTATGCCTTTTCCTGCACTACTGGTGAACCGCTTTCCGGCGCGAAGCTGGAGGTCTATGGTGAGGACGCCAAGCTGCTCCAGACCGTCAGCACCGATGCCAGCGGACTCGCCACGGTTCCACGAAACGACACCACCCGCCACCTCCGTGCCGCGCTCGGGGATGACCAGTATGTGGCGACCTTCGACAGCCAGATGCCGACCGTCAGCCTGTGGCGCTTTCCCGTCCGCTACTCTTGGGACGCGCAGCCGGACGAGCTGCGTCGCGTGATGGTCTTCACCGACCGCTCGCTTTACCGGCCCGGTGAAATGGTCCGCCTGAAGGGCATCATCCGCACCCAGCGTGGCAATGCCATCGAGGCCGCCGACGGCGCTTCGCCGAAGCTGGTGATCGTCGATCCAACGGAAAAGGAAGTCTTCACCCGCGACCTCAAGCTTTCCGCGAACGGCTCGTTTGATCTGGAGTTCCCGGCCTCGAAGGAAACCACCGGTCGCTATGGAATCAGGCTGAAATACTCCGACGAGATCACTCGTGCGGAAGCGATGGGAGACAACGATTGGGAGGCGAAGGAAAAGCTCATGGCGAACGCGCAATTCGAATTCGAGTTCCGCGTCGAGGAGTTCCGCCGCAATGCCTTCGAGGTCGAGCAGAAGTTCGCCGACGCCGCAGCGGGCAGCACCAAGGTCGGACTCGATCTTTCCGCCCACTACTATCAAGGGCAGCCGGTCGCCGCCGGATCCGCGCATTGGTATTCGAACGTCGAGGACGTGAACCTCTATCCGGAAAACTACCGCGACTTCCTCTTCGGCAACCATCGCACCGACGACTGGCACTACTGGTATCACTATTTCAGCTACCGCTGGGACAACGACAGCGATCGCCAGACCACCACGGTCAACGGCGAGGCCACGCTCGATGCGACCGGCAAGAGCACCTTCTCGGTTGATTTGCCGCAGGGCGATTTCCCGACGGCCCGCGAGGTCACGATCAGCACCGAGGTCACGGATGCCAACAACCAGACGCTCACCGCCTCGACCACCACGACCGTCCATCCGTCGTCGGTTTATGTTGGCGTTTCGCGCATCGACAAGCTGGTGCGCGTGGGCGACCACATTCCGCTCAAGGTCGTCACTGTCGATCCGGATGGGAAGCCCGCTCCCGCTGCCTTGCAGTTGGAGGCCGTGCTGACCCGCCAGATCAACGAGCAATCGAAGACCCGCAACGAGGATGGTGCGACGATCGTCCGCAACGACGCCCGTGAGGAAACCGTTTCCACCTCGACGATGAACTTGCAGGGCGAAGGCACCTTCGACCTCTCACCAACCGGCACCGGCCTGCATTTCCTGACCCTCAAGGGCAAGGACGCCGCAGGACATTCGTTCGCCACCACGACGTCCTACTACGTTTACGGTAGCAACGAGTATCCATGGGCCTACGAGGACGGCATGAAGATCAAGCTCGTCGCCGAAAAGAAGAGCTACAAGCCCGGCGAAACCGCGCGGATCCTGGTGCTTTCCCCGATCGAGGGCACGGCACTGGTCACCGTCGAGCGCGAGTCGGTGCTGCGTTCTTTCGTGATCCAACTCAAGGCCGACAACCCGGTGATCGAAATTCCGGTGACGGATGCCGATGCGCCGAATGCATTCGTCTCGGTGTTGGTCGTGAAGGGCTCGAAGGACTCCGGCCGCAAGTTCAAGGAACCGCAGCTCCGGCTCGGGTATTGCGAGCTGACGGTCGAGGATCGCTTGAATCGTCTCGCGGTTGAGGTGAAGGCCGAGAACTCCGCCGACACTGTCCAGATCTCGACCAAGGGCGGCGTGGCTCTTGCGGCCTATCGTCCCGGTGACGAGGTCGTGCTTTCCGGCACCGTGACGCGCGCCGACGGCACCCCAGTCAAGGGCTCGGAGGTCACTCTCTACGCCGAAGACGAAGGCACGCTGGCGGTCATGGGTTATGAGAATCCCGACCCGCTGGGCTTCTTCCAGGATCCGCGCCTGCTGACCGTGGAGTCCGGAACCTCGCTCGATCAATTCATCGCTGAAGATCCCGACAATCAGAGCTTCTTCAACAAGGGCTTCTTCGTCGGCGGCGGTGACGAACTCGGAGCGAATCTCGCCGACTTGCTGCGGAAGAACTTCGATCCGTGCGCAACCTGGGCACCTTCGCTGGTGACTGATGAGCAAGGGCATTTCCGCCACACATTCAAAGTGCCGGACACGCTGACCCGTTACCGCGTGCTCGCCGTGGCCACTGAAGGAGCTTCGCGCTTCGGCAGCGTCCGCACGGACTTCGTGGTGAACAAGCCACTGATGCTGGAACCGAAGGCCACGCGATTCGCGAATGTGTCAGACCAGTTGAAGCCGCAGGTGCTCGTCCAGAACGCCTCGTCGTACACGGGAGTGTGGAAGATCACACTCGTCCCCGGTGAGGCCACCAACGCGCCGATCTATCGCTTGCTCTCGGAAAATGACGTGACGGTCACTCTGGCTCCCGGAGCCTCGCAGACCATCCCGTTTGAAATCGCCGTGGAGTCCGAAGGAGAAGCCGTGCTGACCTTCCGCGCCGTGCCGGTCACGCTGAACGGGAACCCTCCGACCACGATCCTCGCAAAGAAGATGTCCGACCTCGTGGAGACCCGTTTCCCAGTGAGCTATCCGATGCCGCTGATCCGTCAGTCGAAGCTCGTGAAGCTGGAGAAATCCGGCGCAGGAGATGAATTGCAGGGCCTGCTCGATCCGGCGTTGCTGGAAGGAAAAGGCGATATTCAACTCGAATTCTCGCGCTCGCTGCTGCTGGAATCCGGTGCCTCGATCGACTACCTGCTGTCCTATCCACACGGCTGCGTCGAACAGACCACCTCGTCGCTAATGCCGTGGTTCGCGGTCGAGTCGCTGCGCCCGGTGGTGCCGCGCTTTGCCAATGTTCCCGAGGAAAAGGTCAAGGCCGCCATTCAGTCCGGCGTGGATCGTCTGCTCTCGATGCAGCTTCCGACTGGTGGCTTCGCCTACTGGCCGGGTGGTCGGGATCGCGTTGACTGGGCGACTTCGTATGCCGGACTTGGTCTGGTGCTGGCGAAGGAATCCGGCGCGAGCATCCCGGACAGTTCGCTGGAGTTGCTCGGTAACGACCTCATCGCCTCCCTGCGCGGACTTTCCAACATCAAGTCGCCTGCAGAAATGGAGATCGCCACACGCGGTCTCTGGGTGTTGGCGCGTTTGGGCAAACCGCAGACCGCGTATCACAACTACCTGCGCGATCGTCTTGAAACCGTGCCGCCGCGTGGCCGTTGTTTCCTGTCTCTCGCCATGGCTGCGAATGGAGAGGACAAGGCCGCCGCGCTGGCGGTGCTGGAGTCGAACAAGCCATTCAAGGCGAAGGACGATTCGTGGATGCCATGGAATCCGGACGAGGCGCTCAACCTCCTCGCGACCGCCACCCTGGCTCCGCAGGATCCAGAGTTGGGCAAGGCCGTCGACAAGCTGATGCGCGACCGCAATCCATACGGCGAATGGCGCACGACCTGGATGAACGGCTGGAGCCTGCTTGCGCTTTCCGCCTATGCGAAAACGGAGACCGGCCGTGACGACACCGTCGCGATCAATCTGGGCAGCGGTCAGGAAACCACCTCGATCCAGTTGTCCAAGGAGACGCCTGTGGCCAGCCGATCGTTCAAGACCGGTGCCGGATTGAAGCTGTCGGTAAAATCCGATGGCAATGCGATGGTCCGCGCCACGATCGCCTCGAAGCCTGCTGTCGTACCGATGCAACCCATCGCCCGAAACGGCCTCGAGATCACGCGTTTCCATGAACGGGTCAAGCCGGACGGGACCACCGAGCCGCTCGACAAGCCCGCCGTCGGCGACCTGATCAAGGTTTCCCTGCGGGTGACCCTGCCAAAGGATGACAGCCGCTATCTCGTGATCGAAGACCCGCTGCCCGCGATTTTCGAGACCGTGAACAGCGACTTCGCCAGCCAGAAGGCCGCCAACGGACCTGCCACCAGCGAACGCGACTGGCAGATCTCGCACAGCGAACTCCGCAGCGATCGCGCCGTGTTCTACCTCGATCGCGTCTGGCGCAGCGGCACCTACACGGTGACCTACCTCGCCCGCTGCACGGTCGCCGGAGAAGCCACTGCTCCACCTGCCAAGGTCGAGTGGATGTATGATCCGGAGAACTTCGCGCTGTCGGCGTCGCGCTTGTTCCACTCGAAATGATCCGCTGCCCTGGCCCTTCGACCTGTCGAGGGGCCAGGGGTCAGGGGCCAGGGATCAGCATCCTCGCCTGTCTTCCTGAAAACTGAACACTTGAACCTGAAAACTTGAATTTCAGTGTCCATCTCCGCCGCAAGCGCGTGCGCATTCCGCTCGTGCTTGCGGCCTTGTGGGCGATCGTCTGGTTCGCCCTGCCTTTCGCGGTTCCTCTTCCGGAGGATCTGTTGAAACACCCCGATGCCTCGCCGGTGCTGCTCGATCGGCATGGCGAGCCCATCACCCGCCTGACCTTGCCCGACTTCACACGTCGGCAACCGGTGGCGCTCGACGAGCTGCCACCTGACTTCATTGCCTGCACCCTCGCCGCCGAGGACAAGCGCTTCTTCTCCCACGGCGGATTCGATTTCCTCGCTGCCTCGCGAGCCACCCGTGATCTCTTGTCGCGCGGCCGTGTCGTCTCAGGTGCCTCCACCATCACCCAGCAGCTGGTGAAGATATCCCGCCCTCCGGTGAAACGCGCGCTCACCGCGAAGGTCAGCGAACTGATCGGAGCCAGGCGTTTGGAAATGACCTGGTCGAAGCAGGAAATCCTCACCGCCTACCTCAACCGCCTCGACTACGGGAATCTGCGTCGTGGGCCGAAAGAGGCCGCCCGCTTCTATTTCCAGAAGCCCCTTTCTGATCTTTCGCTGGCCGAATGCGCGTTGCTCGCCGGGCTTCCTCAGGCTCCGTCCCGCCTCAACCCACTGAAACGCCCTGAATCCGCCATTGCCCGCCGCAATGTGGTGCTGGGACGACTGGCGGATCAGTCCATCTACGACGTCTCCCGTATTTCCACCGCCCTCATCGAGCCTTTGAACCTTCGTCCGCTGATCGAGCACGAGGCCGCTCCATGGCTGGCGGAGAAGGTGCCGGTCGCGCTGGCGGGCTCGGACGTACGCACCACGCTCGATTTGGGACTCCAGCATCAGGTCGAGACCATCGTCAGCGAGGAACTCAACGCCCTGCGCGGATCGAATCTGCATCACGCCGCGGTGGTGGTGATCGACAACGCCTCGGGAGAAATCCTCGCGCTTGTCTCCTCCGGAAACTGGAACGATCCGCGCGGCGGCCAGATCAACGGAGCGCTCGCCCCACGCTCGCCAGGCTCCACGCTGAAGCCCTTCACCTACCTTCTTTCCTTCCAGAACGGAGGAAAATTCCCCGGCTCGATGCTCGCAGACATCCCCACGCGTTTCCGGACGCCGGAGGGCCTGAACCTGCCGGAAAACTACGACCGCACCTATCGCGGCCCGGTCTCCATCCGCACCGCCCTTGCCTGCTCGCTCAATATTCCTGCCATTCGTGAGCTGAACGAACTCGGCGGACCGAAGCCTCTTCATCACCTACTGACGGAACTCGGCCTCACGACGCTGGGTGACAAGCCCGAGCAATACGGACTCGGCCTCACCATCGGCAACGCTCCCGTTCGTCTGCTGGAACTTACCAACGCCTACGCCACGCTCGCCCGTGGCGGACTGCAGCGTCCAGCTTCTCTGTTTCCGCATGAGTCCGTCCTGCCGCATCGCGTGTTCGGCGAATCCGAAGCCTGGTTGATCGCAGACATTCTCTCCGACCCCGACGCCCGCGCGCCGTCATTCGGCCGACGCGGGCCACTCGAGCTCCCATTCCGCTGCGCGGTGAAGACCGGGACGTCCTCTGACTTTCACGACAACTGGTGCCTCGGCTTCACGCGTGAGTTCACCGTCGGTGTCTGGGCGGGGAACTTCGATCAAACTCCGCTCAAGGGGCTTTCCGGAGTCGCAGGAGCAGGGCCGATCTTCCATCGGACGATGCTCGCGAGCCAGGCTGGCACCACGCCGAAGTGGTATGACAAACCGGAGTCCATCACCCGCATCGAGGTCGATCCGCGCACCGGACATCGCGTCAATCCCGGCACAGCCGGAGCCCGCAGCGAGTTCAGCCTCACCACGCATCTGCCGCTCTACGCGTCGCCCGGCGACTACTCGACCGAGAGTCTTGTGTGGCTGGATTCTTCATTCTCCGAGTGGTTCCAAAGCATCCACAACCATCGCAAGGGAGACTTCGTAATCGCGACCGAGCGCCCTGCTCTCGAAGCCCTTCGCATCCTGGCACCAGCGGACGGCACCACCTGCCTGCTCGACTCCGAGCTGCCGTCTGGCGGCAAAAAGCTCCGTCTCGCCACCAATCTTCCCTCCACCGCTGTGTGGTCATCGCCTACCCTCCAGCTTGAAGCCGGCTCCCCTGAGCCGCTTGCCGTGCTGGTTCCCGGCACCCATCTTCTCATCGCCACCGATTCACGCAATGGCTCTACCCGCCAAGTCACGATCCGTGTTGAGGAGTTGTGAAGAGACGAAAAACTTCGGGAAAATGACAGGGCGGAGAATGGCGGGGAGATTCATGGCTATTTGTGCTCTGCCGCCTCTTCTGCTAAACGCCATTTCCATGGCACGGCTCCGGATTTGCGAGCTTCTTTGGCTTGAGAGATTTCGATTTTTAAAACATCAATGTAGATCCGACCTACCTCGCTTGAGCCATATTTTGATTCGAAACGCCTCATGAAGCTCTCCACCTGAAGGTCAGCTTCGGGCATGTCAAACTGCGTAAGGGCTTCCATCGCAGGATGCAAAAGCTGCATGTATCTCAGGGATTCCACATCGAGAGGCTCAATTTTTTTTGCCATCACAAGTTTTTCAAAATTAATCATTTCCTCCTTGCTGGGAAGTGGGTTGGGAATTCTAGCTTCCATGGCCAAAAGCAGCGAGATCCAGATTCTGCATGCTGTCTCAGTGCGGGTAGATGCCAGTTTCCCGCAGGCCTGACTAAACTCCCGACGGCTAATGGGCTTGTTCTTGAGCATGCGTTCAAAAACAGTCGCGCTCTCTCGAATCTCTACGGGCAATGCTGGATCCTTTGCGGCTGCGCTGACTGCCTCGCCCGAGGCGTCTCCCGGTTCCGACTTGGTGCTTTGCTCAAAAGACTGTGCGTCTGTAGTGCTGGGCTTCTTGACGTCCAGCCCATTTTCTTTGCATCCAGTTGCAAAGGCGTAGAAAGCGCAGAGCCCAATGCGGAATATCGCTGATGAAGTCATGTTCATGGTTTTTTGCAGAAGGGTGATTTGAGTAATCGGAATCTCATGCTGTCCTCGACTCTTCGTCGTGCCGTGATCCCAGATTCGATGATCGGGTGCGTATCGCTGGTGTACCAAATCGACCAAGACTGATCCTGGTGGGTTTGGTGCCAAAGGGTCTTGGGACCATCGTGGGCTCCATCCAGCAAAATATGCATGAGTTCATGAGCGACCGTCGATCCACTTAAGGAAGAGCTTGTCGTATTGATAAAGACTGCATCGGCATACTGGATTTGACCCGTCTGCATCAAAGAGCGGGAATTAGAACAACCGTTGAGAATCTTACCTTCCGCAGTCTCTGCAAAGGAACCGACGAAATAGACAGGAATCACACCTTCTGGAGGTTTGCAGGAATCCGAATCCATCAACACTGTGGACATTGGTGTCATCTCGATATGATCTGTCACGAACTTAGGGTGATTGAAATTCAATGTGGTAGCGCCTCCAAATACTACGCCTACTGGATTGGTGGGGACATCCGCAGAAGAATAGACAAGCTTCACGCCACAGGTCGCCAGAATCCTGCGAGCGCGTTCGAAATAGGAGTTTGCCTGTGAAACTGTCGTCACGGGAGAAGGGAATGTTAATCCAGATTTCAGGATGAATCCCTGCACTGTCACCACTTTCTTCACCGGGATAGGGATTTCGCCCAAGACCATCACATTTCCGCTCGGGGGTGTCAGCCATTTCAGGCGCACTCTGCCTCCAGGCTCGGCCAGGTAGGTGCGGTCGTTCGGGTCACCATCCGCCTTGCCATCCACCGGATAAAGATCGTCATCCTCATCCGCGACTAGGCACAGCTTTTGGGATTCAAGGTTGTCCAACTCCACAATAGCCCCTGAGTCCAATATGGAACCATCCTCTTTAAGAGTGCTGATCTGGATCTGATGCTTGCCGGAGGCGGGCGGAGCCACCCCATCTGGAAGGCGAACTCGAAAAGCATCGAAATCCAGCTCGAAATCGCTAAGTGAGAACTGCCAGTCCGTGCCGCTCGGAGCAAACGCATCTCCCCACTGGGCAATCTTCAACTCGGCCCGGTCTTGCGTAAGTGGGAGCTGGGTAATTGGATCTCGAACATAGGCCCGCTGCTTCTCGGTGATGGTGACGTTTCCAGGAAAAACACCAATGGTCGTCTCTGCTTGGGGACCCGATTCCGTACTCCAGTAGCCTTTGACGCCTAGTGGCTTAATGTAGCAATGTAAAATGCATTCTGAATTTGCAACGGCATCCGGAAGTTCGAGAACGTTGATTGAATCTGACAGAGTTTGATTCGCGGCGATCGTGAAGACAATGGGTTCTACCTTCGTGGTGCTGATGCTAGCCTGCCCAGGAGTATTTGTGATTCTGGTTTCAACCTTTAGGTAGCAGAACTCTTGAGCAATTGGTTTGGGTGGAGCTTTGATCCAAAGTCGCTTCTGTGAGAATGCAAGACGGTGATAAGTAGTCCCTACACTATCATCATGATAGGAAAATATATACGTCCCAAGCTCCGCAGGCAAGGTCTCACGAAGCGCAGGGTTTTCAGGTGGCTGGGCAGGATAGGTTAATATTGCCGCATAGCCGCTCGCGATATATTGCGAAAAATCAGAAGTATATATATACTCCGCAGGATCAGGAAGCCAGTTGGCATATCGCCATATCGGGTTACCGCTACCGCTGCTTCCCCACCCGTATCTGGTCACGGAAATCATTTGAGGTCCAAAGTCAGCAGCATTCTTAGGGTCCGAATCGGCAGACATTTCGGCGAGATTGCCCACACCATCTCCATCTGGATCGCCACTGGGGCCGTTGTTGGGGTTTCGGCTGCCGTCGTCGGTGGGGTCGAAGCCGTTTTCGATTTCCCATTTGTCGTCGAGTCCGTCTCCGTCGGTGTCCTTTTTGAGGGGATTGGTCTGGATGTAGGCGCTGAGTCCGGGGTAGCCTGCGGTACCGCCGGGACGTGGGCGTGGGGTGAGTTCGAAGTTGTTGCTGAGGCCGTCTCCGTCGAAGTCGGCGGCGTCG
>JANOBS010000538.1:0-2550 GCA_031411755.1 Luteolibacter sp. | reverse complement strand
GGCGAGCCAGCCCGCGACGTCCACGCTGCAAATCTGCCGCTCCGACAATAGCGCGGCATCAAGTGTCACCGGCACGTTCTCGCAGACCAGCGGCACGGCGACGGTTGGTATTCTGCAGATTGGCGGATCGAGTACGACACCCGCCAACAATGCAAATGCCAATGCAACGCTGTCTCTCACCGGAGGAACCTTCGCCGCCACGACATTCAACGTGCTCTCCGGCGGGAACAACAGCACTTCGGCCATCACCATCGGTAGCACCGCACAGGTCACTCTGCCGGTTTTCCCGACGAATGCGAAGGGCTCCGGCGCAACGGCCACCATCACGTTCGATTCCACTACCGGATTCCTCTCCCCAGCAGCGGCGAGCGCGACCTACATGCCAGCCGGGACCTTCACCAATGCCTACCTGACCGCCAATGGCGCGAAGTTCGATGTTCCCACCGGAAGAGACATCACCATTGCTCAAGCTTTCGGAAATGCAGTATCCCCCGCCGCAGTGGGCACACTCACCAAGTCTGGTGTCGGCGTTCTGTCCCTCTCCGGGGTCAACACCTACACAGGCGCCACCACCGTCAACGCTGGCACACTGAGCATTGCGGATGGATCGATCGCCACCTCCAGCAACATCGTGAACAACGCGGCCTTGGTGTATGCTCTCACGGCAAACGCCCGGACCTATGCGAATGTGATCAGCGGCACCGGAACCTTGACCAAGAGTGGCACCAACACGCTGACGCTTTCTGGAGCCAACACCTATAGCGGCGTCACCGCGATCTCCGCCGGCACGCTGCAAATCAGCGCCGCGAACAACCTGGGGGATGGCTCAGCCACCAACACAATCACCCTCGGTGCCGGCACCCTCAGGTCCACTGCTAACAGCTACAATCTGGGTTCCAATCGAGCGATCACCTTGACCGGAGCGGGTGCCATCCAATCGGACAGTGGCACGTTGACGGTTGGCAGCTCCATCGCGAATGGAGCCAATGCTTTGAACCTGTTGGGCGCGGGCAACGTTGTGATATCAGGTGTGATCGGCACCGGTGCGACTCCCACCGGTGGCCTGAACATCGGGTCGACCACACTTCCCGCCAACGTCACTCTCAGCGGGAACAACCTCTTCACCGGCAACGTCATCCTGCCTGCGGCGAACACCCAACAGCCAGCGACGCTGACCCTGACCAATTCAGGTGCCCTCGGTGTGGGAACAAAAACGGTACAGTCTGTCGGCGGTGGGGAAATCCACCTGCAAAACAATATCACCATTGCCAGCGGTATCAGCTTTAGGACCAGCGGTAGCGGACAGCAGAATGGCAACAACCTGGCCAATCGAGCGGTGATTTACAATGACTCGGGCAACAACACCATCAACGGCAGCATCACAATGACGTCCGGCAACGGGTCCACAATCATTGCCTCTGACAGTGGATTGCTGACCCTCAATGGGAATTTGACCTCGGATACGGCTGGACGTCAGCTTCAGCTCCGCGGAAACGGCAACGGTCTGATCAGTGGTGTCATTTCCAACGGCTCTACGGTGCCCCTTCCAGTTCTGAAAGACGCCGGCACAGGCACCTGGACCTTCACTGGAGTCAACACCTACACTGGAACAACCACCATCAGCGCAGGCAGCTTGGTGATCGATGATGGCTCCATCGCCGCTTCGAGCAACATCGTGAACAACGCCACTCTGGAGTATAAGCTGAACACCAATGCACGCACCTACGGCAATGTGATCAGCGGCAGCGGAACCTTGACCAAGAGCGGCACGAACACCCTGACCCTCAGCGGCGTCAACACCTACTCGGGCAACACCACGGTCAACGGCGGCACGCTCGCCCTTGGCAATGCCTCAGCCCTCGGCACCGGCTCCGCCACCGTCACCGGTGGCTCGCTGAACCTTGGTAGCCAGACCATCGCCAACATCGTCAGCGTCGGCACCGCAGGCACCCTCACCGGCAGCGGCTCCATCACCGGAGCCACCTCCCTTGCAGGCAGCGTCACTCCAGGTGGCACCGGCATCGGCCTGATTACCATGGCCTCCGCCACTGTGGCCTCCACCTCGGCCATCAACCTCCAGCTCCCGGGCACCGGCACCCGCGGCATCAACTATGATGCCATCACGGTTTCCAGTGCTCTCGTTCTGGATGGCACGATCACCGTCAACATCACCGGACTCGTTCCAGCGAACGGTCAGTCCTTCGATCTGATCGACTCTACCGGTCCCATCGACGTGACCAACTTCAACGTTGCCACCGACCTGGTCCTCCCCGCCCTCGGTGGTGGTCTAGCCTGGGACACCTCGGCCTTCGCCTCCTCCGGCGTCGTCAGCATCGTCAATGGCGATCCTTACACCGCCTGGGCCGCTTCCAAGGGACTCACCGGAGCCAACAATGCTAAGAGCGACGATCCAGACGGCGACGGCAAGATCAACCTCTACGAATTCGCCTTCGATGGAAACCCGCTCTCGGGTGCCAATGACGGCAAGATCGTTGGAAAGATCGCCACCGTCGGGGCTGACCAGGTCATGACCCTGACCCTGCCCGTCCG
>JANOBS010000537.1:0-9768 GCA_031411755.1 Luteolibacter sp. | reverse complement strand
CCGAGTAGCCCGCCGCACGCTCGAAGAACGAGCCGGCTGGATTTCCATCGACCAGCAGGATTGGCAGCGTGCCGCGCACGTTGATCACGCGTTCGCAGCGGTTGTCGCCGGCGAGGTCGTCCTTGGTGTCGATTCGGGCCTCGACGATCTGTGGGCCGGGTTTGGTGAAACGGTGGCGGAACTCGAGGGTCTCCTTTTGTCCGGCGATCAGAAGTCCGATGGCCTGCTCGCCGATTTTCTTACCGCTGATTTCCAGCACGACCGGGCCGGAGGTGACCGCCTCGGAGCCGGTGTTTTCGAGGCTGACCCGGAACACCAGTTCCCGATCCGTACCGATCACCTGCCGCGAGCTTTCGATGGTGGTGATGGCGAGATTTTGAAACTGTGCGGGCTTGCCGAAATTTCTAACAAGAAGCTTCGGTCGGGTCGGCATCCCTGCCCAGGCATTTTCGAGGCTTTGCCAGGCACCCGGATTTTCCAAGCGCCAGCCAGCCCGCTGATCATCGGTGAAAACGAGAATCTCCTTCGAGGCATTGCTGCCTTCGTTCAGTCCGAGGGTGGCCACGCCGAGGGCGTCGTGGGCACGGAAGGTGCCGCCGACCGGTTGCAGCGCATCGAGCACGCCGAGGACATCGGCGCGGTGGGTGAGGGGAGTTGTGGTTTTCGCCTCCGGCGTGGGGCCGCCGAGGACGACGGTGAAGGCGGTGCCGCGTGGGGCATTCTTGACGACTTCCTTCGCTTCCTCGATCGCCTGACGAAAGACGGACTTGCCATCGTGGGTCAGCTCCATCGACGAAGAGCCATCGATGACCAGCGCCACATCGCGGCTGCCGCTGGCTTCGAATCGCTTCAGGTTGAAAATTCTTTCCGCAAAAGTCAGCCCTCCCGCCGCTAGCAGCAGCACCAGCGCGATGATCCGCGTGACCCAGCGTGGACTTCCGGAAAGCACAAAGGAGCCGCCCAGCAGCGCGATGCCGATCAGCGCCGCAGGCAGCACGAACAACCACGGCACGCTCGAATCCGGTGGCACGAACGGCCGCGCAAGTGCAAGTGCCAGCAAGCCTAACAGCAGGCAGCGAGCGGCCATCAGCAGCAAGTCTTCCCACTGCATCCGGCGGCGACGGATCGCCAGCGTGTCGAAAAGGAATCGCATCGCGCCCCAGTCGATCGGCTTCGCGGCCTGTTGGCGCACAAGGTGGATGATGATGGGAATCGAGACGCCCACCAGACCTGCCAGCAACCATGGATTGAGGAAGAGCATTTACTTTCGCCCTCCCAGGTAGCGGAGCAGGGTGTCGCGCAGGGGTGTCTTCGTGTTCACCGGCACGTAATCGGCGCGGAGTTTTCCGCAGGCGGAGTCGATGCGTTTCACGAAGCCGCGAAGGCGTTCGAGATAGGCGGCCCGCACGGCCTGCGGATCGATGCGCAACATTGCCTCGATGCCTTCGAGGTCGCGGAATCGCTGGAAGCTCTTGAAGGGAAAGGTCAGCTCCTCCTCGGCGAGGAGATGGAAGACCACGAGCTCATGCTGGCGGTAATCGAAGTGATGCAGCGCCTCGACGATCTTCTCCGGATCGTCGAAAAGGTCGCTGATCAGGATGACGAGCCCGCGTTTCGGAATGCGTTCGGCCACCTCATGCAGCGGCGTTCCGACATCGGTGTCATCGCCCGCCTTCGTGGTGTGAAGCTCTTCCAGAATCCGCCGCACCTGGCTCGGGCGGCTGCCACTGCGGAGGAAGGCGCGGGTGGTCTTGTCAAAGGTGACGAGTCCTGCGGCGTCGCCCTGTTTCACGAACAGATAGGCCAGTGCGGCGGCGAGGTGCTTGGCGTAGTCGAGCTTGGAAAGCGCCTGGCCGTTGACCTTTGCGGCGTGGTCGCCGGTGTAGCTCATCGAGCCGGAAACATCGATCGCGAGCGTGGCGCGAAGGTTCGTTTCCTCAATGTATTGGCGGATGACGTGGCGATCGCTCTTGGCCATCACGCGCCAGTCGAGGTTCTTCGGATCATCGCCCGGCGAATACTCGCGGTGTTCGGCGAACTCCACCGAAAAGCCCTTGTCTGGCGAGGTGTGTCGTCCGGAAAGCGTGCCCTGCATCCGTCTGCGGGCAGACCATTCAAGGCGGCGCATGATCCCCATCGTCTCCTCGGGCAGGAGCCGCATGCAGTCGGGAAGTTTCAGTTCGTCGCTCAAGAGAGGGGAGTAAGAGTTTTCAACCACGAATGAACGCGAATGGACACGAATGCAGGAGAGTGAACGACGATTTCTTCACTGAGGATCTGCAGCGTCTTTGAAATTCGTGTCCATTGGTGTCCATTCGTGGTTCGTCTTCAAACCACCAGATCCTCTTTCGGGGCGAGCGTTTTGATGAGCCTTTGAATCACATCATCACTGCTGACACCCGCGGCTTCGGCGGTGAAGGTCGTGAGCACGCGGTGGCGGAGGACCGGCGCGGCGATCGCGGCGACGTCTGCGGTGGTGGCGTGGAAACGGCCGCGCAGAACCGCATGCGCCTTGGCGGCGGAAATGAGGCTGATCCCGGCACGCGGGCCGGCACCCCAGCTTACCATTTCCTTCACGAAGTCGGGCGAGGCGGGATCTTTCGGCCGCGTGGCGCGGGCGAGCTTGGCGGCGAAGTCGATGACATGATCGCCGACCGGCACGCGCTTCACTACGTCCTGCAAGCGGAGGATTTCCTCGGCGTTCATCAGGTGGCTCACGCCGCCCTTCGACGGACTGGTCACACGGCGGATGATTTCCCGCTCTTCGGACTCGCTGGGGTAGTCGACGACGATGTTGAAGAGGAAGCGGTCGAGCTGCGCCTCGGGCAGGGCGTAGGTGCCTTCCTGCTCGATCGGGTTCTGCGTCGCGAGGACGAAGAAAGGCTTCGGTAGCGGCAGCGTGTGCTCGCCGACGGTGACGTGGTGCTCCTGCATCGCTTCCAGCAACGCGGCCTGGGTCTTCGGTGGCGTGCGGTTGATTTCGTCGGCCAGCACCAGATTGGCGAAAATTGGTCCGTGCACGAAACGGAAGCCGCGTCGGCCGGTCTCGGGATCGACTTCGAGGACGTCTGTGCCGGTGATGTCGGCGGGCATCAGGTCGGGGGTGAACTGGATGCGCTTGAAGGAAAGGTCGAGCGCCTGGGCGAGGGTGGAAACGAGGAGGGTCTTCGCCAGCCCCGGCACGCCGACGAGCAGGGCGTGGCCGCGGCAGAAAATGGCCATCAGGGTCTGCTCGATCACTTGCTCCTGTCCGACGATGACCCGACCGAGTTCCTCTTTCATCCGTCCGTAAACGGCATGCATGCGCTCCACTGCGGCCTGATCGTCGTTTTCGCTCATAAGCGTTCGGCTACGCGGGCACCCTAACGAGACTTTCACTTCTGCAAAATCAGACGTCGGCTGCCGAAAATACCCCGAGGTCCGAGTGAGGGCCGCGAACGGAAAATCCGTGCGTATCGGCGTCTGGCCATGATTCCTTGCGGCATGAAAGTCACCACCACGCTCGCCACCAGCCGCACGCCGGATGGAGCCCTGCTGCTGCTCCAGGAGCACGATGGCCAGCACTACCTCAAGATCGGCGGCGTGCAGCTCATGAGCACCAACGCCTCGTCCTCCGAGCAGATGATGGCGGAAATCTCCTGCTCCACCCTGCGCCCGAAGCCCCGCATCCTGATCGGTGGACTCGGCTTCGGCTTCACCCTGAAGCGCGTGCTGGAACTCGTTCCTGCCGACGCCATCGTTGAGGTCGCCGAGCTGCTGCCGGAAATCGTGCAGTGGAACCGCGAGTTCCTTCGGGAGGTCAATGGCCAGCTCCTAGACGATCCGCGTGTCGTCATCCGTCTCGGCGACGTCTTCGATCCCATCAGCCGCTGCGGGAAGGACCGCTACGACGCCATCCTACTCGACGTCGACAACAGCCCCGACCCGCTGGTCCAGAAAGGCAATGCCCGGCTTTATCAACGTCGTGGCCTGGAGCTCGTCAAAAGCGCGCTGAATCCGAAAGGCCGCGTCGTCTATTGGTCGGCCAACCGC
This sequence comes from Luteolibacter sp., assembly GCA_031411755.1. Taxonomy (GTDB): domain Bacteria; phylum Verrucomicrobiota; class Verrucomicrobiia; order Verrucomicrobiales; family Akkermansiaceae; genus Luteolibacter. The sequence goes on along the minus strand of JANOBS010000537.1, from coordinate 5,736 downwards.
GATGACGACTTCGCCCATTCCCTTAAGCGGGTCTTCCCCAAGGTCGACTGCATTTCCGCGAAAGCCTACCCGAAGGCCAAGCGCTTCACGCACACGCTGTTCGTCGCGGATCGGGAGTGATGGATCATTTCTTCAAAACATTCCCATCTGCCGAATAGTTGTTGGCGATGTTCTGCGTGATGACTCCCCGGACATCGCCCTCGTCCCCATACTGCCAGATTTTCGCCGAGGCGAATGAAACGGTCGACTGCTTCCAGGTAGCGGGCCCGCCCCACCCCGGCAGCCATATGCCCATGGTCAGTTGCGCGGCCATGGAGGGCACGAACGTCAGGTTCTCTCCGATCTTTTTGCCATCGAGGTAATGATCCGCGCGATCACCTGAGCAGACCGCATACTTGTCCTTTCCAAGCCGCTTCAGGGGATTTCCTAAATACCGGTTGTAGGGAATCGCGCGATCCTGGACCCAGTAGAAATCTTCTTTCCTGGTCACCTGGGCATCGGTCACGCCTTCGATCGGAACGAGCTTGGTCCGCCAGTCGGTGGTCAGCGTGTGATACTGTCCGTCGATCATCGGCTTCACCTCGAAGGTTCGTGGCTGGTGCTTGTTCTGAAGGAAGGTGTTGTAAAGTGCGTGATCGAAGTCGCCGCCTTTCCCGAACTCGGGGAAATCCAGTTCCGACCAGTATTCGTTCACGCCGTCGCCGTAGGCCGTCAGGTTCGGATTATAGAGGGGTTCGGAAGTCTGGAAGGCATCCATGCCCGACTTCGGAACGGAGACGTGGCGATAGCCATATGTCCACACCGCAGGTACAGCACCTTTGGGTCGCATCGGATCCTCCGGGCCTCCGTTCTCCCCGTGGTCGTCACCGATCTTCATCACCACCTCGTAACGCCCGGAGGCGAAAAAGCACTGCGTGACCACCATGCCTCCGACGCGTGTGTGCTGGCCTTCGTAACCGATGACAGGTCCATCGTACAGGTCGCCATTCGCCTGACAGACGAGGACCGGCTTTTCCTGTCCGTTCACGAGGTCTCGGGCGATGCGGACATTGTCCGGAGACACCCCGTTGTTGCCCTGGCCCCATTTCTTGCGAGGTACATACCAGCGTTTGGGATCGATCTGGCCACTGCTCCAGTCCTCCTGCAACACCAGCTTCGCCCGTTCGGGAAGGGTGGGTGGTTTCACTTCCAGCGCGCTCGCACCTGTCATCAGGAAGATCGCGAGAACCGACAGGATGGAGGCGTGTGGGGCAAAGGTTTCTTTCAGGTTCATCGGGATCGGGGAAGAGGCTTTGCCTCAATTGGTACCATCGAAAGCGCCAGGCACATCATGGGTTTGACTGGTTGATCGGTCCAACCAGTCGTTCCAGAAGCGGTCGATGCCGAGTTCTCGACAAGCCCCCCGTTGATCGGGGAGTTTCTCCCCCATGCCCGCCACTGCCACCCGGCTTTCTGTTTTCACCGAGTCCGTCATCCGTGGGACCACGAGGATGGCGAATCTGCATGGCGCGATCAATCTCGCCCAAGGCTTTCCAGACTTCGATCCGCCGGAGGAGGTGTTGGCGGCTTTGGAAAAGGCCACGCGGGGGCCGCATCATCAGTATGCCGTGACCTGGGGCGTACCCCGGTTTCGTGCAGCGCTGGCGAAGAAGATTTCCCGCTTCACCGGGCTGGAGGTCGATCCCGATCAGCACCTGGTCGTCACCTGCGGCAGCACCGAGGCGATGATGGTCGCGATGATGACCGCCTGCAATCCGGGCGACAAGGTGGTCATCTTCTCGCCCTTTTATGAGAACTACGCGGCCGATGCGATCCTCTCCGGAGCGGAGCCGATCTACGTGCCGCTCCGTCCGCCGGGCTTCGGGTTTGATTCGGACGAGCTGGCGCGGGCCTTCGAGCAGAAGCCGAAGGCGATCGTGGTCTGTAATCCCTCGAACCCGACGGGCAAGGTCTTCACGCGCGATGAGCTGCTGGAAATCCTCAAGCTGGCGGAGCAGCACGATGCTTTCGTGATCACGGATGAGCCTTACGAGCACATCGTCTATCCGCCGCATGAGCATGTCTATTTCTCGGCGCTGCCCGGAGCCTTTGAACGGACGATCACCTGCAACTCGCTTTCGAAAACCTACTCGATCACCGGATGGCGGCTCGGCTACGTGCATGCCGCGCCGGAGGTGATCGCCCAGGCGCGAAAGGTGCATGACTTTCTAACAGTCGGCGCGGCGGCACCTTTGCAGGAAGCCGCCGTGGCGGGGCTGGAGCTGCCGGATTCCTACTATGAAGGCCTCACCGAACTTTACTCAAAGAAGCGGGATCTGTTCCTCGGGTATCTCCGCCAAACCGGGCTGCCGTTCACCGAGCCGCAGGGAGCTTACTACGTGATGCTGGATATTTCCTCACTCGGCTTCGAAACTGACACCGAGGCCTCGGAGTGGTTCATCAAGGAAATCGGCGTCGCCGGTGTAGCGGGATCGAGTTTCTTCCGGGAGCCGGTGAACCATCTCATCCGCTTCCATTTCGCGAAGAGCGAGGAGACGCTGCGCGCGGCTGGGGAGAGGCTGCTGAAATTGAAGAATGGAAGAGGTTGATCAGCGATCTGTAATCGGTGCTTTCCAGATCAGCCGAACCGCATCGACCCGGACGCGGGCGTTGCGAATGACTTCGGCGAGCTGATCCTTTCGCGATTCCAACTCGGTGATTTCCGCCGGGCTGACGTGGTCGTTGAGCTCGGCGAGTTCCTGAAGACGGGAGATTTCACCGGAAAGCTCGGCCTGCATCGCTGTTAGAGCGGCTTCGATGACGCCGGTGCTTTGCTCGGTGCCGATTTCGCGGACTCGATCGAGCATGGCGGGGAGGACGGTGCGCTTGACCTTCTCGTTCTTCAACAAGGCCGCCGGATCGCCGCGACGGAGCTTGGCGGTGGCGATCGAGGGATCGTGGCTGTGGTCCTTTCCAGAGTGATCAACGACGACGCGGATCGGGGTCTGCGGCAGGAAACGCTCGGCGTGAAGCTGCGCGGGCGCGACGCATTCGACGATGATCCACGCTTCGAGAAGCATCCGCTTTTCCCCGCTCGAATCCCAAAGTCCGAAGGCAGCGTTTCCGGATTCCGCGCCTAACAGAAGATCGAGCGCGGCTCGGACCATCGGGTGATCCCAGGTGAGAAAGGCCTCCTGTTCGCGTTCAAGCGCGCGCTGGCGATCGAGTGTGACGGTGATACCTTCGTTGGGAAGCGACGGGAAGGCATCGGACTTCAGGTTTCCCGGCAGCAGGAAATAGCGACGCGAACCGAGTTCTTCGATGTGCAGGCCGGAGTGATCGAAGAGCCGGATGACAAAGTCCTCGAAGTCGGTGTCCTCGTCCCACGCGCGAATCTGCGCGACGAGTTCGACGGACTTTTCCGGGCGGTTCGAGCTGCGTTCCAGCAATCGATCCTGACCGCGGGCCAGTCGCTCGACGATGCGGGTCCGGCAGGTCTGGGTCTCGGCGAGGAGTTTCGTGACGGCGGCTTTGCCTGGTTTGGCGAGGGCTTTCGAAAGCAGGGGCTGGACCTCTCGCTGGATCTCGGCGGCACCGGCGGGGCTCTTCCGGAAGGCATCGAGCCCGTCCTCCAGCCAGGTCACGCGGACCTCATCCGGGGTGTCTGTTAGATAAGGCACGTGAATTTCAATCGTGCCCTTCTGACCGATGCGGTCGAGCCGGCCGATGCGCTGTTCGAGCAGATCGACATCCTCCGGAAGATCGAAGAGCACGAGGTGTCGGGCGAACTGGAAATTCCGTCCTTCGCTACCGATTTCCGAGCTGATCAGGACTCGCGCGCCATCGGGCTCGGCGAAGAAGGCGGCATTGCGGTCGCGCTGGATGAGGCTGAGATCCTCGTGGAAAAGAGCGCCGACGAGGCCGGTCTTGTCGCGCAGGGTTTCGAGAGCTGCTTCGGCCATTTCGCGGCTGCGGGTGATGACGAGAACCTTTTCCTCACCGAGGGTTTCCAGCAGCGTGCCGAGCCACTCGACCTTGGCGGTGAACTCGTCCTTGCCCTTGAGTTTGGCGAATTTCGGCTCACGGCCTGGAAAGCCTCCGAGGCGGGCACGGGTGTTGCGAAACATCACACGGCCGATTCCGACGCTGTCGAGCAGATCGGTGATCAGGCGTTCGCGGGCTTCCGCTTTTCCAGCGGCGAGATCGGCAACAGCCCGGACCAGGCGCGGGCGGCCGGAAACGAGGTGGGTGAGTTGCTCGTCGGGAGCCTTTCCGGCAGACAGGCTTTCGATCACCTCGGCGACCTCCTCGTAGTGCCGGGTTTCGTCCTCATATCGTGCGAGGTCGGCGTAACGCTCGGGATCGAGAAGCTGAAGCCGGGCGAAGTGGCCTTCCGGTCCGAGTTGCTGGGGCGTCGCGGTGAGCAGGAGCAGGCCCTCGGTTTCCGCCGAGAGGGAGGCGACGGCGGAGTAGGCGGCACCGGGGTTTCCGGGCGACCATTCGAGGTGGTGGGCCTCATCGACGATCAGGATGTCCCAGCCGGCCTCACGGGCTTGTAGGGCGCGTTTGGGATTTCCGGAGAGAAATTCCACAGGAGCGAGCACCCACTGACTGTCGAGAAATGGATTGCCGTCGGGGTCGCCGCTCTCGATCGCCTCGCAGCGACTTTCATCGAAGAGCTCGAAGCAAAGCTGGAAGCGCCTCAGCAGCTCGACGAACCACTGGTGGATCAGCGGCTCCGGCACGAGCACCAGCGCGCGCTGGACACGGCCGGTCAGCATCAGGCGGTGGAGGATGAGGCAGGCCTCGATGGTTTTTCCGAGTCCCACCTCGTCGGCCAGCAGTACGCGCGGCAGCGGGCGGTTCGAAACCTCGTCGGCGATGAATAGTTGGTGCGGGATCAGATCGACGCGGGCCCCGACCAGCCCGCGGATCGGCGAGCGGCGCATCACGGCGCGACGGCGGAGCGCTTCTCCGCGCAGATCGAAGTCGGAGGGGTCGTCGATCTTTCCTCCGAACAACCGCTCCTCGGGCTTGCTGAAGGAGATCGAGTCGGCCAGCTCGGCCTCGGCCACGTCTCCGGCGGAGGTTTGATAGACGCGGAGGCCTTCGTTTTCCCGGACCTGATCGACGGTCAATTCGGTGCCTTCATGGGTCTTGATGCGGTCGCCTGGGCGGAACTTGACCCGTCGGAGCGGCGCGGATTCAAGCGCGTAGCAGCGTGTTTCGGCCGCGGCCGGAAATGCGATTTCGACCTTGCCGTCGCCGCCATTGAGGATGATCCCCAGGCCCAGCTCAGGCTCACTGTCACTTACCCAGCGCTGTCCGCGCACCCATGCGTTTGTTGCCATTCGAAAAAGGGCGCGCACCCTATCGGTCGCAGCGTCGCGCGCAAGCGAAGGTTGCAAAATGATTCGCAGGTCCCGAGAGGCCCCGACTTTTCGACCGAAAACCTACAGGATTTGCCTTGACGCGAGGAAATCGCTGTTCAGAGTCTGCGCCCCGCAACTCGAACCCCTTTCCGACCATGTCACGCATTTGCAGTATCAGAGGAACCCGCGTCCGCTCCGGTGGTAAGATCCATCGCTCCGGTCTCGCCAAGAAAAAGGGCGGTATCGGTCGTCACGTCACCAAGGTCGTGAAGCGCACCTTCTCGCCCAACCTTCAAACCAAGCGCATCTGGGTTCCTGAGCTCGATCGTTTCGTGAAGATCAAGCTTAGCTGCCGCGCACTGAAGACCATCAACAAGAATGGTGC
>JANOBS010000536.1:0-1084 GCA_031411755.1 Luteolibacter sp. | reverse complement strand
TCATGATGGCGTTTTCCCCACGCTCCGGCTGCGAACTGTGCGCGGCCTTTCCGGTGGTGCGAAGGGTGGCCCATAGCGAGCCCTTGGTCACGTGGACGACCTGCATCGAGGTCGGCTCGCCAACCAGCGCGAAGCTGTAGTCCTTGCCATGCTTTTTCACGAAAGCCTTCGAGCCCCACTGGCCCGATTCCTCCGCCATGAAGGCCACGAAATCGAAGGCCACCGGCGCGTTGGCGAGGCGGTCGCGGTTTTCATGCAGTGCCCAAAGCATCGCCGCCATCGGACCCTTGGTGTCGGACGTGCCGCGACCCCACATCCGCCCGTCGCGGATCTCGGCGGCGAAGGGATCGATCGTCATCCCGCCCACACCGACGGTATCGAGGTGTGGCCCGAACATTACCCGTGGCCGACCATCCTGCGGGGCAAACCGCGCGATTAAATTCGGTCTCCCAGGCTTGATTTCCTCGATCACCACCTGCGCGCCCAGCGCGCTCAACCAGCCATCGAGAAACGCCGCCATCGCCGCCTCGCCGGTCTGATCGGTGCCCGGGGCATTGTCGGGATTCACGGAAGGAATGCGGACCAAGTCCTGAAGCAGGCTGACGACACCGGAATGCATGGCTGTAGATTGAAGTTTCAAGTTCCAAGGGGCAAGTTCCAACGAAGAGTTGGAATCGCCTGCTCTTCCTCTGCTTTGGAACTTGGCCCTTGGAACTTGGCCCTTCAATCTCTCGTCATGCCGCCGAAGAAACCAGCCGACATCCTTGCCCTGATCCTCCGGGTCCTGCTCGGCGTGTGGTTTGCCTACACCGGCGGTCAGAAAGTCTTCGTCACCGGTCTGACGCAGTTCACCCGCGATGTCGCGAACTACGGCCTGCTCAAGGCGCCTTGGGACGCCGTCGCCGCCTACACCCTGCCGTGGTTCGAACTCGTCGCCGGACTCTGCCTCGCCCTGGGCATCCTGCGGAAAGCCTCCATCCTCACCATCACCGGACTCGTGGCGGTCTTCTCCTTCGGCGTCGGCCACGCCTGGAAAGAGAACCTCAACATCGCCTGCGGCTGCCGCGGCGGCACGGAACCCATG
>JANOBS010000535.1:0-20224 GCA_031411755.1 Luteolibacter sp. | reverse complement strand
TCACCGGGTGGCGCAGCGAGCGGTCGATCGAAGCACGCACAATCGCGTCCTTTTCCGGGCTGTTGGAAGTGTCTTGGGACATCGTGAAAATGGTTCGAAAGGAAACGCGTCAGGGTTTCTTGAGTTCAGCAGCGGTGACCTGTGGCTTGCCGACCTCGCTGCGGAGGGCAGCAACCTGCTCGGGTGTCACGGCGGGAGCCTTGTTGCCGAAGTTGTTGCGGACGTAGGTCAGGACGGCGGCGATGGTTTTGTCGTCCTGATAGGCCATCGGAGCCATGCCACCGGGGACGTTATACTCCTTGCCCTTGACCGTGATCGGACCAACCAAACCGCGAAGTTGCATCGAGATCAGATTGGAAACAGGGCCATTCACCCATTCGGAACCCGCGAGCGGCGGGCCGACCGTGCCTTCACCATTCTGACCGTGGCAGGCGGAGCAAATCAGGAAGGCGGCCTTGCCCGCTTCCATCACTGCTGGGTCGAGTGGAACATCGACAGCAGGGGTTTTGTCGATTGCGGAAGTATCGACTGCCGGGGCAGCGGCAAGTTCAAGAGCCTTCTTTGAACCGGGCACCACCTGCTCAGGCTTCTCCACGGCTACTGGCTTTGTTTCAGCGAGCTGCTTGCCGACCAGTTCAAACACATCGTGCGGCGGAACCTGGACCTTTTTGCCCGGCTCGATCTCCTTGTAGGCAAGGCCGGCTCCTTGAGAGGCATCCACCTTGGTCTTGTTTTCGTAACGCTTCACAGCGGCGGCGTCTTCGAGGGTCGAGGTTTCGTCGCGGTTCGCCCAGAAAATGAGCAGGAGCACCGTGAAGATGAGGAAGCTGCCGATTCCCCAGATGAAGGCGGAGAAACGGGCCAGAGGATTGTCGCGGGAAGAGGACATCAGTGGAAAAGGTCGGAGTTCCGAATGCCGGTCAGATCAGTTGGAAATGTTGGCGGATTCGAGGATGCGCGGATCGCGGTGCGGGTAGAGCGCGTGCTGGCCGAGAGCGCGGAGGTAGAAGAACAGGAAGCCAGCCCCGATGGTCACGAAGGCGAGGATGTCGCCCCAGAAGGCTCCGGGGATTGAAGGAGTGATGCTTCCGAAGGCGCCGGGATTGATGTTTCCAAGCGAGATGCCGCGCTCCGGGATCGTGATCAGGTAGTGATCGAGCACGTGCATCGCCAAGGTGTAGACTGCCATGATGGCGAGGGTCTTTGGATTCCGCTTCAGCCAGGCCTGGAGGAGGATCACGAAGGGAATCACGAAATGTCCGAACACGAGGGCGATCATGCCGGTGTTCCAGCCATCGGTGTTGCGAATGAGGAAGTACTTCGTTTCCTCGGTGATGTTCGCATACCAGATCAGGAAATACTGGGAGAAGGAAACGTAGGCCCAGAAAATCGTGAAGGCCAGCATCAGCTTGCCCATGATGTGGAAATGCTCCGGTCCGACGACATTCTTGAGGTAACCTTGGCTCTTCAGCCAGGCGGCAGTCAGAACGATCACCGCCATCGAGTTCAGAGCGGCACCGGCGAAGAGATAGACGCCCCACATCGTGGAGAACCAAGTGTAATCCTGACCCATCAGCCAGTCGAAGCCGGCGAATGTGATGGTGCAAGCGAAGATGATCAGAGTGCCAGTCGAGCGGGAACGCGCTTTGAAAAGGCGTTCGGTACCCGGATTGGGATCGGTGTCCTGGCCGGTCGAAAGCTTGCGAAGATGACTGATGATCAAGCCCATGAGCAGGAAATAGGCAATCAAGCGCCCATACCAGAACGGGATGTTCATGTAGAAATACTTGTGCGCCAGGAGCGGATTGTGGTCTTCCAGATACTTGTGGATGTCGCCTGTCGCACTGCGATGAATGGTCATCCATTCGAACAGATACTTCTGAACACCTGGGAAGAGAAGCGGGATGGCGAAGATGAACAGCCAGGGAAACACCGAGCCGAGATTCTCGAAAATCCGGCGGACCGACGTTCCCCAACTCGAATTCGAAACGTTGTGGAGCAGCGTCCAGAAGCACCCGCCGATGGCGAGCGTGAAGAAGAAGAACAGGGCGAAGACCCAGGAGTAGGAGTACCAGCCGTTGTATTTCTCCGGAGCGAAGAACAGGAGCCAGACGCTGAGGACGGAGCCGATCGAAGCAACGATGAGGGCCAGCGATTTGACCTTCGAAACTTTCGAAGGATCGAGGTGCTCGCCGTTGGCGGGAATGTCGGCGGAGGTGACGTGGTGGTGAGCCATTTCAGTCGGGAGAAAAGGTTAGTGCGCGCTGGATTGGTTTTTCATTCCCGCATCGAAGGCCGCTTTCACGGCGTCATATGGGGCTTCCTTGGCGACTTGGAGTGCGCGGACGTAAGCAATGATCGCCCAACGGTCGCGGACGGGAATGTTGTAGGCGTAGCCACTCATGTTGCCCTTGCCCTTGGAGATCGTTTCGAACAGACGACCGTTCGGGTAGGTTTCGGCCTTGAAAGTCGGAAGGTTGAGGTTCGCAATGCCGGGCACGCCATAAAGGCTGGTGATGCCTGCACCGTCGCCAGCCTTGCCGTGACAGGGAGAGCAGTAGATGCCGAAGCGTTCCTCACCGCGGCGAAGAAGAGCAGGAGCATTCTCAGCGGTGAGTCCGAGCTCTTCAGGCATGCCGTTGCCGAAGTAATCGCCAACGTGACCGGTGAAGTAGTAGCCAGTGCCACCGCCAAATTCGGCTTCAGGAATTCCACCAAGCGTGGTCTTGCCCTCTTCATTGAAACCGCGGGGCTGTGTCTCGGTGACTGGCTTGCGGGAACCGATGCCGTCCGCGAAGAACGGATCGTTCTTCTGGGCCTTGAGTTTGTCCTGTTCCTTCATGTCCGGAAAGATCCGGAGCGGAGGCTGCGTGAACTTCTGGCCGCGGAATCCGAAGATTCCGACCACAAGAACCGCGATGATCGCGTAGGCGAGGAAGAAGTAGCGCATGCTGGGAAAGGGCTGGGGTCTTGGCGGTTCAGGAATCCTCTTCTTCGACGAGTTCGATGCTCGAACCACCGATGCCTTCGAGGAAGCTTCGGGTGGCCTCCGGGCTGAATTTCGCGTCGCGGGCCTCGACGGCGATGAAGAATCCGTCGTCAGTGGCGCGGTGGAACTGATTGCTGGCGAAAAGCGGATGGTTGAGGCGCGGCAGCTTCATCAAGGCGAGCAGGCCGAACAGCACGGTGAAGCCCGAAAAGAGGATGGTCAGCTCGAACATGATCGGGAAGAAGGCCGGCACCGTGAAGATGTTGGTCGGCTTTGCCTGCACGATGGTCGGGTAGGTTTCGATCGCCTTGGCCAGTCCGGGCACCCAGCTCCAGACGTTGGTCTGGGTGGCGGAGGCAAGGAAGAAGCCGGTGAAGGTGCCGGTCATGCCGCCAAAGAACACGAACCAAGGAAGGATCGAGCGCTTCATCCCCATCGCTCCATCGAGGCCGTGGATTGGATACGGGGAGTAGCAATCCCACTTCTTGAAGCCGGCATCGCGCACTTTCTCCGCCGCCTTGTAGAGGGAGGATGCGCTTTTGAACTCGGCCAGGTAGCCGTAGACGCGTTTGCGGGTGGTGCTCACAGAAAAGTTTTCAGTTTCAGGTTTTCAGTTTTCAGTGCTTGGCCTGAGCGAGCTCCTGCTGGTAGGCGGCTTCTTTCACCACGCCGTGATCCGGGTGGTCATTGACGTCGTCGAAGTGCGGATCGGACTCCGGAAGTGTCCACTTCACCTCGGCGATGTTGATGCAGGGCAGGAAACGGAGGAAGAGAAGGAAGAGCGCGAGGAACATGCCGATCGTGCCGACGAAGAGCATGATCTCCACCGGGCTGGCCTTGTAGTAGGCCCAGTCCCCCGGAAGGAACATGCGGGAAAGCGTGGTGACGATGATGACGAAGCGCTCGAACCACATGCCGACGTTCACGCACATGCAGACGCCCATGACGACCCAGAGGTTCTCACGCGCCCACTTGAACCAGAAGATCTGCGGGGAAAGCACGTTGCAGGACATCATCGCCAGGTAGGCCCACCAGTAAGGACCGACGAGGCGATACTTGAAGGCGGCGGACTCATACTGGGCACCGGAGTAGAACGCCACGAAGAGCTCCATCAGGTAGGCGTAGCCAACGATCGTGCCGGTCAGCAGGATGATCTTCGCCATGTTGTCGATGTGCTTCATCGTGATCATGTCCTGGAGCCCGTAGATGAAACGGGCCGGAATCATGATGGTGAGCACCATCGCGAAGCCACCGAAGATGGCACCTGCGACGAAGTAGGGCGGGAAAATCGTGGTGTGCCAGCCGGGGACGATCGAGGTGGCGAAGTCGAACGAAACGACCGAGTGCACGGACAGCACCAGCGGGGTCGAAAGGGCGGCCAGGAGCAGGTACGCCATTTCGTAGTGGCTCCACTGACGGTTTCCACCGCGCCAACCGATCGAGAAGATTCCGTAAAGCATCTTGCGCAGGCCGGGCTTGCAGCGATCACGGATCGTGGCGAGGTCGGGAACCATGCCGAGATACCAGAAGATCAGCGAGATCGTGAAGTAGGTCGAAACCGCGAACACGTCCCAGAGCAGCGGAGACTTGAAGTTCTGCCAGACAGCATTGGCGTTCGGCACCGGGGCGAGGAACCAGGCGAACCACACGCGGCCGACGTGGAAGGCGGGGAAAATGCCCGCGCACATCACCGCGAAGATCGTCATGGCCTCGGCGGCTCGGTTGATCGAGGTTCGCCAGTTTTGTCGGGTCAGGAACAGAATGGCGGAAATCAGGGTTCCGGCGTGGCCGATACCGATCCAGAACACGAAGTTGGTGATGTCCCAGCCCCAGAAGACCGTGTTGGTCATGCCCCAGACGCCGACACCGGTGGAAACCAGGATCGTCAGGCCACCAACGACGCCGATGAGCGCGATGATGGCGGATGGGATGAAGAGCATCCACCAGATGGCAGGCTGCTTGTTCTCAAGCACGCCGCAGATCCGGTCGGTGATCCAGTGATACGAGCGTCCGTTGAGAATCAACTTCTCACGTTCGAGCACCGGGAGTTTCGGTCCCTTGTGGGTCTCCGGGGCAGTGGTGGTGGCGTGGGCCATGGGTCGTCGGATAGGAAGAAGTTAGAGGATCTCAAGCCATGTGGATGGTGGCCTTGCCGACGAACTTGGCGTCCGGCATCTCGGGATTCGGATTCTTGACGCGGGCGAGGTAGCTCGTCCGCGGGCGGGTGCCGATGTACTGAAGGAGGTCGTAGTTGCGGTCCAAATGCCTACCGCGTTCCATGAGGGAGTTGTCCCCGTCGAGGCGGTTGCCGAAGCTGATGGCACTGGCTGGGCAAGCTTCCTGGCAGGCGACCTTGACCGAATCGACCGGGACGCGGAGAGTTTCGGTGGAAACGTCCATCTCGGCGGAAGGCTTGCCGGCGACGAGGGCTTCCTGCTTCTGGCCGCGCTTCTGGCGGATCTTGGCATCCTTGAGGCGCTGCACGCAGTAGGTGCACTTTTCCATCACGCCGCGCATGCGGACGGTGACGTTCGGGTTGCGCTGGAGGTGCGGGGCTTCGCCGATCGTCTTCTCGCCGAACGGACCCTTGTAGAGATTGTGGGCGATGAGCGGGTTGCGCTTGTTGTAGTCGAAGTAGTTGAAGCGGCGCGCCTTGTAGGGGCAGTTGTTCGCGCAGTAGCGGGTGCCAATGCAACGGTTGTAGGCCATCGCGTTGAGGCCGTCCTCGGTGTGGACCGTGGCATTGACCGGGCAAACGGTTTCACAGGGAGCGCTCTCGCACTGCACACACGCGACCGGCTGGGGCACGAGTTCCGGACTGTCTGCATCGAAGGTGTTTTCCTTATCGATCGCGAAGTAGCGGTCCATCCGGATCCAGTGCATTTCACGGCCCTTGGCGAGCTGTTCCTTGCCGACGATCGGAATGTTGTTCTCGGCCTGGCAGGCGATGACGCAGGCGTTGCAGCCGGAGCAGGAGGAAAGGTCGATCGTCATGCCCCACTGATGGAGCGTGTCGCTGATCAGCGGCTCACCGGGCTTGTTCTCCTGCTTGTAGAGGGAAACATTAGGCGGCGCGTGGGCATCGTTGCCCTGAACCTTCACGTTGGCGAGCTGGGCCTCGAAGTTGCCCTTCTCGCCTTCCATGGTCGAAATTTCACGGGCGATCGCGCGACCATACATCGCGGAGTGTTCCTGACCGACGGCCAGCGAATACTTCTTGTCCGTCTTCTCGATCTTCCCGCCCGTGGCGAAATACGGAGACGAGGACATGCGCAGCGGATAGACGTTGACGCCAGTGTTCACTCCGACGCGACCGACATGCGAGGACGTCGTGATGTCGCGCTTGAGTTCGTCATCGGCATCGTAGCCCTGGCCATAGCCAACCGGGAGAACGATGATGTTTTCGGCCTGACCGAAGGCCACCAGCACAGGCAGCTCGGCAGTCTTGCCGTTAACGGTCACCTTGATGACCGGAGCGCGACGGTTGCCGCTTTCACCATCCGGGTGGACTGAGGCGCGCTCGGTTTCGATCTGAATGATCTCGTCGTAGAGTCCAAGTTCCTTGGCGGTCTTCGGCGAAATGAGGGCCGCATTGTCCCAAGCGAGCTTGGTGACCGGGTCCGGCACTTCCTGAAGCCAGCCGTTGTCGATCCAGCGACCATCGAAGACCGAGGAGTCCGTGGCGAAAACGATTTCAAGCGACTGCGCGGTCGGTGCGGCGATCGCCGTCACGGAAGCACTGGCAACCTTCGGGGTCGCCGCGGCGTAGTGCGAACCCGCGAGGAATCCATCGCGAAGCAGCTTTTTCCAAGCGGCATCGGTCGCATCAGCCAAGCCTTCGAAGGTCTTGCGGACGGCACCATAGGCCGGTGAGGCCGCGCCTTTCTCCCCTTCCCCGCTCAGCAGCTTGCCTTCTTCGGAAAGCAGGGCGAGCAGGAGCTCCAATTCGGACACGCAGTCCGGGTAGAGCGGCAGAATCATCGGCTGGACCACCGTGTAAACACCCGTCGAGCTGCGGGCATCCGACCACTGCTCAAGGTAATGCGCGGACGGCACGTGCCAAGTCGAAGCCTGAGCGGTCGCGTCGGGACGGGCACCGAGATGAATCGAGGTCTTGGCCTTAGCCAGAGAACCGGCGAAGTCGATGTCGGCCGGAGCGTCGAAAACCGGATTCGATGGAGTGAGGAAAACGACAGTATCCAGAGCCCCGCCATCTAGATCCTTCTTGAGTGTCGCCAAGGTGCCGAGACCGATGTTCTCCGTCTGGAGGACTTGGACTGACTTGCCAACGTTGCCGAGCGCAACGTTCATCGCGAGCGCGAGCTGATGAACGACAGCGGGCTGGCGTGGGCCTGCGAGAACGGCTGACTTTCCAGCGAATTTCTTAAGATCGATCGAAAGTTGGAGAATCCATTCGACCTGCTTGGGGTCAGTGATGGCACCTGCCGAGCCAGCACCACTCACCGCGCTGGCGAGCTGCGAGGCGACGGCCGCGACTTGGCTGGGCGCCACGCGCAGGCGGTGATCCGCCATGCCGCCGGTCAGCGAGTAGGTGCCCTCGACCGAGTAAAGGCGGTTCATCCGGCTCTTGTCCGGCTTGCCCTTGTAGTCGTTGCCTTCCGGCTTGCGACGTTGGGAAAATCCGGCAATCGGGAACGAGGCGTCGACTCCCACGAAATCGCAGTCGAGCGAAACCACCAGATCCGCTTTTTCGAAATCCGGCACCACGGTGACGCCATCGCCGATGGCACCAGCGGCCTCACCGGTGAGTGCCTCATACTGGTAGAACTTCGCAGCGGAGAATTTCGCAGCGAGTTCCTTCGAAAGGCGGTTGCGGGTCGGGGAATCATCCGCACCGAACACGAAGCCGATCTTGGCCGACTTGTCCTTTGCCAGCGCGGCGATCACGGCGTCGAGGTCTGCGCGGCTGGCCTTCTGACCGCTCTTCAGGATCGTGCGGGAGCGGGAAGGAGAATAAAGATCGAGAACGGAAGCCTGCGCGAAGGCATCGGTGCCGGTGCCGTCCGAATGCAGGGTGTTCGGGGCCAGCTTGGTCGGACGGCCTTCAAAGGTCGTCACCACCAGCGGAGTTGCCCCGCCAGAACGCGGCATCGAGGACGCATAATAAAGAGCCTTGCCAGGAATGATCCACTCGGGAGCCTGGGCGTAGGGAACGATGTAGGTTTCAGGGCGGCGGCAGGCGGCCATGCCGAATCCGGCGAGCGCGGTCGAGGCACCCATCAACTTCAGGAACGAGCGTCGCGAGGTTTCCATGTCCTCGTCTCCGGACATCTCAGCGGCACCGCGCGGAAATTCGCGGGTCAGCCAGGCGCGGAAGCTCGGGGTGTCCTCGAGTTGACCCACCGTGCGCCAGGAAACCGTGGTTTCTCCTGCTGGCACTTCGGGGTGTTGGAAAATTCGCTTGCTCATGTCGGCGTCCGGAAATCGGGTGAAAGGGAAATGATCAATGGTGGCAGGTGGCGCAGGAGACCTTGGGCTTGACCTGCCAGTGCTCCTTGAGCTTCAGGCCGAGCTCCTCGGTCGTCTTCACTCCGAGGGCGGCGCCGTGCTCTTTGACATACTTGTCGGCGTCATACTTGAGATTGAAGACCTCCTCCAGCGGGCGGAGCTTGGTTTCCGGTGCGCGGTGGCACTCGAGACACCAGCCCATCGAGTGGTTTTCGGCCTGATAGACGACTTCCATCTGATCGACGCGACCGTGGCAGCTCTGGCAGGACACTCCGCGGTTCACGTGGGCGGAGTGGTTGAAATACACATAGTCGGGCGACTTGTGAACGCGCACCCACTGGATCGGCTTGCCATCGTAGCCGGGGAAATTCACGTCCATTTCACGATGGAGCGGAGCGAGCTTCGGGCTTTCGCGCTGCACGTGCTGGTGACAATTCCAGCAGGTGTTCCCGGTCGGAACGTTGGAGTGACCGGCGACGTCGACAAACGAGTGGCAGTAGCGGCAATCAAGACCGAGCTGGTCGACGTGGATTTTGTGCGAAAACGGAATCGGCTGGGAAGGCTGGTAACCCACGTTCTGGGCCTTCGGAGTCGCGTAATAGGTGACCGACAGAGCAACTCCTGCAGCAACGCTGATCGCGCAGATCGCGATCTTGAGCGGGAGCAGGTTCGTCCAGCGGGGGAAGAAATTTGCCATGAGAGAGCAGTTGGTGCAGGGGTCAACTAGACGCTTGTGAAATTTTTCACAAGCTTTTTCAGGAGATCTGCGGGGTGAACCGCAGGGCGCGGGCAGAATGCAGTCCGGAGATTTCGTGGCAATGCCAAAAAGTGGAAAATCGTCGATGTTTTCCACCCACGCTCGCCAGACCTAGGAGACCCGGGATTTGGAGGCGACAACTCCCCCCTTGCAAATCGGCGAATCTGTGGGGGTTCCGTCGGATCGACCCCACAGATTGGAATTCTCCAGCGCGTCACCTACAGGCTGCAGGCATCGTTTTCGCACTTCTGCGCGGGCAGCGACCTCATGGCAGAGGCAAGCACCTCATTGCTTTTGAGGTTCATCAGGCGCGAAAGGGTCAGACGGTTTTCCGACAGCAGATGGACCGCTTTTTTCACAAACGGCTGGAGCACGGGCGAGGCCAGCCGGAACGACCAGTCCCGATACTGGTGGGTCGCCCACAGGCAGGTCAACCAGGCCGCCGTGCCTTGCCACCAGCGTCCGTCATCGGCCAGCACCACCACGTCGCGATCCGCACCCAGGTTCAGAAGTCCGGGAAATCGGCGACTCGCCTCGGCGGAATCGTAGGCGAGAAACTCGACGTTTACGCGCTTGGGTTCAGCCTCCAGCCAGGTCTTGAATTTTGCGCAGAGCCCGCAGCGGGGATCATGGAAAATGGTGAGCGTTTTCATCGGATCTCGGCGGTTGGGGACTTCAGATCACGCCTGCAGGGGGCAGTGGTGGAGGTGCCTGCGCCCAGGTCGCGCGCTTCCGCATTTTCGTGAAAACCAGCAGGTTGAAGAAGTGCATGGCCCCGAGGACCAGCAGGACCACGCCGAGCTTGCCACTCAGGGCCTCGAAGATTCCCCGCACCTCCTGCACCTCATCAACCAGCTTCAGATAGAGCGCAACGAAGCCGAAGTTGATCAGGTAAAATCCCATCACCAGCAGCTGGTTGACGCTGTCCGCCAGCGATTCGTTGCCGTGGAAACAGTCGACGAGGAAGATCCGGCCATTCCGGAAAAGATTCCTCGCCACCCAGACGGTGAGTGGCAAGGCGAGGGTGAGATAGATGGCGTAGGTTGTGACAGTGGCGTTCATGGTTGGTTCCTTTCTGTTGTGTGAACGAGGCGGACGGACGACTCGGCCTCCGAATTTTCAGCCCCTCGCGTTCACAACTTTCAGTAACTACTGAAACTACTGGATTGGAAGAAAAATAATCGGAAATGCATCTAAAGTCTCAAGGTCGAAAGTCGAAGGTCACGACCTACGCGGACTCTGCCTCTTGAGCTTTAAGACCTTTGACCTTCAGACCTTCGACGGCGCAGATCGCCCCTACTTCCCTTCCCAATTCAGCCCCTGCTCCTTCCGCCACGCCCGGAACGCGGCGAACTGCTCACTTTTCTTCAAGGCCAGCAGTTCGGGATGCTCGCCGAGAAATTTCCCGAACGCGCCGTCGTGGCTGGTTTCAGGCGCGGTTTCCTTTTCCGAAGAAGAAGGTTCGGAAACGGTTGGACGATGCCCGATTCCCTTGAACTTGGAACCAATCCGGATCAAGGCCACCAGGATCAGGACCAGCAGGACGATGATCGTGTAGAGCGCAATCAGGGCGGTTTCAGGCATGACGTCAGGTTGGGAAGGGTCTAGCATCGGGTCAATCGGCGAAATCCTCAACGCGCGGCCCGTTGAAGGCGTTTCAACCGGTCCAGCGCCGCCCCATTGAGGATCACTTCACGTGCGATCGATATGCCCTCGCCGATGTCATCCGCGAGCCCGCAGCAGGCGATGGCGGCACCGGCATTGAGCAGCACCATGTCACGCTTCGACCCGGTTTCCCGACCACTGAGAATGTCCTGAAGGATCGTCGCATTGACTACCGCGTCACCGCCTTGGAGATCCTCCACCTCAGCGTGCACGAGGCCGAAATCACGCGGCCGCACCTCTTCATCGACCAGATCCTGGTAGGCCCCTGCCTTGCAGATCCGCGTCGAGCCCATGAGGCTCATTTCATCGACGGAACGCCCATCGCCGGTCGTGCCGTGGACCACCCAGGCGCTGTCACGACCGAGCCGTTGAAGGATCTCCGCGAACACCGGGCACATCTCGCGGACGAAGACTCCGGTGAGCTGGCACTGGGGCCTCGCTGGATTCAGCAGCGGTCCGATCAGGTTGAAAATCGTCCGCACGCCCTTTTCGGCGAGCAGTTTCCGGACGCCGATCACCGCCTTGAACGCCGGATGATACATCGGAGCGAACAGGAATCCAACGCCCGCCTTTTCCAGGCAGTCGCGGAAACCTTCCGCCGGAAGATCGATGCGGATGCCCAGGGCCTCCAGCACGTCCGCGCCACCGCTTTTCGAGGTGATGCCGCGGTTGCCGTGCTTCACGACCACACCGCCCGCTGCCGCAACGACGAACATCGCCGTGGTCGAAACGTTGAAGAGATCCAGCTTGTCGCCGCCGGTGCCGCAGACGTCGATCGTCGGGCCTTCCAGGTCGAGCAGGCCGACGTGCGGATCCACCGCATGCAGGAGAAAGGCCTCCACGAAAACCGGCGATCTCCGCCGCTGTCTCGCCCTTGCGGGAAAGGGCCTCGAGCAGCCTGGCCTTCTTTTCATCCGGCACTCCCCCCTCCAGCAGCAACTCCGCCGCCACCTCCACCTCTTGCGGTGAAAGTTCCTGTCCGTTTTCCAAATGATGGATCAGTGCGTCCATGAGATGGGCAGTCTACACCCGCGCCGATTCAAAAGGAAAGCACGCGACTGCAAAACATCGCGCCTCTGGACCTTGCGGATTTCGGGATTGTCGCCGCCGCTCCCGTCCCTAACATGCCCGGCGAACCTTCCGATCCATGACTACTTCCACGACTGCCGGTAGCACCGCGCTCTACAATCGACTTCTGATGATCATTTCCGGCCTCGGTGGCCTGCTTTACGGAATCGATATCGGGATCATCTCCCCGGCCCTGAAGTATCTGAACATGACGATCGAGCTGACCGAGCAGCAGGCCTCGCTCATCGTCGCCGCCGTGCTTGTGGGGTCCGCCATTTCCTCGATCGTCGCCGGAGCCCTGGCGGATTTCGTCGGTCGCAAGCTGATGCTGATCGTATCTGCGGTCCTGTTTGTCCTCTCCGTGGGCATCATTTACGTTTCCAGCAGCTTCGGGCCGCTGCTGATCGGTCGCCTTTTGCAAGGCGCTTCGGGTGGCTTCATCGCGGTGATCGTGCCTCTCTATCTTGCCGAGTGCCTTCCCGCTGCTTCACGCGGCAAGGGCACCGGATTCTTCCAGCTCTTCCTTACCATCGGCATCGCCGGGGCCGTGCTGCCGGGCATCTACTACGGCACCCAAGCCACGGACGCCATCGCCGCCGCCGCTGGAAACAAGGACCTCATCTTCGCCGCCGCCGATCATGCCTGGCGCGCGATGTTCCTGTTCGTGATGTGGCCCGGACTTGCGTTCCTGGTTGGAACCTTCCTCGTCGCCGAGTCGCCACGCTGGTTCTACAGCAAGGGCAAGGTCGAGGCGGCACAGACCGCGCTGCTGAAATCAAGGGCACCCGCCGAGGCCGAAATCGAGCTCAAGGAAATGTCCGAGCACCTCACGAAGGCCAATGCCAAGAACTCCACCGGAGGTAACGCGGCAGGCTCGATCTTCCAACGCAAATACGTCATCCCCTTCATCATCGCCTGCGTCATTCTTGGCTGCAACCAGGCCACCGGCATCAACTCGATCCTCGGCTTCATGGGCGTCATCTTCCAAAAGGCCGGTCTCGACACGAAGGCGATCTTCAACATCTCCGGCTACAAGGTGGAAATGGCCGGCGTGATGGACTTCGCGGTGAAACTGCTGAACGTACTCGCCACCCTCGTTGGCGTCGCACTGGTGGACAAAATGGGCCGCAAGTTCCTGCTGAGAACCGGCACCGCCGGCATCATCGTCGCCCTGCTCATCGGAGCCGGTGTCTTCTACTCGTTCGAAGCCAAACGCATCGACGTCGCCGAAAAGGTCTCCGTCGCCGTGAAGGATGGAGCCGTCGAACTCGCCGTGAACGAAGCCAATCTTGGACCTGCCATTGATGGTCGTCCGATGGAACTCGCCGTACTCTACAAGCAGGGCGACAAGGAAGCCGTGCTCTCAGCCTTCTCGAATGACAAGGACCCGGTCCTCAAGATCGAAGCCGTGAAGGGAAAGAACGGTGAAATCGAACCGATCATCATCAAGCGCGCCAAGTACGGCCCGATCCCCACGGTCCAAACCGGTTACGCGGTCGTCGGTGCCCTCATGCTCTTCATCGTCGCCTTTGCCACCGGCCCGGGCGTCTGTGTTTGGCTCGCCCTTTCCGAACTCATGCCGACCCGCATCCGCTCGATCGGAATGGGCGTCGCCCTCGTCATCAATCAGGGCGTCTCTGCCGGCATCGCAGCCTTCTTCCTCCCGATCGTCGGCAACAGCGGCTACTCCAGCATGTTCCTGTTCTGGGCCGGCTGCACCGTGATCTACTTCATCACCGCCGCCTTCTTCCTGCCGGAAACCAAGGGTAAGACGCTTGAGGAAATCGAGGAGCACTTCGAGGGCAAGAAGGCCAAAGCCTGAACCGTCGACACCAGCCCGGCATGACTCCACGCCGAGCTGGTGATCCCCTGCCGCTCACGACTCAGACGATTTTCAATCGAGCGAGGTCCTGGCTGTCGATCAGTCCGACCGGACGATCATCGGCGTCGAGCACCACCACGTCGTCGATGCGATTGCGACCGATGGTTTTCACGGCTTCGGCGGCGAGCGAGTCGGCGTGAACGCTGACCGGCTTGCGCGTCATGAAGTCGGCGACGGGGTGATCGGCAATGTTGGCGTTCTGCTGGAAACAGCGGGCGAAGTCGCCGTGGGTGAAAATGCCGGCGAGCGCTCCGCTTTCCGTGAGGATCAAGCAGGCCCCGGAGCGGGCGGCGGTCATGGCGGCGAGGACCTCACGGATGGTCGCGGTTTCGCCAACGGTGGCGAGCTCTCCGCCGATGCGCATGATGTCGGAAACCTTCGTGAGCAGGGCGCGGCCGAGGGCGCCGCCGGGGTGGTAGCGGGCGAAGTCCTCCTCGGTGAAGCCGCGGGCCTCGAGCAGGACCATGGCGAGGGCGTCGCCCATGACTAGCATGGCGGTGGAAGATGATGTCGGGGCGAGGTTGAGTGGGCAGGCCTCACGTTCAACCGAGGTGTCGAGCGTGATGTCGCAGTGACGGGCAAGAGTGGAGTCGGTCTTGCCGGTGAGGGCGATGAGGCGGACGTCGAAGCGCTTGATGAAGGGAAGCAGGTCGAGCATTTCCACGGTCTCTCCAGAGTAGGAAAGCACGATCAAAGCATCGCCATCGGAGAGCAGCCCGAGGTCGCCGTGGAGCGCGTTGAGGGAGTTGAGGACGACGGCGGTGGCTCCGGTGGAATTGAGCGTGGCGGCAATCTTGTGGCCGATGTTTCCGGATTTCCCGACACCGACGACGACGATCTTGTTGCGGCGATCGAGGGTTTCCTTAAGCAGGTCGACAGCGGCACCGAACGAGTCATCGAGACGGTCCGCAAGCCGTTGCAGGGATTCCGTCTCGATTCCGATCACGCGGCGGGCTTTTTCAATCGCGTCCATGGCCGGAGCATGAGCACCGCCTCTGGAAAGGTCCAAGCTTGAAGATGAGTCGGACTTCATTCCGGCGCGCCGGCCTTGATCCAGTCGAGAACGGCCTGCTGCATGCCGGGGGCTACGGTGGGCAGCGGGTAGGGCGGCATGCTCTTCGTGCCGATCATTCCGAGGATCGGGCTCTTGGAGGGCTCGGCGAGGTTCACCTTCGAGAGGATGCCCTTGTAGGTCGTGAGATCGTGCTGGGTGCCGATCATGTGGCAGGGCAGGCACTGCTTTTCGATGAGCGATTCCTTGAGCCAGCGATAGGTGACGGGCTCGGAGGGTCGAGGGGATTCCGGTCCGACCGGGCGCGCGGCGGTGGTGCGGCCGGCGAGCTTGTCGAAATGCTCGATGAGCTGCTGGTAGGTGTTGCAGTTGCCGGGCTTTTCCGGGACGCGAAGGACGTCGGGCTTTCCCCCAGGGGCAGGCGGGACGGCGGCGGAGTCCGGGTGCAGACGGTTGAGGGTGGCGTAAAGGTCGATTTTCAAAGGCTTTCCGGCTTCGTCGCTGAGCAGGCCGTAAACCTGGGTGAACATCGCGGGCTGGAGAGTTGGTATTTCAAGAAAGATGGACTGGCGAGCGGCCAGGCCGGTGATCGAGCGGATCTCCAATCGATCATGACCGATCTCCTCGGGATGAATCACCGAGTATTCGGGCGAGCCGTAGGTTTGGCCGGAATCGATCACGTTCCACTGCTGGGCGAAAAACGCGCTCTTCTGCGGAGTTGAGATCGGATGGTTGAAGCGGAGTTCGATTCCATTTCGACAGGCCTTCCAGCCCGTGATCTTCGTGACTTCCCGGCCGGTGAATCGAAGCCGATGAAGGCAGCCTTCGGTCACTCCATAGTCGCCCCATCCATCGAGTCCGGCGACAAACACTTGGCCGTCCACTGGATTGACCGCAAGGCGACAGGCACCACTCGAAAATTCGCCCGGCATCGGGATCATGGCGGCTTGTGGTGTCCCGTCCACGACATCCCGAAGCATCGTATACCAGGTGCCGGCTCCGAAACTGACGCCGAGGATTTCAGTTCCAATCGGACCCATGCGCGGTTCCTTCAGGAAGAGCCGGCTTCCCGGCGAATTGTCGACGCCGCGCGGCAAATGGAGGATGCGTTTGAGCTTGGCGGATGAATTGGCGTTCTCGGGAAAGTCGGACTCAAAGATCGTGCAGGTGCCATTGTTCTCGCCTTCGGAGGAATCGGACAGCACCAGTCCGTCCGCACGCACGCCCAGGCCGAATGGATTCCGCGAGCCGTGGCCGGTCTTGGTCAGGACCTTTCCATCCGCGCCCAGTCGGTAGATGCCCGAGAAGGCGTTGAAATGGAAATTTCCCGCAGCATCGCGTTGAAGATCGTGCCCGGTGGCATCGGACGTGGGCAGGTCCATTTGGTTGAAGCGCTCCACGAAATCGGCTTCCCCGTCGCCATTGAGGTCGTGCAGCTTGAGGATGTTGCGGCGGGTGTTGATGAAGGGCACGCCCTCGACCACCGCGATTCCCAAGGGAAGATCGAGGCCGCTGGCGAAGCGCTTCCAATCGACCTGTTGGAGATTTCCGCTGAGTCCTGTCACTTTCCAAACATCCCCAACGAGCGTGGAAATGTAAGCCGTGCCCTTCGCGTCAAACGCGATGCCGCTCAGCGTCATCGGCGCGTGATAGGGATTCTCCGACGGCACCGGAATGTCATCGATTTCGTAAGCTCCACCGCTCGCGGCCGGATCGGCGTTGATCTTTCCGGAGACTTTCGTGGTTTGCGGAAATCGCGAGGGTCCGCCGGTGATCAGCGAAGAAGGCCGGGCAGCAGGCTGGAGCGCTGCTTTCAGTCCATCTTCCGCAGCTGCCGCAGCCGCGCGTTGGCCTTTCCATGTCGCCATGACCAGGCGGGCATTCGGCTGGATGTTCGAAAGCTTCAGCGAGCCACCATCGGGATGAACCGCGATGCCGAGGGTCGTCGAAACAAGATGCCGGACACTGATTCCTTCATCGTCGCGGCGTATGAAAAGCAGTCCTCCGTTGGTCTCACTGGTCGAGATCACTTCCGGCAGGGTGAAATCGAGTTCCGTCGGCACCCTGTTGAGGAACTCGAACTCACGAAGCAGAAACGATTGCTTCCCGTCCTTCGAGATTGAGATCGAAGGTCTTTCCAACAGCACACCGGCTCCAAGCTCCCATCGAAGCACGGCAGTTTCACCATGAAGGTGGTAGCCCGCATACCTCGCCACCGGTTTTCCCGCGAGGCTCCACTCCGGCTTGTTGATTTGAAACTGCGCCTCGCCATTCACCTTCAGGCTGAGTCCGAAACGATCCGCGCCCTTGTCAAAGGCATGCTCCGGCACCTCCAGTCGCCCCTTTGGAAATACGGCCTTCAGACCCGGTCGCAACGTGTCATAGACGAGCACCGCCGAACCACTGAGCACCTTCAACTCCCCATCGCCATTGCGCGCGGTGACCGTCGTGAATTCCGGTCCCTGATCGCGCACGAAGGCCGTGGTGTTCTTCTCATTCGTTACGCCCCAATGTCCACGCCTGCCTCCATCGAGTCCGGGAAACGGGGGCAGCAACGACGAACGATCCGTCGGATTCCCCAGGTGGTAGGACGCCTGTCGGGCATAGAAATCGAAAAGCCGGTAACGGTTCACCTCGCTGCTGGAAAAGCGGTGCGCCTCCCGCCCACCCTCCGTCGCAAAGTAGGGCAGCGGGCTCAGGTTCGAGCGCAGCGGTTGCTCGCCGTAACCTTGGGCCGACGACTGGACTGTCGAGCACAGCAGGACCGAAATCAGTGTCCGGAAAATGGAATTCGTCATGGGAAAGCAAAGCCGATCAATCAAAAGGAAGGCCCTTCTACGGCAGCCTCAGGCTTCGGGTTTCAACACGATCCAACCCGTATCCTGCCGGAAAACAAAAAAGCCACCGGGATCCGGTGGCTTGTTTTCGTGAGATGGCGACCCGTAAGGGAGTCGAACCCTTCTTGCCAGGATGAAAACCTGGAGTCCTAACCGATAGACGAACGGGTCGTAAGTCGCGGTGGGGCGGAAAAAACCCGAGTCAGCCCTCCATTTCAAGAACAAAGTGACGAAAATGAGGCCGATTCATCCAGCAAATGACGCGTTCCCCCATTTGAGGAGGAAACCCGGCTTGTCATCGGGCGGCATCTCCCTACGGTCTCGACCCGTTTCCACTCCCTGATTGCCAATGAATACCACCCTGCTCGCCAACGCCGCAGCCCAAGCCCGTGGCCTTGCCATGGATGCCGTCCACGCCTGTTCCTCCGGTCACCTCGGCCTGCCCCTCGGCTGTGCTGAAATCGGCGCGGTCCTTTACGGCGAGTCGATGCGCTACTACCCGGACGCTCCGAAGTGGCTCAACCGCGACCGCTTCATCCTTTCCGCCGGTCATGGCTCGATGTTCCTCTACAGCTGGTTGCACCTTTCCGGTTACGCCCTTCCGCTGTCGGAAGTGAAGAATTTCCGCGTCCTCGGCTCGCACACCCCAGGCCACCCGGAGTCGTTTGAAACCGTCGGCGTCGAGGCCACCACCGGCCCGCTCGGCCAGGGCATCGGCAATGCCGTCGGATTCGCGCTTTCCGCCAAGCGCGCCGCCGCGAAGTTCAACACCGCCGACCACGTCATCTTCGACCAGCACATCTTCGCCCTCCACGGCGACGGCTGTCTTCAGGAAGGCGTTGCCAAGGAATCGATCGCCTTCGCCGCTCACGTCGGCCTCGACAACCTCGTGCTGATCTATGACTCCAACGACGTCACCCTCGACGCGATGGCAGATGTCACGCAGGGCGAAAATGCCGAGCAGTACTTCGCTTCGCAGGGCTGGGACGCCGTGACCATCGATGGCCACGACTTCGCCGCCATCGCCGGAGCCATCGCCACTGCGAAGGCCACCAAGAACGGCAAGCCGAAGGTCATCATCGCCAAGACCCTCATCGGCAAGGGCATCCCGGAAGTCGCCGGCACCGCCAAGGCCCACGGCGAAGGTGGTGCGAAGTTCATCGACTCCGCCCGCGCCGGTCTCGGACTGCCTGCCGAACATTTCTATGTGTCCGACGAGGTCCGCGCCTTCTTCGCTGAGAAAAAGGCTGCCTCGAAGGTCGAGTTCGAAGCTTGGCAGGCCACTTACGATGCCTGGGCCGCCGCCAATCCGGCGCTCGCTTCCGAGCTCACCGAAAGCATCGCGCTTTCCGTTCCGGCTGACCTTTCCGAGCTGATCCCGGCCTTCGCCGCCGACTACAAGGACGCCACCCGTTCCGCCGGTGCCACCGTGATCAACGCCGTGGCCAAGGCCATGCCGTCCTTCATCACCGGCAGCGCCGACCTCTTCGGCTCCACCAAGAACTACCTCAAGGATGGCGGCGACTTCTCGGCCAAGAATCCGCTCGGCCGCAACATCTGGTTCGGCATCCGTGAGCACGCCATGGGCTCCATCCTCAACGGCATCGCCTACGACGGCATCTTCCGTGGCAGCGGCGCGACCTTCCTGGTCTTCGCCGACTACGTCCGTCCCGCCATCCGTCTCGCCGCGCTTTCCAAGCTCCCGGTCACCTACATCTTCACCCACGACTCCGTCGGTGTCGGTGAAGACGGCCCGACCCACCAACCGGTGGAAACCGTCAGCGGCCTCCGCGTCATCCCGAACCTCGACGTCATCCGCCCGGGTGATGCCGAGGAAACCGCCGGTGCCTTCGTCGCCGCCATGCACCGCACCGATGGCCCCACCGCCCTCATCCTCACCCGCCAGGCGATTCCCCTCATGAATCACCTCAGCGTCGAAGAGCGTCGCGACGGCACCCTGCGCGGCGGCTACATCGCCAAGCGCGAAACCGGCACCCTCACCACCATCCTCCTTGCCTCCGGTTCGGAGCTTCAATACTGCATCGCCGCTGCCGCCGAGCTCGGTGACGGCGTTCGTGTCGTCTCGCTGCCCTGCTTTGAGCGCTTCGACCGCCAGAGCGCCGAGTATCGCGAAAGCGTCCTGCCGAAGGCCGTCACCAAGCGCGTCGCCATCGAGGCCGGCGTCACCGGTCTCTGGTGGAAATACGTCGGCACCGAAGGCAAGGTCCTCGGCATCGACCGCTTCGGCATCAGTGCCCCCGGCGACATCGTCTTCAAGAAGCTCGGCATGACCAAGGAAGCCGTCCTCGAAGCTGCGAAGTAATCAACCGCTTCAAAAAAAGTTCCCCAAACGGCCCGCCACAAAAAGGCGGGCCGTTTTCGCGGAGTCACCACACTCCTGTGGTGTCTGCGGCGGTGGACGGCGAGATGGGGACAAAAGTGTCCCCACTCCGGTCGCTGAGAATCACGGTCAGTCAGCCGGGAACTTACTCCTTGTCCCCGTCGCCTTTGCGTCGGACTCTTCGTGCAATGTGACGATTCGCCG
>JANOBS010000534.1:0-8865 GCA_031411755.1 Luteolibacter sp. | reverse complement strand
ACGGGATGCTCATGGCGCTGGGGACCGCGCTTTATATCGGGTGGCAGAAAACGCATTCTTCGTCTGCCCCTTCTGTTGACAAGGTCTGATCAATACCCCTTCCAGAAAGCAAACGCGCAGACCACCACGGCGATGCCATACGCCAGTCCGGCGGCGCAAAGTGCTTTCCAGCGGCCTTGCGAGGCGGTGACCCAGCCGATCATGTCGCGGAACAGGTAGGGCATGCCCACCCAGAACAGCGAGGCGGTGATCAGCACGTAGGTGTAAATCGGGATCAGCAGCCGCGAGGTCGGGTCCTTGAGAAAGGCGGCGGAGAGCAGCGGAGAAGCAACCATCAGCCCGAGCAAGCCGAGCGCGCGGACGGCGAGGAAATCCTTCACGCTGATCGAGACCGCGATGATTGAGGCTGGCACCAGGATGCGAAGCAGGCCCTTGATGTTGTTGAACTCACCGAGGTCCATCGCCAGCGCGCTAAGAATTCCTTTTCCGGGTGGAGCAATGATCAGCCAGAACCACATCAGGCCGATTCCGAGGAGGATCTGGCCGATGAACTTGTCGCGCGGGAACTTTTTCAGGAACGCCTGCGAGGCAGGGCCCTTCAGCAGCAGGACCGCATGCAGCAGCACCAGGGCGATGCCGAGCGTCAGCCCGGTGCCAAACAGCGGCAGCTTTTCGTAGGGATGCATTGCGTCCATGTGGGCGGGAGATTCAGCGAGCCCGGGCCATCGGACAAGGCTGAACTGAGTTCCCAGAGTCCAGATTCAAGACTCCGGAATCAAGAGACTGGGGATCTGCTTCGCTGCTCGCTTTTTCACCTCTGCCGTTCTAAGGCTTGCCACCGCAATCCCATTCATGAAACCCAGATTCCTCACCTGGCCTGATCTTTCCCTGCTGCTGGCAGCCGCCGGGGGGCTTGGGTTTTTCCTGCTCCAGCATCGCAGTGCCGGGCAGCTGGAGGAGGAAAATGCCCGCATCAGCCAGCGGATCGAGTCTTGGGAAAAGCGCGTCGAGTCCTCAGCGGACGAGGAGAATTCCGGCCAAAGTGCCAAGGCCCTCGCCAAATCCGGTCCCTCCGGCATGGCGAAACTCGCCGCCATCCTGCGCGGCGCGGACAGTGGCAACCCGGCCGCATTTCGTGATTCCCTGATGCTCGACAGCCAGTTTCGCACCCTCGATGCCGCCTCGCTGGAGCGCATGATCACCGACGCCCGCGCGGCGGATCTTTCCGAGGAAGATCGCGAGCGCATCGTGGGGAAATTGCTCGACGTCCTCGTGGAAAAGGATCCCGTCCGCGCCTTCGCGGTGATCGAGGAGGGATTCGCGGGAAAGACGCCGCGCGAGATCCAGCAGCAGCTTTCGAAGCGCTCAGGACTGTTTGAGAAATGGATTATGCGCAACGGCCCGCAAGCGCTCGCCTGGCTCGACAAGCAGATTGCCGCCGGACTTTTCGAAAGCCGCTCGCTCGCCGGCACCTCCAGCGTGAGGCAGGAGTATGAGGCGCTGATTTTTCTGAAGACCAAGGACGGCAGCCGCATCGCCGCGCTCGATCCGCTGGACCGCCTGCCGACGCTTCAATCGTGGCGTTTCCAGTCCCTGAAACCCGAGGAGCAGGCCGACTTCGCCAAGGTTGCCCGCACCAGCGGTCTCAAGCCCTCGGAGGTCGCAGAAGCGCTGAAGCCGCTCCTGAACCGCGCGATGGAGTCCGGCGATCTGGCGGGAGCGGATGCCTTCTTCGAACGCGTGGCACCGACACCCGAGGAACTCCCTCATCTTTCCGAAGCCGCCGCCGGGACGGCGATGTTCGCACTCGGAAAAAAGGCCGATCAACTCACCGGCGAAGAGGTCCCCGCGATTCGCGCCTGGTTGACCGAAAAGTCATCGGGGGGCGATGCCTACATCGGCTCGATGATTGGAAAGGGCTTCAGCAACGGCTGGGACTCCGCACAGATCTTCACCACCCTCGACCGTCTCCAGAAGGATCAGCCTTCGGATGAATTGATCAGCAGTTTCCTTCTCAACGCTTCGCAGGGAAACAAGCAGAAGCTCGACTACGCCAGCGCGCGCGACCTCGCCAACCGCATCAGCAATCTCGGAAAGCGCGCCGATGTTCTGAACGCCATCGAAGCCGGACAGACCCCACGGCCATGAAATTTCTCCGCGTCATTTTCCTGCTGATTCTCGTCGCCCTGATCTGGAGCGGCGCGCGGAAGAAATCTGCCGTCGCGCGCTTGCGTGCCGAGCAGGAGACTCTCGTCGCCCGCGCCACCGCGATCGGACTTCCGGAAAAGGAAAGCGACGATGCCAGGGCTTCGACCCGCCTTTCCAGCAGAGGCCCATCACAGAAATCGGCTCCCGAGCATCTCAAGGATGAGCTGGTCGCGGCCTATCATCGCCTGAAAAACATCGACGAATCGCAGGATCCCGAGACCCGCATGAAGGTGGAGGCCGAAGTTAGGGAATGGATTGGCCGCTTGATCGACCTATCGCCAAAGGAACTGAAGCGGATGATCGCCGATCTGAAATCAGACCCGACCTTGGATCCGAAAGAGGTGCGCGATCTGGTCGGCATTTCCCTGCACCTCGCCGCCGCCCGTCAGGGAGAGACGGTGGCGGAGCTCGCTCTGGCGAATCGCGAGCAGGTCGGAAGCGTGTCCGGGGTGGTCGGAAGCTGGGCGCAGCAGGATCCTTCAAATGCCTTCGCGTGGCTGGAGAAGAACCGGGAGTCCCTCGGCAAAGATTACGAGGAAGCCCTTCAGCAAGCGATCAAGCAGTCGGCCTCGCGTGATCCGGGACTGGCGTTGGCGAATCTTTCCAGGCTTGAAAGTGAGAAGCAGCGAACGGACTCTGCAAACGGGATCGCCAGGTCGCTGTCGGACGACGGCGCGCGGGCATCCTTGGTCGCAGAACTGCGCGTCTCGACGCTCGACTCCACGGATCGGAACAACGTTCTCGCCGGCCTCGGCAGCGGGCTGATGGAGCATTCGGCCACAGGGCCTGGTGCCTGGATGAAGGAGCTTTCTTCCGATGAGGCGGTCACCGTTGCAGAAGGGCTTTCAAGAAACCTGAACGCATCCGCTCGTCCTGATGCGTGGCTCGACTGGATGGAAAAATCCCTGCCTCCGGAAAAGGTCGCGGACACCGCCAAGCCGATGCTCACCAAGTGGATCAACGACGACTACCAGGCCGCAGGCGAATGGATCAACCGCCAGCCTCCTGGGGACATGCGCAACGCCGCCACCACGAACTACGCCCGGATGATGGCGAAGCGTTTCCCCGAGACCGCCAAGGACTGGGCCGCCACGCTGCCTGAAGGTCCAGAGAAGCGAAGGCTGCTGGACGATCTTCAGAAGTAGCTCAAGTTTGCAAATTGGTGCTACTGCCGGAGACTTTCCAATTCCTCCGGCGTCAGCACACGCCATTCGCCTTCCTCAAGATCCTCCGGCAGCGCGAAGCCGCCGATGGCGATGCGCTTCAGCGCGACGACGTGATTCCCCGCTGCCGCGAACATGCGGCGCACTTGGTGATAGCGACCTTCTGTTAGAGACAGTAGCGCTTCCTTTTCCCCCAGCGTCTCCATCACTGCGGGCAGCAGTGGCGTCTCCTCGGTGCGGAGCATCAAGGTGCCGCTGGCGAAAAGCTCCGCCTCGTGGCCCTCGATCTTCCGGTCGAGCGTGACGTGGTAAACCTTCCGCATCACCGTCTTCGGGCTGATCAGTTTGTGGAGCAGCTGGCCGTCATCGGTCATCAACAGCAGGCCGGTGGTGTCCTTGTCGAGCCGCCCGACCGTGCTCAGCACAGGGTTCCGCAGCTCGAAGCGCGGTGGCAGCAGATCGTAAACCGTGATGCCCGGATCCTTGGTGCTGCACGTGTAGCCGTCCGGCTTGTTGACCACGATCGTCAAGGGCGCGGGCGCGTCCAGCGGCTGGCCTTTTACGAGAATCGTCTCATGCGGCGGCAGCTTCGTTTCATCGAGCTTCCTGCCTTCGAGATCGGTGACCGCGCCGGTGCGGATCAGGCGCTGGACCTCCTTGCGGGAGCCATAGCCGAGGTTGGCGAGGTGCTTGATGAGCTTCATGAAAATGACGAATGACGAAATCCGAATGACGAATGGAAGAGAATCCTACTTCAGCGTCCGTTCGCCGAAGAGGACCTTGTAGGTGCCGTCTTCGGCGACCTTGCGCCAGGTGAGCTGGGCCGCGTCGAGCTGGCGCTCATACGGCAGCTTGCGGTTCGCGACGAGGTAGAGTCGGCCACCCTGTTTCAAGGACGCGGCGGCGTTCTTGACGAAGGCCACACCGAGATCGATGTCGGTGTTCTGGCCACTGTGGAAGGGCGGATTCATCACGACGGCATCGTAGGTGTGCGGCAGGCCTTTCGAGACATCGTGCCAGTGGAACGCCACCTCCACCGGTGAGTCCTTGAGATTCTCACGAGCGAGCGCGATGGCGCGGGCATCGACCTCATGCAGATCGATCCGCTTCACGTTCGGGCAATGATCGGCCACCCAGCGGGTCAGGTAGCCCCAGCCACCGCCGAGATCGGCGACGGCACCACGGAGGCTGTTGGGCAGATGCTCGACCAACAGTTTCGAGCCTGGATCGAGGTGATCCGGGCTGAAAAGGCCGGGTTGTACGAGAAATGTCGTATCTGGAATGACACGGATTTTTCCGGCCTCGCGCCATTTCGAAAGGAGTTCCTGATCCCAAGCGGAGGATTTTACCGCGTGAAAGGCCCGGCACTTGTGTTTCTGTAGCGACTCCACCGATCCCGCAGCCTTCTTGAGTTCCTTCTCAAAGCGTTCCGCACCGCCGAGGTTCGTCATCGAGGCGAGCAGGATGCCGCCGTCTTCGAGGAGATCGTAGGCTTGGGCGAACTGCGCCAGCGTCTCGTCCTTCGATTTTCCGGGCAACATCATCACCAGCGGCCAGGTGCCCGTGGGCTCGTCCACACGCTTGAATCCTGCGCCTTCCCAAATCATCGCCAGCGCCTTGTGAGGCTGCCAGCCAGTCACTTCCGGCCAGGCCTTCAGGTCCGGATGAAGCTCGGATCCGAGAAACAGCGCCCGCTTCGGAACGGTCAGCCCGCCCTTGGAAAAAGGCAGCA
Source organism: Luteolibacter sp. (assembly GCA_031411755.1). Classification (GTDB taxonomy): domain Bacteria; phylum Verrucomicrobiota; class Verrucomicrobiia; order Verrucomicrobiales; family Akkermansiaceae; genus Luteolibacter. Next base: position 3,762 of record JANOBS010000534.1, on the reverse strand, counting down.
GCAAAGCTTCGAGCGCAGGGGACATGCGGCGGTCTTACAGGGTGAAATGGGATTCGTCACCTGCTGTCTCGAACTTCGGAAGCTGCGGCTTCCTGCGAGTTCAAAATTGACCATTTCAATAGTCAGATTAGGTTGAACGCATGACCGTGAGGCAAATCAGCGTCAGCGAGTTCAAGGCCCACTGCACCGAAGAGATCCGGGAAGTGGAGAAGGGGAACCTGATCCTGGAGCTGACGCGTCATGGGAAAGCGGTCGCGGTGGTCCAACCATTGGCGCTTTCGGCTGCCGCTCCGACTTTGGAAAGCTGGCTGGGTAGCGGCAAAGGCACCGTCACGCTGGGCCACGACTATGATCCGGTCGCGCCTGCCTGGGACTCCGGAGATTGGGAAAGCTGACCCCCTCGCTTCTGCGTGAACGAAGGACTTCTTCTCGATACCTGTGCCTGGATTGACGCTTTCTGCGCGCCTGAGCTCTTGAAGCAGGCCGTGAAAAAATCGCTCAATGGACAGCAAACAGTTCACGTTTCCAGCATCAGCTTGCTGGAGGTCGCCCGGAAGGAATCGCTCGGCCAACTGATCTTCGGCATGCCTTTGGAGGAATGGTTCCGCCTCGCGTTGCCTGCCCATCGAGTCAAGGTCCTCGATCTGACTCCGGAAATTTCAATTGATGCGACCCGTCTTCCCGAGTGGGAGCATCGAGATCCCGCCGACCGGATCATTGTCGCCACGGCACGGGTTCATCGTCTAACCTTGCTGACTTCGGATTCGAAGATCCTGGGCTATCCTCACGTCCGCAGCTTGGCTTCGCGAAAGTGATGTCCTGTCGTTCTTGCTCGACTCCGAGTGCGAGGTAGGATTCCCCGCAAGCCTCCAGAAATGCGATCTCTGCCTCCTATGAATGATCAACCCAGCCATTCCCCTGATGAGACCGGACAGCCAAGCCGCCGGCATTTTCTGAAGGCTTCCTCGCTTGTGGCGCTTGGAGCCCTCGGGACGCGTGCCGTGGCCGGACCTGCGATCGTCGTGAAGTCCCCCACCGGGATCCGGATCGAGGAGGTGAAGGTGGCGTTCGAGGAGTTTCGCTATCGCGCTCCCTACAAGTTCGGCGGCGTGGCGGTGGATCGGGTGACCTTGTTGAATGTCACGGTCCGGGTTTCCTCTCCGGATGGAAAGGAAACGATGGGCTTCGGGTCGATGCCGCTGGGAAACGTCTGGTCGTTTCCTTCCAAGGACATGCCCTACGACACGACGCTCGGCGCAATGAAGGAGCTGGCCGGGCGGCTGGCGAAGATCACGGAGAGCCACAAGGCCACGGCGCATCCGATCGAGATCAACCATGAGCTCGAGCCCGAATATCTGAAAGCGGCAGCCGATGTTTCCAAGGAGCTGAAGCTGACGACACCGATTCCAAAACTCTGCACGCAGGTCACCGCCAGTGCGATCGACGCCGCCCTGCATGATGCCTTCGGGAAATCACTCGGGGTGAATTCATTCCAGACGTATTCGCCTGAATTGCTCGGTCACGATCTCTCGCGCTATCTCAACGACGAGTTCAAGGGCTTGTCGCTGCAATCCTTCGTCAACCCAACCCCACGCGACTGGGTCTGGCTGTTCCATTCCGTCGGCGGTCTCGACGCGGTGGCCGACTCCGAAGTGAAAGAGCGGCTCAACGACGGGCTGCCCGAAACGCTCGGCGAGTGGATCAAGCGCGACCATCTCCAGCGGATCAAGATCAAGCTCCAGGGCGAGAACCTGGAGTGGGACATCGCACGCACGGTGGCGATCGACCGCGTGGCACGCGAAGCCGATCCGAAAGCGGACTGGAAATACTGCTGTGATTTCAACGAGCGCTGTCCCGATGTGGACTACGTGTTGGAATTCCTACGCAAGGTGAAGGAGCAAACCCCGCAAGGATTCGAGAGCATTCTCTATCTGGAGCAGCCGACCCGCCGCGATCTTCAGGCGGATCGCAAGAACGTCATGCACCAGGCCGCGAAGCTGCGACCGGTGGTGATCGATGAGTCTCTAACCGATCTGGATAACCTGCTTCTTTCCCGCGAAATGGGCTACACCGGTGCCTGCCTGAAAGCCTGCAAGGGCCAGTCCCACGCGATGCTGATGGCGGCAGCGGGTCAAAAATACGGCATGTTCCTCTGCGTGCAGGACCTCACCTGTCCGGGAGCCTCGTTGATCCATTCGGCCGGCATCGCCTCGCACATTCCGGGGCTTTCGACGATCGAGGCCAACTCCCGCGAATACGTCCCCGCTGCGAACGCTGGATGGACGGAAAAGTTTCCCGGCCTGTTCGACTCCAGGGATGGAAAGCTCGATACCCGCAAGCTGACCGGACCGGGCCTGAGCGCGGTGTGACTCCCTGTCTCTCGGATGTGACGATTTTCTTGATCCCGGCAGGGATTGCAGCCAGTAGCCCCGGGTCGAGCGAAGTCCTTCGAAGCGTCAGCGAAGAAGGCCGCAGCGAATACCCGGGGAATTGAATCATAAAGGGTTCGACCACGGCAGCGGGTCGCAGCGGCGTTCGGGCGCGGGTGAGAACCCGTTCGTTGCTGGCACGCCCTACCGGGGTGCTTTCTCATTCGGATTCGTTCCGGTGGTGTCGCGATCGCTCAACCACCGGCTACTGGCTATCATCCCTGCCGGGATAAAGACGGAGACTACGGGGCAAATTTAGAACCCGCGCTCCCGAGTTCAAACTCAGCGGCCAGTCGCTTGAATTTTCGGGTTCTCCAGACCAGCCAGAGGGTCCACGGGATGAGGAAGAGGAGGATCAGGAACCAGTGGGCGATGGAATAGCCTTCACCTGCATCAAAGGGGTATGCACTGTCGAGCGCCGGAGGAAACCACTCATTTTCACTCCAATCCAAATCATTAGGTGGCTTGGTTTCCGCCACCATTCCCTGCGGGACTTGGCAGCCACCCACTGAGATGCGTGCATCGAACTGTGCCATCGCGAAATGTTCCATTTTGGAACCATGCGGTATTAAAACATAGCTCAAACGCCCGATCGAGTAGACCCACGCCCAGCCAAGGAAGGCGATCACGAAGATCCCGATCCAAAAGGATTTCCAGCGATGGAACGGGCGTGGGTTCATGCGCGTGGGGTTGGTCGGGACAGGAATGTCCCGACTCCTTATAGCACACTCCCGTAAAGCGTGAAGCCGGTGCTGGACTCGACCTGGATGTCGAGGAGCTGGCCGGTGAGCTTGTGGGGATCGCCGTCGAAGATGACGATCTTGTTGTGGCTGGTGCGGCCGCTGAGGCGCTCCTTGTTGTTCTTGCTCGGGCCTTCGCAGAGGACCTGCTGGACGGTGCCGACAAGGGCGGCGTTCTTTTCGATCGCGAGGCGATTGACGACTTCGAGCAGCCGCTGGTTGCGCTCCTCCTTCACCACCTCGGCGAGCTGTTCCTCCATCTCCGCAGCGGGTGTATTGCGTCGTGGCGAGTAGCGGAAGACGAAGGCGTTGTCGAACTGCAGGCGCTCAACGGTCGCGACCGTGGCAAGGAAGTCCTCCTCGGTTTCGCCCGGGAAGCCGACGATGATGTCGGTGGTGATGGCGATACCCGGACGGGCGGCCTTCATCTTTTCGCAGATCTCGATGAACTTGTCGTTCTTGTACGGACGACGCATCGCACGCAGGATGCGGTCGCTGCCGCTCTGCATCGGGAAGTGAATGTGCGAGCAGAGCTTCGGCAGGTAGGTGAAGGCGGCAACGAGGTCGTCGCGATAGCCGATCGGATGCGGTGA
>JANOBS010000533.1:0-1760 GCA_031411755.1 Luteolibacter sp. | reverse complement strand
TGCTGCCGCCGGTCTTGGTGATACCGACGTTGGTGCCGAGATTCGGGATGTCGCCCGCGTAGGTCAGGTTGCCGGTCATTTCAAGACCCAGTGTCGAGTCGGTGGAAAAGCTCACGGTGCTGGTGCCCGCGCTGCCGAGTCCGGAAAACAGTCCGCCAAGGGTGCCCACACCGCTAGCTCCCGAGGTCCAATCACCTGCTGCCCCGGCCTCGACAGTGAGGGAGGCTCCGGCATTGACAGCCACGTTTCCGGATGGGGGCATCGCGGTGAGTGAACCGAAACGGAGGTCGCCTTGATTGACGGTTGTGCCACCATCGTAGCTGTTGGCCGCTGTGAGGATCAGCAAGCCGGAGCCTGTCTTGATAAGGCCTGCGGCGGTGCCGCGGGTGTTGCGAATCACCCCGCTGATGGTCGCTGTGGCCCCTCCCGAAGTGCCGGCACCCGCCTGGATGGTGCGCGTGGTGCCATTGAGGTCGATCTTGTTCTGAAAGGTGAAGCCTGTGTTTTGGTTGTATTGCGTGTTGAGAACCAAGGTCGATGGGTTGAAAAAGCCGGTTGCGGCTGCGTTGCCCGCTTCATTCGCCACTCCCCAGACCGCCTCGTTGGCGGCATTGTTGCCAAGAATGACGCTATTGCCTCCATTGTTGTTTCCCCAACCGCTGGCACCACCGATGAGCTGGACCTGGCCGGCCCCCGATCCAAGACCACGGATGAAGCCGTCGGTCCAGTAACTCTCGATCACGCCGCCATTCATGGTGAGGTTGCCGGTGCCCAGGTTGTTGCCGGACACCATGGTGACGCCGCCATTGAGGGTGGTGGTGCCGGAGTAGGTGTGGGCCGGAACCGCACCCGCGCCGAGGAAGAGGCGGCCGGTGCCATTGTAAGTGATGCCACCCGCGCCGGAGATGACAGACGTTGTGGCGGTGCCAAAGTTGGTGGTGCCGTTGCCATCGATCGTCAAAAGGTTGCCTCCGTTGCTTGTTGGCACGGTGATGGTGAAAGCCCCGGAGGAATTGTTGGTCCAGGTTTGGGCCGCACCGAGGGTGATGGGGCTGGCGGTCAGGGAGACTGCGGCGGCCGTGGCGGTCTTATTGATGCCGCCATTGATGGTGAGTGTTTGTCCGGGCGAACCCAGTGTGTAGGTGCCGGTGAAGGTGTTGAACGTGATCGAGCCGACGCTGGTAGCACCGGCCAGGGTGACAGCCCCACCCGCCGTGTTGGGTCCGCCGAAGATCGCGTTGGAGCCAGCGACCCAATCCTGGTTGGTGGTGCCATTGTACCAGAGATTGGTTCCCTGCCAACTGCCGGCACCGTTGGTCTGGCCGGCACCGGTTCCATTCTGATCCCACGTGAGCTGTGCCTGGGCGAATGGGGCTGCGAGCCAAGCAGCCATGGCAAAGCGGATGAAGAGGTTTTGCGGTAGCTTCATAATTCTGCTGGAGAAGACGTAATCAAGGTTGGGAGATGGTATCAGGAGGGACGCCCGGGTTGATTCACTCGAAGAACTCCGACCAAGGCCGCTGGAAAACCGGAGCCGAAAACGATTGGCGGAAGCACCCATGTCCTTTGCAGACCGCCCGACAACCGCAGGTCGGCATGACCTGCGGGAGAGTTCGTCATTTCAATCCGCCAGGCATGTTGGCGATGCATGGAGGCGGAGGCGGGTCATCAGGTCATGGCGGTGAGTGAACGAAAGTGCGACGCGGAATCATGAAGGAAACGACGGTGGATGCTGCCAGTGACGCAGCGCCGGATCACTG
>JANOBS010000532.1:0-11159 GCA_031411755.1 Luteolibacter sp. | reverse complement strand
GTGTGGGTGATGAAGGCGTCGAGCTCGCCCTTGAAGTTCTCCAGTCCGGCCTTGCCATCGAAGGACTCATTGTAACCGAAGAACGCCACGATCGTATCCGCCTTCAGGTTAGTCAGCCACTCATCGGGGGTGGGATAAAAGCCCTGCCCGGCGTGTATCTTGTTCTGCGGTCGGAATTTCTCCGCACCCGGAAACGCCCACTGTGATTTCCGCGATGGATGCGGGCGGAACCCCGGCGTATCCCCCGGCCGGCAGAGGTTGCGGATGACGAGGTTTTTCGAGGGAAAGCGGAGGTGCAGATCGGACTCGAAATACGGGTGATCCACCATCCGCTCACCGAGGCCATTGCCGATGAGGACGATGCTCTCGCCACTGGCTGGAGCTTCGAGAATGGGCGCGGCATTGACGCTGCAAACGAGCGCCAGGGCGCAAGAGAGGATACGGTGCATGGGACGGTGTTGGGTTCTGATTGAAACGAGAGCGGCCATATTACCTGAGCTGCCCCGCTACGCTGCCGGACCATCATTCTTTCCAGAGTGCTGGCTAAGGAAGTCTATACGGCTGCATCTGTGCGACTTTCAAGAACTTGGAATCAGAGCCCCGGAATGACTTCCGTTCTCAACCACCTTCCTCACGTCCCTCAAGATTATCGGGGCATCAGCCGATAAGCCCTCAATCCGTTCCAAAAATACAGGTTGTGGCGAGCCTGAGATTTGAATTTTAGGCTACCTTTGCAGACAAACTAAGCCTGGCAAACCGAACTCCTAGGGGAGTATTCGCCTGATACAGCCTCCACCTAGGCAACCAAAATCCAAAGCCTCCCGACAAGCACTCCTCCTGCTTGCCCTCGCCACCGCCACGACGGCCCTCGTCCTGCCCGCCAGCGGAGAGATCCTCTATTTCCTAACCGAGGACGGGAAGCTCTCCACCGTTTCGAGCAGCGCCGCCAGTGGCCCCTCTGCCCCAGTGACCATCACGGGTGTCACTGCCGGCGAGAGCCTCGTGGCGATCGATGTGCGTCCGCAGAACCAAGAACTTTACGCCCTTGGGGTGAACGCCACCACCGATACGGCCACCGTCTACCACCTTGAGCCCCGGACCGCCTTGGCTGTGCCAGTGGGAACGGCCTCGCAGGTGGCCTTCACTACCAACGGCACCATCGCCTTGCACTGCAACCCTGCTCCATGGCGGAGAGATCTTGAGCACACGATCGGCCGACGGAAGCCTCACAATCAAGCTACCGGCCACCCTCGCCGATCCGATCGCCACGGTGATCACGCTGAGGTGAAGGCATTTCGGCAATCAGCGGCTTCCGCCTAGACCCTCGGAGGCCGACTTGTCGGCGCATCAGCGATTGGATCAAAATAAACCTTTTCACACCCCAAATCCCCCATACCTTCACAGTGTCATAGCTCTGTCACAAAAATGAATAAAAAAACCCAGCCTAGCCGGACGCGGTGCTTTTTTTCCGCCACCGCACCCGTTGCCCGACCTTCCTCAATGACCTTGCGGCGCTTGCTGCTGGCCTCGGGGGTGATTTCAGCCTCGCTGTTTTCAGCCCTTCCGACCCACGCGCAGACGCTCCACCTGCTGACTGAGGACGCCAAACTCTCCACTGTCTTGACCACTTCGGCTTCCTCGCCGACAACCCCTTTGGCCGTCACCGGCATCACCGCTGGTGAAACATTGGTCGCCATCGACGTGCGTCCGTTGAACCAGCAGCTCTACGCACTCGGCGTCAACGCCACGACAGACAAGGCCACACTATACTTGGTCGAGCCCTCTAACGGCATTGCCACAGCCATCGGCACGGCAAGCCAAATCGCCTTCACTACCAACGGAACCACCGCGGTGGATTTCCCGGATCCTGCCGTGGTCAAGTGGGACATGGACTTCAATGCCTCCACCGACCGCCCTCGTGTCGTGGCTGGCAGCTTGAATTTCCGCGTCAATCCAAACACCGGTGGACCTGTCGACGGTGACAATGGTTCCGTATCCGCTGTGACTGGGACGAACCCGGACGGAGCGGCGAACGGCGGGAGCACCACGGTGAATTCGGTGGCCTTCACCAACAACCAGCCAAGCAGCCTCATTGCCACGGCCTACACGCTGGATGACACCAGCCGCAGACTCTTCATCCAGAACACCCCTACCAGCGGCACGCAGACCCTCGGCCAAGCCGTGACACTTGGAGGCAGCCCGCTCGTTTTCAGCCAGTCGAGCTTTGACATTCCCCCGGGAGTGAACGCGGCGACGTCCAACGCTGCGGTCACAGTCGGCACTGCCTTCTTTGTGGCGAAAACAGCCGCCAGCACTTCAAGGGTCTACTCGCTGAATCTCGTCAACGCCCAGGCCACCCTGCTGGGTGATACCGGACTTGCCGTCCGCAGCATGGCCATCCGCACCGATCTCGGCTCGGCCGTCGCGATCAACTTAGCGGGCACCAGCCTCCTCAGATTCTCGCCTGCAACTCCCGGTACCGTCACCACTGCGGCGATCTCCGGAATTACAGCCAACGAGGTTCTTGTCGGCATCGACAACCGTCCTCAAACCGGCCAGCTCTATGGGCTAGGGGTCAACGGAACCGCGAATACCGGCACGCTCTATCTTATCGACCCTTTTTCGGGAACCTTGACCGCAGTTGGTACGGCCGGCTCGATCGCGTTTGTGGATGCCGCTGCGGCTGCGATCGATCTTCCGGATCCCGCCGTCGGCTACGGCTTTGACTTCAACCCCACCGTGGACCGCGTGCGCGTGATCTCCGGCAACGGACTGAATTTCCGCATCAACCCGAACACCGGAGCCCCGATCGATGGCGACCTCGGCGGTGCTGCAGGCAGCGTGGCTGGAATCAATCCCGAAGGCAACCAGACCCTCAACGGCGTCTCCAACAACACCACTGGAGCCACCGGAGCCGCCTTCACCAACAACATCGCCCAGTCCCTCACCGGCGGTGTGACCACCCTGTATACCCTGGACTCGCCCAGTGGCAGCATCTACATCCAGAATCCACCGAACAGTGGAACCCAGACTACCCGAGTGCCGATCACGATCGGCGGAACCTTCCCCACTTTCCCTGCCCTGGGTGGTTTCGACATTCCAGGCTCGGTGACAGTTGCCGCCTCAAACGCCGTCGCAGTCGGTGAAGGTTGGTTTGTTGCCACCGTCGGAGCAGTGACCAACCTTTACCGGATCGATCTGACCACAGGCGTCGCCGTCTCGTTCGGACCTGTCAGCACTGGAGCCACCCAGATGGCCGGACTCGCCGTTTTCTCAGTTGAACCCGATCTTTCGGTTCAGAACCCCCCCGGCACCGAACTGGTGGACAATGCCAACACGGTTGCCTTCGGAACCACTATCGCAGGGGCTCCCGGCACCCCGGTCACGGCGACAGTCACCTTGCGCAACGTCGGCAGCCAGCCGCTGACCTACTCCACCACCTTCGACTTTGGCACCCAGTTCAGTGCCACAGGCAACGGATCCGGTGTGATCGCCGGTTCCTCTTCCAAGGTTCTCACCCTGACGTTCACCCCGACAACGATCGGTGCGAAGGCGGATGTGATCCACATCCTGAGCAACGACCCGCAGATCGCCTCGTTTGAAATCGCCCTCACCGGCACAGGTGCGCGCGCCATTTCAGTCGAGAACCCCACAGGGACCGCGGTGCAGGACAATGCCAGCACGCTCAACTTCGGAACCACCTTTGCAGGTGCTCCGGGCACCCCGGTGACCCGCAGCTTCACCCTGCGGAACCTCGGCAGCAAGCCGCTGATCTACTCCACCACATTCGACTTTGGCACCCAGTTCAGCGCCACCACCAACGGGTCCGGAACCATCCCCGGAACTTCCTCCACGCTCGTCACGCTGACCTTCAAACCGACAACGACGGGCGAGAAGACCGATGTGATTCACATCCTGAGCAATGACCCGGAAATCGCCTCGTTCGAAATCGCCCTCACCGGCGCGGGTGTCCGGGATATTTCAGTGGAGAATCCAACAGGCACCGTGGTGGCGGACAACGCGAGCACCCTGAACCTCGGGACCACCTCCCTCGGCACTCCCATCACTCGCAGCATCACCGTGCGCAACCTCGGCAGCCAGCCGCTGATCTACTCCACCAGCTTTGACGTTGGCACCAAGTTCAGTGCCACCACCAATGGGTCGGGCTCCATCCCAGGCACTTCCGCCACGCTTGTCACGCTGACCTTCATCCCTTCGGCGGTGGGAACGGTGACCGATACCTTGCACATCCTCAGCAATGACCCGGAGATCGCCTCGTTCGAAATCGCGCTCACCGGCACCGGTGCCATTGCCCAACCGGGTGATTCCGTCACCGTGACCAGCGGACCCACCCGCCTGAATCCACTCGTCAACGACACCCTCGGTGGCGATCTGACCATCATCGCCGTGAGCGATCCGTTGATTGTGATTCAGGGTCGGACGCTGATCATTCCCAGCGGCTACACCGGTCAGTTCACCTACACGACCAGCAACGGCACCTCCCTCGGGATCGGGATCGTCAACGTCTCCGCCGGGTTTGCCACTGCGGCTCCTAAAACCTTCAACGGCGTCCTCACCGACTCCACCGGCAAGGTGGCAGGCTGGGCGAAAGCAAGCGTCTCATCCAAAGGGTTCGGTTCCATCCGCGTCGTCGTCGCCAATGGTGACGCAACCGGCAGGCTGCGCTTCCCAGTCGGCCTGACGACGGTCAGCACGCCTAGCGCTCTCGGTCCAATCACCGTCGACAGGAAGCCGGGCGGTATTTCGGGAGCCCTCACCGTTGGCGTTGTCCTGACGAACGGTGTGGTCCTCACAGGCTTGCTCCACGCTGAAATGACGGCCGCCAGTCCGGTGATCCACCATCTCGAACTCGCCAGCCTCGATCCCGCCCTCGCCGGCGGAGGCTATGCGATCACCTCCGTGAGCAGCAATGCCACGGTCCGGCTGCGTGGAATCCTGCCCGACGGCAACCAGTTCAGTGCTTCGTCCGCTGTGACCGACAACGCCGCCATCGCATTCTTCTCCACCCTGCGCTCCGGCGTAAGGCCATCCGGGGTGATCGGCGGTGATCTCACCCTTGCCAACAACATCAAGACCGACATCAGCGGAGAACTCGTCTGGAGCAAGCCACCGCAGGGCCCCGGTGCCGTAGGAACCGAATTCGGGGGGGTCAACACCATCCTGAATGCCAGCGGCAGTGTCTATGACTCCTCGATCCCGCTCTTTTCGGGAACGAAAGCCCTGGAACTCGCCGGTGGGAATCTGGTGGCCGATGAAATCAGCAACCGGACCGTCACTGATGGCGTGCCGGCTGTGCCCATCGGATCGCTGCTGAGCTGGCGTGCGACCGACCGCACTGGAACCTTCGTGTTCACCGTGAATGTTCCCTCCTTCACCAGACCCGTAACCGGCACCGGCGTTTACCTCCAGAAAAGCAACCGCGCCGTCGGCTACTTCTCCGGCACCACTGAAGGGGGACGTGTGGTCCTGAGCCCGAGCGCTCCCTGAGGTCGTCCGAATGAAATTCCCAAGCCCCGCCTCCAGATCCTGGATGCGGGGCTTTTTTGTGCCCTGAGCTCTTGGTGCCACGCCTTGCCTCATTCGCGGCAAGCCTCTAACCTCCGCTCCATGCCACGCCTCGCCCTCCTCCAGTCCGGCACCTTTCCGACCAAGGACGCCGCCTTCGACCTCCACGAAGTCCTGATCCGCGAAGCTGCGGCGGGCGGTGCGAACATCGTCGTGACCCAGGAGCTGTTTCTTACCCCCTACTTCTGCACAGTGGAGGACCCGGAACTTTTCGATCTTGCCGATCCCCTGCCCGGTCCGGTCACCGATCGGCTCGGCGCGCTTGCGAAAGAGCTCGGTATCGTGCTCATTTCCTCCCTGTTTGAAAAACGCGGCCCCGGCCTCTACCACAACACTGCCGCCATTCACGACGCGGACGGCAGCTTGCTCGGCCTTTACCGCAAGTCCCACATCCCGCAGGACCCCGCCTTTGAGGAAAAATTCTACTTCACCCCCGGCGACAGCGGCTGGCCTGTCTGGGACACTGCATTCGGAAAACTCGGCGTCTTGATCTGCTGGGACCAGTGGTATCCGGAAGCCGCGCGACTCATGGCCCTCGGTGGCGCACAGGTCCTCATCTACCCCACCGCCATCGGCTGGCTCCCCGAGGAAAAGCCGACCCTCGGCGATGCCCAGCACTGCGCCTGGGAAACCGTGCAGCGCGGCCACGCGGTTGCCAACGGCTGCTACCTCGCCGCCGTCAACCGCACCGGCACTCAGGACAACACCGAGTTCTGGGGCCGTTCCTTCGTCGCCAATCCCTACGGCGAGATCGTCGCCAAGGCCTCCACTGAAAACGAGGAGATCCTCTACCACGATCTCGATCTCCAGCTCGTCGAGGACTTCCGCCGCATCTGGCCGTTTTTCCGCGACCGGCGGATCGATGCCTATGGCGATCTCGTGAAGCGCTGGCGTGATTGATCTCGTTCCTTGCCCGATACCTCCATTTATTATAGTCTTCCCACATGAAATACGCAGCCTCCACTGCTGATGCGATCTGGCTGACCAAGGTCCGCCAGGCCCGCACCATGTCGGAAGAGGAACGTGTCCTTGCGGGACCACGACTTTTTGCGGGTGTGTGCGAACGAATGAAAGAGGGGCTTCGGGATCAAAATCCGGAAGCAAATGAACCCGAAATCCATCAGCTGCTGCTTCGGAACTTGAAACGTCTCCGGAAAATCGAAACCGCAGTCAGGCACTGATGAGGACAGGTGAGGATGCAGTAGCAGAGTTGCTTGATACCCTCAATCAACTTTCCATCGACTACATGGTCGTGGGCTCTTTCTCCTCGAATCGTTATGGTGTGCCTTGAGCAACCAAGGATGCCGATCTGGTACTCAGAATCGAGACGGCCGAACGCGAAGCCCTGTTTTCAAAACTTCCAAAGGCCTTCAAAATCGATCCACAGGTGACGTTCGAAATGGTCACCGGCACCTGGCGTCAGATCATCGAGATTCCAACGATCCCCTTCACCATCGAGCTGTTCGAACTGAGCAGGGATCTCCATGATCAGGAGCGTTTTTCACGTAGAAAGCTCATGACGCTGCTGTCCCGGCAGGCATGGCTCCCAACGGCAGAGGACGTCATTATTCAGAAGTTGCGCTGGTGCAAAGGAGGAAGGCGCTCAAAGGATTACGACGACACTGTCGCCGTCATTGCCGTCCAGGGAAACACCCTCGACTGGCCTTACATCGAAAAATGGTGCACCGAGCATGAAACCCTCGACGTGCTAGCTGAAGCCAAGACCGAGGCCTCGCTCAGTTGGGAGGATTGATCGGACTCGGAGGCTCATACCGGATCATGAACGCCTCCAGCTCCGCCTTCAATTTCCGCCGTGACTTCACCGCAAGGTCGAGATTCCGGATGCCGATGATCAGGCACAGCACTGCGGCGATCACCACCGTCCAGAGAACTCCCGCGATCAAGGGCACATCCGCGACCTCACCCATCGTCAGCCAGACGAAGCAACTGAATCCAGCTACGACCGAGAACAAAACCAAGGACGGCCAGACCACCACATGCCAGCGCGGATCGGCTCGCTTGAAGAACAGCAGACCCAACATCACCCACGCAATTACACCGGTGCCTGTGCCGGCGATCGCGCAATGGACAGGATTGGCAATGGCCTTTTCACCGAATCCAGGAAATCCGCCCATGCTCATCAGGATCACCGTGAAATATGAAACGAGCGCCCCAGGCAACAACAGCAAAGTGCCGAACACGAAGAGGACGATGTGGGAAACCTTCGTGCGCCGCACCAGCTCCGCATCGAGAAACATCGGGTAGTTGCCATTCATCGGGGAAATGTTGGACAAGCGACTGTGAAGGGAGAATCCGAATCTGACGAAGAGCGGATGAAATCGTGAGGCCGAAGGCATGGGACGGGGTGGACATTCCCTCCATCGACCCCTATTTGGAGAGCGTGTCGATGCCCGCCCTGTTCCTGATTCTTGCCTGCGCCCTATGGGGAGTGAGCTTTCCGGTCGTGAAGGCGCTGCACCTGGATCAGACGACGCGGATTCCCGGGGCCTCCAGTGAATTTCTCGCTGCGTGGATGCAGGTGGCGCGCTTTGGCCTCGCCGCCCTCATCCTGCTGCCCTTCGTCGTGCGGCTGAAATTCACCCGACTCGAGATCCGCCAGGGACTTCTGCTTGCCCTCTGGGGCGGGCTTGGCATGGGCATCCAGGCCGATGGACTGGCGTACACGCCCGCCTCGACCTCCGCCTTCCTGACCCAGGCTTACTGCGTGATCCTGCCGCTTTGGGCCTGCTTTCGACTGCGCGCCCTGCCAACAACGCGTGTGGTGGTCGCGACCCTGCTGGTGATGATCGGCGGAGCCATCCTTTCCGGCATCCGCCCCGGCGACCTCCGGCCCGGCCGTGGCGAACTCGAGACCCTGCTCGCCGCCGTCCTCTTCACCTTCCAGATCCTGAACCTGGAACATCCGAAGTACGAGGGAAACCGTAGCATGCCGGTTACCTTCCTGATGTGCGTGGGAATCGCAGTTCTTTACACACCGGTGAGCCTGTTACTCGCCCCGTCACGTGATGCCGTGCTGACCGCCGGTGCCTCCTGGCCGACCGCTGGCTTCGTTCTCATCCTCGCCCTGTTCTGCTCGGTCGGTGCCTACCTGCTGATGAACCATTTCCAGCGCAAGGTCAGCGCCACCGAGGCCGGGCTGATCTACACGACTGAACCGGTGTTCACCGCCGTCTATGCGCTCTTTCTCCCGGCGTTCTTTGCCGGACTCAGTGGATTTTCCTATCCCAACGAAACGCTCACCCCTCCGATCCTCATCGGCGGGGTGCTGATCCTTTCTGCGAACGTGCTGATGCAGTGGAAAACGTCCGCTCAAAGGATCGCACCAGGCACATAGGCCGCTGCCGCCGGATGCGCGAATTCGATCGCCGACACCGCCTTCGAGAACGTCGCAACCTGCGTCCGTGCAGCACCAGCGTTCTGCTCGCCGGCGGCGACGATCGCCACGAGCTGGGCCTGATCGAGCGGGATACGCGAATCAGATGCGAGGCGCTCGACGAGGTTGTTGACGCTTGCTTTCCCGGTGCGGAGGTCATTCACCGTGGCGACGGCGTGCTCCTTGATCGCGTGGTGCGCGGTTTCGCGACCGACTCCGGCCTTCACCGCTTCCATCATGATCGTGGTGGTCATCAGGAACGGCAGGTAGTGGGCGTTTTCCTTCGCGATGACCGCCGGGTAGGCGTCCATCTGGTCGAGGACGGTGAGGAAGGTTTCGAAAAGGCCGTCGAGCGCGAAGAAGGCGTCCGGCAGCATCACGCGGCGCACCACCGAGCAGGAGACATCACCCTCGTTCCACTGATCGCCCGCGAGGCCGGCCGCCATGGCGAGGTAGCCCTTGAGGATGACATGGAAGCCGTTGACGCGTTCGCAAGAGCGCGAGTTCATCTTGTGCGGCATGGCGCTCGATCCGGTCTGACCAGGCGCGAAGCCTTCGCTGGCGGTTTCGTGACCCGCCATCAGGCGCAGGGTCTTCGAGAACGAGGAAGGGCCGGACGCGAGATCGGTCAGGACGGACACAACACGGAAATCGAGCGAGCGTGGATAGACCTGGCCAACGTTGATCCAAACAGCGGGCATGCCGAGGTGGGCGACGACCTTCTGCTCCAGCTCGGCGACCTTCACCGCATCGCCTTCGAACAGGGAAAGCTGGTCCATCTGCGTGCCGACCGCGCCTTTCAGTCCACGCACCGGATAACGGGCGATGACGTCTTCCAGCGCGTTGAAAGCGGTGAGAAGCTCCTCGCCGAACATCGCGATGCGCTTGCCGAGCGTCGTCGGCTGCGCGGCGACGTTGTGGGTGCGGGCGGTGATGAGCAGATCGCTCCACTGCTCCGAACGCAGGCGGAGTCTTTTCAAGGTGGCGACCGTCTTGGCGCGGATCACCTCCAGCGCGCGGAACACCTGAAGCTGCTCGACGTTTTCCGTGAGGTCGCGGGAAGTGAGGCCCTTGTGGATGTGTTCGTGGCCGGCGAGATCGTTGAACTCCTCGATGCGGGCCTTCACGTCGTGGCGGGTGATCCGCTCGCGGGCCATGATTGAACCGGGGTCGACGCTGTCCTTCGCAGCCTCATACGCGGCGATCGCCTCGGTGGGGATGTCGAGCCCGAGATCGCGCTGAGCCTTCATCACGGCGATCCAGAATTCGCGTTCGAGCACGATCCGGCCCTCGGCGGACCAGATGGATTGCATGGCGGAGGAGGCGTAGCGTTCGGCGAGGACGTTGGGAATCACGGGGGGACGTTTAAGGGGCGAAGCGCGGGTCGCCAAGAGGGATGTGTGGGAAATCCGCCGATTGCCTTGACGCTCAAGACCGGGAGCGGTCATCTCGGGCTGTTCCTTTTGTTTCAACGTCTTTTCCATCCCATGCGTTTGCTCTCCATCCTGTTTGCCTCGATTCCCCTTCTCCACGCCGCCGAACCGCTGCCGCTGATTCCCCAGCCGAAGTCGGTGGAGATGAAGGAAGGCTCCTTTTCCTTACCGGACACCGTCGGCATCCGCATGCCTGCCGAGCTGAAGAATGAGGGCAGCTACCTCGGCCAGCGCCTGAGAAACGGGCTCGGCCACCCGGTTTCCGCTAGTGGCGAGGGCGCCATCAATCTCTCGATTTCCTCCGGCCTGCCAGTCGACGGATACGTTCTCAAGGTCGAGAAATCAGGAGTCTCCATCGAAGGTCATGATGCCACCGGAGTCTTTAACGGCATCCAGACCCTGCTTCAGCTCCTGCCGCCGCAGGTTTACGGAAAGGACGCCAAGTCCCCCATCAAGGCTAGCCTGCCCTTCCTCACCATCAACGATTCCCCCGCCCTGCCCTGGCGCGGCCTGCACCTCGATTCCGCCCGCCATTTCATGCCGAAGGACTTTGTGATGAAGCTCCTCGACCTGATGGCGATCCACAAGCTGAACCGCCTCCACTGGCACCTCGTCGACTCCGAGGGCTGGCGGCTTGAAATCAAGAAGTATCCCAAGCTCACCCAGGTCGGCCAGGATCAGCCCGCGTGGTATCCCGGCGAGGATCCCACCGATCACTCGATCAAGGCTGGCTTCAAATACGGCAG